>CBINJQ010000036.1:0-17448 GCA_966251015.1 uncultured Akkermansia sp. | reverse complement strand
GCGCGGTCGTGCGAAGGCTGGGCGGCGGCGTGGACGATGGCGGCGGGCCTCAGTTCACGGACCAAGGCCAGGACGCCGGCGCGGTCGCGGATGTCGAGATCGTGGTGGACGTAGCCGGTCAACTCGCGTTCCAGGCGGACGCGGTTCCAGCGGGTGTCGCCCTGGGGGCCGAAGAAGACGGCGCGCTGGTTGTTGTCGAGGCCGTGGACGACGTAGCCAAGCTCTTGGGCGAAATAAGTGGCGACCTCGGATCCGATGAGGCCGGACGCGCCGGTGACCAGGATTGTCTTGGGCATATGGATGGGCGTGAGGAGCGGGGCGGGGACCGGTCGTCGGGGAGAAACCGCTCAGCGGAGGACGTTGTATTTGACTATCGCATACAAGGCGCGGAAGCCGTCCCGCCAGCCGATTTTCTTCCCCTCCTTGTAGGTCCGGCCGTAGTAGCTGATGCCGACCTCGTAGATGACGATGTCGGGGATCTTCGCGATTTTCGCGGTGATCTCGGGCTCGAAGCCGAAGCGGTTCTCCTCGATGGAAATTTGTTTCACGACCTCGCGTTTCATCACCTTGTAGCAGGTCTCCATGTCGGTGAGATTGAGGTTGGTGAACATGTTGGAGAGCAGGGTGAGGAACTTGTTGCCCACCATGTGCCAGAAGTAGACGACGCGATGCGGGCCGCCGCCCATGAAGCGGGAGCCGAAGACGACGTCCGCCTGGCCGGCCTCGATGGGGCCGAGGAGGAGCGGGTATTCCTGGGGATCGTATTCGAGATCGGCGTCCTGGATGAGAACGACGTCGCCCGTGGCGGCGGCGAAGCCGGTGCGGAGGGCGGCGCCTTTGCCCTGGTTGACCTCGTGGTAGAGGATCTTGTCCACGAGGGGCGCGATCTCGCTTTTGAGAAGGTCGCGGGTGCCGTCGCGCGAGCAGTCGTCGACGACGATGATCTCCCGGTCCGCGACCGGGGCGGCGCGAACGGCGTCGACGATGGTGCGGATGGTGCGGACCTCGTTGTAGCAGGGGATGACGATGGAGAGTTTCATTGCCGGGGGCGGGGGAGTTTCTCCGAACGCTTATGGTTGGGAAGGGAATTCATGAGGGGCGGACGGGGCCGTCGCGACCAAGTATCCCGTCCCGAACGCCGGCGAGCATCGCGGCAAAGCGGGCGCGTTTCCCGGGTTCGAAGAGGAGCGCGTCGGCCGCAAGCTTCCACGCGTAGGCAAACTCGTAGGTCGTCCATGCCAAGGGGCGGAGCCGGTTGCGCCGGAACAGGAGGAGGCGATTGCGGGTGAGGCAGCGCAGGCGGAAGGGGGGCGTGTGCGCGGGATGAAATTCGCGGCCGAGCAAACGGCCGGACCGCTTCTCGCCGCGGTGGTGAAGGAGGATCGCGCGGGCGGACGCGGCGATGTCATGTCCGGCGCGACGGGCGCGCAGGCAGTAGTCGGTGTCCACGAGGTCCAGGAAAAGGCCCTCGTCGAAGCCGCCCAGGTCGCGCCAGACCCCGAGATCGAAAAGGGCGCCCGAGGTGATTACGCAGAGGATGCCGGCGAGGTCGTCGCTGGCCGGGATGCGTCGGAAGACGAGGCCGAAGGGTCCGGCCGGGCGCAGGAAGAGCGCGGGGCGGCCGGGGCGGCGTGGATCGGTCCAGTTCGCGCCGACGACGGCTGCACGGGGGCGGGCGGCGGCGGTGGTGGCAAGCGCCTCGACGAAACCGGAGGCGGGGGTGCTGTCCTGGTCGTAGGCGACGGCCCGCTCGTGGCCTTCGGAGGATAACGATGCGAAGGCGAGGTTGAGCGCCGTGCCGATTCCGGGGTTGTCGGGCTGAGCCACGAGGGTGGCGCCGCGCCGGGATGAGAGCACGGCGGTCACGAACTCGCGGGCTTCGGCGGACAAGGAGTTGTCCACGACGACCACGCGGGGGTGCTCCCGCAGGACGGCGTCGAGCCGGTCGGGCCATCCCTTGTCCGGATGGAAGGTGATGACCGCGGCGGGGATCATGGGCGCGGGCCGAGCGGGGGAAGTCCGCGTGCGGCGCGCCAGCCGGCGACGACGCGGGCCATGAAGGCGAGGCGGCGGGTCTCTTTCACGGCGGTGTCGATGTGGGCGATGGAAGCGCGGGGGACGCGACGACCACGCCAGCGCTCGACGAAGGCGGCGATGGCGTCGCGACGGGGGGCGAGCGGGGCGGCGTCGTTGGGGAGACGCAGATGGTAGTCCGCGTCGTCGGGGATGTCGGTGTCGGCGCAGGCTCCGATGACGGGGAGGCCGAGGGCGAGGTATTCGCGGACCTTGAGCGGGCAGGCCTCGTGCATGCCTTTGCGGTAAAGGCCGAAGGTGCCGAGGGCGGCGGTGGCGGCGGCGAGGAGGGGAAGGTAGCGTTCGCGCGAAAGCGTGCCGTGGAGCGCGAGGTTGGGGGGCACGGGGCCGGCTTGGTCGGCGGGCCAGGTTTCGGAGTCGTCGCCGACGACATCGAAACCCCAGTCGGGGAAGAGGCGGGCGAGTTCGGCGATGCGATCGAGGCCGTGCCACGGGGTGCGCGCGGTGCCCATGAAAGCGAGGCGGGGCGGGGCGTCGGAGGGGGCGGGCGAGAGGGGCGAAAGGTCGGCGAGGCCGATGGAGTTTGCGATGACCTCGACCGGGCGGTCGAAGGAAACCGCGATGCGGGAAAGTTCGTTTGTGACGGGGACGAAGGCGGAGACCGAGCGGAGGACGCGGCGGCGGGTGAGCCGGTGGTATAGATTTTTGGCTGGGCCCAGCGTGAGCGCGTATTCGAAGGTGTCGTCGGAGTTGATTTCGGCGACGGCGGGGACCCGGGCGAAGAGGGCGGGGAGGCCGGCTTCGTGATGGGCGTAGCGAAAGTAGACGATGTCGGGCCGCCAGTCGGCGAGCGCACGGCAGAGGGCGAGGGAGCGAAAGGGACGGCTCCAGGCGGAACCTCGGCGAACGATCGTCGCCTCGGCGGTGGTCGCGAGGCCGGTCCAGAGTTCTGCCGAGGGCGCCAAGGCGAAGTAGCGACAGTCGTGGCCGGCGGCCCGCCAGGCGCGGACCTGGTCGCGGATTTTTTTGGCGATGCTGGTCTCGCGGGAGACGTCCGCCATCTGGCCGAGGTAGGCGATTTTCACGGGGTGGAGACCTCCGGTTTGCGCGCCCAGGCGACGAGGTGGAGCGGGGCGAGCTTCTCCACGGCGAGAACCTCCCAGCCGGCTTTGGAGAGCGAGGCTTCGAGCAGCGCGAGATCGAAGACGTGGTGATGCAGGCAACGGTGGCGGAAATTGTCGCGGCACCGCCGCTCGAATTCGGGACGCGTGCCGGCGGCGGGGTCGAGGCGGAGGTCGTGGAGGGACAGGACCTCGTCGAGGTGGGAGAGGTCGTCTTCGCCGACGGCGGTTTCGTGGTCGTCCACAAGGTGTTCGAGCGACGTGATCGGGCGTCGGTGGTCGAAGGTTAGACTTGGATCGGGCAGAACGAGGAGCAGGTGGCCGCGGGGACGGGTGACGCGGCGCCATTCGTTTAATGCGGCGAGTGGATTCGCGAGATGTTCGAGGCAGTGGGAGCTGAGAACGGCATCGTAGCCGTCATCGGCGATGCGGGCGAGGGCGGACGCTTCGCTCAGGTATTGGCGTCCGGGGGACTTGGCGGGATGAAAGCGGAACGCGCCCCCGTCGCGGAGGTCGGTTTCCCAAGACGTGGCGGCGGAAAAGTTCACATTGTCGATCTGGTCGAGCCAGGCGTAGGCGGGCAGGCCTCCGCCGCGGCGAAAGAGCCGGCTCGGGCCGCCGATCTCGAGGGCGCGGCCTGCGCGCAACATCGCGGCCGCGCCGTCGTGGAAACGCGGTCGCGCGGGATGCAGGTGATCTCTCATCGTTTCGAGCAGCCAGCGGGGGCCGCCATGGCGAAGACGTTTGAGAAGCCGGGGGAGCGCGGGGACCTGGGTCATGGCGGAGTCAGGTCGGGATAAAGCGTCGGAAGCAGAGTTGCGTGCAATGACGGCTGCGCAGGTAAAGCGATTTTAACAGGGTCTTGGTCTTACCCTCGAGACCCGGCGATAGGAGCGCGGTGGCGAGGCGAAGGGCTGGGGGGCGGGATCTCGGGCATCGTGCGTAGGCGAAAGACGGGCCAAGGCGGCGGGGAAACGCAATCGCCGAGGGCGCGAACGTATTTGTCACGCGTGATGAAACACGACCATTTCGGCCCCTGCGGTTTCCCCTTCTTCATCGTGATCAATCCGTCCAATCCCGTTTCACGTCTCCGGCGCGGGCTCACGCAGCGCGAGTTGTTGAGGATTTTTACCACGATAATGGCGGGCGTTTTCGTGGTGGTTTCCTGGAAATGCCGGCCGACCGTCGAGGGGGAGGCGTGGCGGATCGGCGCGGTGGCGGCGGCGGGCGCGGCGGCCGAGGCGTATTTGTATTTTAAGTTCGGGAGTTTCCTGGCGGGCTTGGCGGGAAAGCGCGGGCGGCGAACGGGCGCCGCGATGTTGGCGGCCTACGCCGCGGCGGGGGTGGCGTTGTATGCGGTGCAGATCGTCGCCATGGTGCAGTCGGGCGCGGTGGTGTCGTTGGTGGCTCTGGAAAATCATAATCAAACCGGCCTGGTTTCCGGCGGGGTGAAGCAGGTGGTGGTGGCGCTGGGAGTTTTTCTCTGGGTGGGTTTTGCGGTGCTGGCGGCGAGAGCCCGGACGGAGGCGGCCGAAACGATGGAAGGGAGCGGACGGGGGCGGCGCGCTCTTTTGGCGGCGGGGTGCGGGATGGTGGTGGCGCTCTGCAATTTCGAGCTGACGAATCCGTTTCCGCAGCGTCGGGCGGAACCGGCCGAGGCGACTCCTTTGACGGCCTTGGCGCGGAATGCGAGCATGGCGATGGCGGGCGAGGCGCTTGGCGGCCTGCCGGAGGTGCCGACCAGTCACGAGGAGCCGTTTTATTTTGCGGGCGGACAAAAGTATCCGTTTCTGCGGGTGGGAGACACGGCGGCCGAGCCGGCGTTTGCCCGGCGGCCCGGCGCGCCGGACAGGCCGAATGTCGTCGTGCTCTTTTTCGAGGGGCTGTCGGCGCGAACGATCGGCGTCTATGACCGGCGACGGGCGGGGTTGACGCCGGCCATGGACAGGTTCGCGGAGGAGGCGGGAACGATGCGCGTGCTGAATTATTACAGCCACACCGCGGCCACGTTTCGCGGTTTGCACGGGCAGATGGCGTCGTGTTTTCCGGAGCGAGGCGCGTGGGAAAACGGGTTGAAATACGACCGGGACGCGCTTCGGGCATCGCATGGCTACCGCACGCTGGCGGACATCTTGAAGGAGGTGGGTTACGAGACGGTGTTTTTCAGTCCGCATCCGGAGGCGAACGGGTTGAACGCGATGCTGGACATGCTCGGGTTCGACGACGTGCTGACGATGGAGGAGGCGCAGGAAACCTTGTTGGAAAACAAGGGCGCGCCCCGGGACGGACGATACGAGCGGGCCTTGACCGACCGGGAAAGCCTGGCGGCGCTCACGGAGTATTTGAGGCGCAGGGAAGGGGCGCCGGGGAAGCCGTTTTTCGCGGGTCTCTACAATCTCGGGACGCACGCCACCTTCGACGTCCCGGCCGACGGGGCGCGATTCGGCCCCGGAACGAACCCGGTGCTAAACAATATCCATAATCTGGATACGGAGTTCGGGCGCTTTTTCGCCTGGTTCAAGCGGTCGCGCTGGGCGGCGAACACCGTGTTGGTGCTGACCACGGACCACGCGCATTACCCCGAGCCGGCCTATTACGAGATCGTGAGGAGGGACGGGGACTACCAGCTGGCGTTCTGTGATCGGATACCGCTGATGGTGCACGCGGAGTTTCTCGAATTGCCGACGGCATACGATTGCGGATTGGCGACGTCGCTGGGTTTTGCGCCCTCGATGTTGCACCTGTTGGGCGTGGCCCCCGGCCCCCACTCGTTTTTGAGGCGCTCGATTTTCGAGAAGGCGGAGGCGCCTCGGTTCGAGGTGGCCGCTTTTGGCGCGCAGTTTCACGCCATCGAAGGCGGCAAGGTGCATTACTCCGGCGAGCTTCCGCCAGGGATCGCGGAGGAGTTCGCGCGTTATCGGCGCTATGTGGAGGCGTTCTATCGCTACGAAAAATATAACCTGATTTATCCGCGTGACGGCGATTCGGCGGAGGGCAAGCGCGCCGGGGTGGCCGGGGCGGCGCCGGCCAAATCCGCGGCGATGCGGTTGGCTGCGTCGCCGTCGCCGTAGAGCGGGGGGCGGAAAGCGGGGATCGGCTCGGATAGCGCGTTCCTGATCGTCTCTTCATTCGAGCCGGCGGCGGCGGGTGAGCCGGTGGTATAGGTTTTTGGCTGGGCCTAGCGTGAGCGCGTATTCGAAGGTGTCGTCGGAGTTGATTTCGGCGACGGCGGGGACCCGGGCGAAGAGGGCGGGGAGGCCGGCTTCGTGATGGGCGTAGCGAAAGTAGACGATGTCGGGCCGCCAGTCGGCGAGCGCACGGCAGAGGGCGAGGGAGCGAAAGGGACGGCTCCAGGCGGAACCTCGGCGAACGATCGTCGCCTCGGCGGTGGTCGCGAGGCCGGTCCAGAGTTCTGCCGAGGGCGCCAAGGCGAAGTAGCGACAGTCGTGGCCGGCGGCCCGCCAGGCGCGGACCTGGTCGCGGATTTTTTTGGCGATGCTGGTCTCGCGGGAGACGTCCGCCATCTGGCCGAGGTAGGCGATTTTCACGGGGTGGAGACCTCCGGTTTGCGCGCCCAGGCGACGAGGTGGAGCGGGGCGAGCTTCTCCACGGCGAGAACCTCCCAGCCGGCTTTGGAGAGCGAGGCTTCGAGCAGCGCGAGATCGAAGACGTGGTGATGCAGGCAACGGTGGCGGAAATTGTCGCGGCACCGCCGCTCGAATTCGGGACGCGTGCCGGCGGCGGGGTCGAGGCGGAGGTCGTGGAGGGACAGGACCTCGTCGAGGTGGGAGAGGTCGTCTTCGCCGACGGCGGTTTCGTGGTCGTCCACAAGGTGTTCGAGCGACGTGATCGGGCGTCGGTGGTCGAAGGTTAGACTTGGATCGGGCAGAACGAGGAGCAGGTGGCCGCGGGGACGGGTGACGCGGCGCCATTCGTTTAATGCGGCGAGTGGATTCGCGAGATGTTCGAGGCAGTGGGAGCTGAGAACGGCATCGTAGCCGTCATCGGCGATGCGGGCGAGGGCGGACGCTTCGCTCAGGTATTGGCGTCCGGGGGACTTGGCGGGATGAAAGCGGAACGCGCCCCCGTCGCGGAGGTCGGTTTCCCAAGACGTGGCGGCGGAAAAGTTCACATTGTCGATCTGGTCGAGCCAGGCGTAGGCGGGCAGGCCTCCGCCGCGGCGAAAGAGCCGGCTCGGGCCGCCGATCTCGAGGGCGCGGCCTGCGCGCAACATCGCGGCCGCGCCGTCGTGGAAACGCGGTCGCGCGGGATGCAGGTGATCTCTCATCGTTTCGAGCAGCCAGCGGGGGCCGCCATGGCGAAGACGTTTGAGAAGCCGGGGGAGCGCGGGGACCTGGGTCATGGCGGAGTCAGGTCGGGATAAAGCGTCGGAAGCAGAGTTGCGTGCAATGACGGCTGCGCAGGTAAAGCGATTTTAACAGGGTCTTGGTCTTACCCTCGAGACCCGGCGATAGGAGCGCGGTGGCGAGGCGAAGGGCTGGGGGGCGGGATCTCGGGCATCGTGCGTAGGCGAAAGACGGGCCAAGGCGGCGGGGAAACGCAATCGCCGAGGGCGCGAACGTATTTGTCACGCGTGATGAAACACGACCATTTCGGCCCCTGCGGTTTCCCCTTCTTCATCGTGATCAATCCGTCCAATCCCGTTTCACGTCTCCGGCGCGGGCTCACGCAGCGCGAGTTGTTGAGGATTTTTACCACGATAATGGCGGGCGTTTTCGTGGTGGTTTCCTGGAAATGCCGGCCGACCGTCGAGGGGGAGGCGTGGCGGATCGGCGCGGTGGCGGCGGCGGGCGCGGCGGCCGAGGCGTATTTGTATTTTAAGTTCGGGAGTTTCCTGGCGGGCTTGGCGGGAAAGCGCGGGCGGCGAACGGGCGCCGCGATGTTGGCGGCCTACGCCGCGGCGGGGGTGGCGTTGTATGCGGTGCAGATCGTCGCCATGGTGCAGTCGGGCGCGGTGGTGTCGTTGGTGGCTCTGGAAAATCATAATCAAACCGGCCTGGTTTCCGGCGGGGTGAAGCAGGTGGTGGTGGCGCTGGGAGTTTTTCTCTGGGTGGGTTTTGCGGTGCTGGCGGCGAGAGCCCGGACGGAGGCGGCCGAAACGATGGAAGGGAGCGGACGGGGGCGGCGCGCTCTTTTGGCGGCGGGGTGCGGGATGGTGGTGGCGCTCTGCAATTTCGAGCTGACGAATCCGTTTCCGCAGCGTCGGGCGGAACCGGCCGAGGCGACTCCTTTGACGGCCTTGGCGCGGAATGCGAGCATGGCGATGGCGGGCGAGGCGCTTGGCGGCCTGCCGGAGGTGCCGACCAGTCACGAGGAGCCGTTTTATTTTGCGGGCGGACAAAAGTATCCGTTTCTGCGGGTGGGAGACACGGCGGCCGAGCCGGCGTTTGCCCGGCGGCCCGGCGCGCCGGACAGGCCGAATGTCGTCGTGCTCTTTTTCGAGGGGCTGTCGGCGCGAACGATCGGCGTCTATGACCGGCGACGGGCGGGGTTGACGCCGGCCATGGACAGGTTCGCGGAGGAGGCGGGAACGATGCGCGTGCTGAATTATTACAGCCACACCGCGGCCACGTTTCGCGGTTTGCACGGGCAGATGGCGTCGTGTTTTCCGGAGCGAGGCGCGTGGGAAAACGGGTTGAAATACGACCGGGACGCGCTTCGGGCATCGCATGGCTACCGCACGCTGGCGGACATCTTGAAGGAGGTGGGTTACGAGACGGTGTTTTTCAGTCCGCATCCGGAGGCGAACGGGTTGAACGCGATGCTGGACATGCTCGGGTTCGACGACGTGCTGACGATGGAGGAGGCGCAGGAAACCTTGTTGGAAAACAAGGGCGCGCCCCGGGACGGACGATACGAGCGGGCCTTGACCGACCGGGAAAGCCTGGCGGCGCTCACGGAGTATTTGAGGCGCAGGGAAGGGGCGCCGGGGAAGCCGTTTTTCGCGGGTCTCTACAATCTCGGGACGCACGCCACCTTCGACGTCCCGGCCGACGGGGCGCGATTCGGCCCCGGAACGAACCCGGTGCTAAACAATATCCATAATCTGGATACGGAGTTCGGGCGCTTTTTCGCCTGGTTCAAGCGGTCGCGCTGGGCGGCGAACACCGTGTTGGTGCTGACCACGGACCACGCGCATTACCCCGAGCCGGCCTATTACGAGATCGTGAGGAGGGACGGGGACTACCAGCTGGCGTTCTGTGATCGGATACCGCTGATGGTGCACGCGGAGTTTCTCGAATTGCCGACGGCATACGATTGCGGATTGGCGACGTCGCTGGGTTTTGCGCCCTCGATGTTGCACCTGTTGGGCGTGGCCCCCGGCCCCCACTCGTTTTTGAGGCGCTCGATTTTCGAGAAGGCGGAGGCGCCTCGGTTCGAGGTGGCCGCTTTTGGCGCGCAGTTTCACGCCATCGAAGGCGGCAAGGTGCATTACTCCGGCGAGCTTCCGCCAGGGATCGCGGAGGAGTTCGCGCGTTATCGGCGCTATGTGGAGGCGTTCTATCGCTACGAAAAATACAACCTGATTTATCCGCGTGACGGCGATTCGGCGGAGGGCAAGCGCGCAGGGGTGGCCGGGGCGGCGCCGGCCAAATCCGCGGCGATGCGAATGGCGGCGTCGCCGTCGCCGTAGAGCGGGGGGCGGAAAGCGGGGATCGGCTCGGAAAGCGCGTTCCTGATCGTCTCTTCATTCGAGCCGGCGAGCCGGTTCCAGCCGACGGCGACGGTTTCGACCCACTCGGTCTCGGCGCGGAGCGTGATGCAGGGGCGGCCGAGCCAGTAGGCCTCTTTTTGCAGGCCGCCGGAGTCGGTGAGCACGCGGTCGGAGGCGGAGACCAGGCGGAGCATGTCGAGGTAGCCGAGGGGCTCGACGAGGCGGAGGCGGCTGTCGGGCGGGTTGCTCCAGCTCAGGGCGTTGAGCCGGGCGCGGGTGCGGGGGTGGAGCGGGAGGATGACCGGTTTGGCGAGGGAGCCGAGGGTGCGGAGCACGCTTTGCAGCAGCTCGGGATCGTCGGTGAGTTCGGCGCGGTGCAGGGTGGCGACGTGGTAGGAGCCGGGTTCCAAGCCGAGGAGGGACAGAATGGGCGAGCGAGTGCTGGCGAGAGGAAGGAAGTGGCGGAGGGCGTCGTGCATGACGTCGCCGACGATGTGGACGCCGGAGGTGATGCCCTCGGCGGCGAGGTTGGCGGCGGCCTCGGCGGAGGGGCAGTAGAGGCGGTTGGAAACGTGGTCGGCGACGACGCGGTTGATCTCCTCGGGCATGCGGCGGTTGCGGCTGCGCAGGCCGGCTTCCACGTGGGCGACGGGGATGTGGAGTTTGGCGGCGGCGAGGGCGCCCGCGACGGTGGAGTTGGTGTCGCCGTAGATGAGCAGCCAGTCGGGGCGCACGGCGAGGAGGTGCTCCTCGATGCCGGCGAGCATGCGCGCGGTTTGCGCGCCGTGAGGGCCGGAGCCGACGCCGAGGTTGGCGTCGGGGGCGCGCAGGCCGAGCTCGGCGAAGAAGTTGTCCGACATGGCCGCGTCGTAGTGCTGGCCGGTGTGGAGCAGGAACTCGGCGGCCCCGGCGGCGGCGAGCGCGGCGGAGACGGGGCGGGCCTTGATGAACTGGGGACGGGCGCCGACGACGGTGAGGACTTTCATGAAACGAGGGGGGACGGCTTGGCCAGGGCGCGGAGTTCGGCGGGGGTGGGATAGGAAATCAGCACGGCTTCGAGTTTGCCGTGAAAAACGAAGAGGCTGCCCGCGGCGGCGGCGGCGGCTCCGCCTTGATGGATGGCCGCGTGGAGATGCGGGAGCGAACCGGCTCCGCCGGCGGCGATCACGGGAACGTTGACGGCCTGCGTGACGGAGCGGAGCAGATCCAGGTCGTAGCCGGTGAGCGTGCCGTCGCGGTCGATGTTCTGGAGGAGGATCTCGCCCGCGCCGGCGTCCACGCAGGCGCGGGCGAAGTCGGCGGGAGAGCGCGAAACGCGGTCGCGTCCGCGATGGACGTAAACGGCCGGGCCGCCGAGCAGGGGACGTTTGATATCGAGACAGGCTATGACGCTTTGGCTGCCGAAGCGCGCGGCGGCCTCGCGGACGAGGCCGGGCAGTTGGCCGGTGGCCGAGCCCAGGCTGACTTTCTCCAGGCCGAGGGCGAACAGGCGCTCCATGTCGGCGAGCGAACGCACGCCGCCGCCGTAGGCGACGGGCATGAAGGCCTCGGAGGCGATCTCGCGGATGAGATCGAAATCTGGCCGCCCGGTCGTGGCGGCGCCGATGTCGATGAGGAGGAGTTCATCGACGGCTTTTTGATTAAAGATGCGGACCGCGTTGACGGGGTCTCCTATGTAACGGGGCTGGGCGAAGCGGCGGGTTTTGAGCAGGCGGCGACCGTCGATCAGGAGCAGGGGAATGACGCGAGGACGGAGCATGATCAGGCGGGGCCGGCGGCGTTTTGGTCGGGCGCGGGAGCGGCGAAGCGGGCGAGCAGACGTTTGCCCCAGAGATGGCTTTTTTCGGGGTGAAACTGCACGCCTTGGATGTGTCCGCGCGCGAGGGCGGCGGTGAATGGCGCGCCGTAATCGCAGACTCCCGAGACGTCTCCCGGGTCGTCGCAGACCACGTGGTAGGAATGGACGAAGTAAAAACGCGGGCCTTCGCCGAACTCGTCGAGCCCGAGGTCGAGCAGGTTGCCCGGCGCGGCGGGGCGAACGTCGTTCCAGCCCATGTGGGGAATCCGGAGGCGGGACGGGTTGGCGCCGAAATCGAAACGCCGGGCGTGGGCGGGGACCCAGCCGAGTCCCGGCGAGACGCCTTCTTCGCTGGAAAGGCCGAGGAGCTGCATGCCCAGGCAAATGCCCAGCACGGGAGTGCGTTCGCGGAGGACCCGCTGTTCGAGCGCGGGGAGCAGGCCGGAGGCGTGGAGGCGGGCCATGCCGTGGTCGAAGGCGCCGACGCCGGGGAGGATGAGGCGGTCGGCGTCGGCCAGCTCGGCGGGTGCGCGGGCGGCGCGGGCTGGGATGCCGAGATGGTCGAGCATGTTGAGCAGCGACCCGATGTTGCCGAGGCCGGCGTCGATGACGGCGATCATGGAGGGAAGGCCTCGGCGCCCGCGCCGCGGAGGGCGACGGAGAGGACGCGTTCACGGAGTTTCTCGGTGGTGAGCTCTCCGGCGGCCGCGTGGGAGGCGAGTTTGTGGCGGACGATGTCGGCCGGGGTGAGGGCGGAGAGTTTCGCGGCGAGAGAGGCCGGGGTGAAATCGTCGGACACGACGCCGCAGCCGTGGCTGCGGACGTAGGGCGCCATCTCGACCGAGGGACCGATGGCGATGGAGAGACGGGCCTGGATGAACTCGAAGAATTTGTTGGGCAGGGCGTGGCGGGTGTTGAACCCGGTCGGCGGCAGCAGGTAGAGGCCGACGTCGTAGGCGTTGCTCACCCCGATGATCTCGGCGAAGGGGACGGGATCGCGAAACGTGACCTGGGCCAGGCCATGCGCGTGTTGGCGAAGGGTGCGGCCGTAGGCGGAATCCATGCCGACGAGCATGAGATCGAGGGTGAAGCGCGGGGGAAGCAGACGCATGAGGTCGATCATGAGCTCGATGCGCCGGTTGGGGGCGGCGTTGCCGTGGTGGATGAGGCGCACCCGGTCGGGCGCGGTGGGCGAGGGTTCCAGATGACGAGGTTCGGGGTAGCTTGGCAGCACGCCGCAGGGGACGCCGAATTCGCGGGTGTATTCGGCGGCGAGGCCGGCGTTGACGGTCACCATCACATCGGGTTCGTGCAGATACGTGCGCGCGAGATGCAGTTGATAGTCGCGCAGGAAAAAGCGCCAGAACCGGCTGTCCTCGAAGTGGCGGGTGTAGTATTCGCGGGCGTCGAAAAGGACGCGCGGTCCGGCTCCGCGAGGGCCGCGAATCGCGAGGGCGAGGGGGAGGAGCGTCAGATCGTGCACAACGATAAACGCAGGTCGGAGCGCCCGGACTTTGTCCGCGAGTTCGCGCATGCCGGGTTGCCAGACACGAGATTCGTAGCGTCGGAGCTTGAGCTCGAGACCGACCCGGACGCGGCGCAGCCAGGCGCCGCGGGCGGGCGGGCGGGGGAGAGTGATGCACTCCGCCTCGGGCAAAGGGCTGGTGCGGGGGCAGACGACGGTGAGTTCGAAGTGGGGGGCGAGCCACTTGACCATGCGGTGGGGGCGCGGATTGCCCGCCGGGTCGGTGGAGCAGATGATGACGGCGCGAGGTTTGCTCATGGGCGCGGCTTGCTTCGGAGCCGACGGGTGAGGCCGATGAGAGCGGTCCAGAGACGGCGTTGGCGGCGGTTGTTCGGGTAGTCCTCGGGCTGGCGCTTGGGGGCGCGCAAAAGTTCATCGAAGGCATCCGGAGCGAGCCCGAGCTTTTTCAGAATATAGGTCCGGTCCCGATGCAGCTCGTCGGGCGCGTAGGCTGGTTTTTCCAGTTCGCGCAGCGCGGTCGCGCGGTCGAGTTGTCCGGCGACGATGAGGCTGGAGAGGTGGGCGAGGCGTTTGTCGTAGCCCCAGCGGGCGGGCAGGTAGTGGTTCTGGAAAAATTTGGTCCAGACGGACTCGCAGTGTTTGGCGCCGTAGTCCTTCCAGCCGTAGCGCTCGATGAGCAGGCGTTTGGCGGCCATCTTGTCGTAGGGCATGAGGTCCAGGGGGCGCAGGACGCGCATGCGATGGACGATGGGGAAAAACAGGTGCATGTCCCAGAAGCCGGCGATGGGAAAGGTGCGCAGGCGGCGGGTGCCGAAGCGGCGATGCACGGCCCTCAGTTGTCTGGCGTCCATGGCGTCGTGACCCCAGGCGGTGGGCAGGATGCTTTCGCTCGCCAGATTGCCTCCGCTGATGACCCACCGGACCTTGTGCTTGATGGCGAAACGATAGAGCGCGGCGAAAAAGGCATGGTCCTGGGGCACGTCCTGGTTGGCCAAGCCGGAGCGCAGGTAGGCGACCTGGAGGTCGCGCATCTCCTCCCAATCGATCACGATGGTGTGGAGATCGAAGCCAAGGGTTTTGACGAGACGTTCGATGTTCTGGACGGCGAGTTCCGAGTTCCAGCCCGCGTCAACGTGGACGACCAGCGGCCGGAGGCCGAGTTCGGCGATCTTGATGGCGAGGTAGGAGCTGTCCACCCCGCCGCTGAGGCCGAGGATGCAGTCGTAGTCCTTGTCCGCTTGTTCGGCTTTGATTTGGGCGACGATCCGGTCGAGGCGGGCCTTGCCTTCGGCGTTGTCTTGCCAGCGCGGACGCAGGACATCGTCGAAACGCCGGCAGTGGTTGCAGACGCCGTTTTCGTCGAAGGCGATTTGCGGGTCGCTCTCGTCCATCACGCAGCGGGTGCAGCGGCGCGGCGTGCCGGGAGAGGCGGAGGACGATTGGCTCATGGGTTGTCGAAGGCGGGAAAAACGGAAGGGGGGGGCGTGCCGCGGGCCATGGCGAGCGATATTTCGTCGGTGAGACCGCTGTGTAGAACATGGGCGGCCCGGTGGGCTTTTTCCTTGTGCCGGCGCACGTCGTCGGCGGTGAGCGGAGCCAGGACGCGCGCCATGGCGGCGGGGGTGAAATCGTCGGCGACGACACCCAGGTCGTAGGCGCGCACCCAGGCGGCCATGTCGGGCGAGGGACCGATGGCGACGAGGAGGCGGGACTGGATAAATTCGAAGAATTTGTTGGGAAGGGCGTGGCGGGTGTTGAATCCGGTGGGGGGGAGCAAATACAGGCCGACGTCGTAGGCGTTGCTTTCGGTAATGATGTCGCCGAACGGCACGGGCGGACGGAAACACACCCGGTCCAGGCCGCGAGCGCGGGCGCGCAGGGTGCTGCCGTAGTCGGAGTCCATGCCGGTCAGCATGAGATCCAGGGAAAAGCGCGGGGGCAGCAGGCGCACGAGGTCGATCATGAGCTCGATGCGGCGGGCGGGGGCGGCTTGTCCGTGGTGGATCATGCGAAGCCGGTCGGGTTGCACGGGCCCGGGGTTTAGCTCGACGGCGCGGGGGAGGCTGGGAAGGAGGGTGCAGTGGACGCCGTAGTTGTCGCGATAGCCGCGGACGAGTCCGGTGGACACGGTGGTGATCTGGTGGGCCCGGCGCAGATATTTGGCGCAGAGACGTTCGGCCACGGGCTGGTAAACGGTGCGCCACCACCAACGTTCTTCTCCTTGGCGCGGGTAGTATTCGCGCGCATCAAAAATCACGCGTGAATGTCGTCCGGCGATGGCCAGCGCCACGGGCCAAAGATGAAGGTCGTGGGTGATGATGAGATCGAAACGCCGGGCGCGCAGTTTTTTGGCCAGTTCGATGAGGTGCGGGCGCCAGATCAGATCGAGAAGGCGTCCGTATTTTTGTCGCAGAACATCCAGGAGTTTTCGGCGAAACCTCAGCCGGGGACGAGGGGGTAGGGGAATGAATTCGACATTCGGCAGGCTCAGGGGCGCGCTCGCGACCAAGGTGATCCGGTGCTCGCCCGCCAGGCACCTGATCATGCGGTTGGGGCGAGGATCGGATTCGGGTTTTCCGGCGGTGAGGATGAGCACCGAATTCATGAAGGCGGGGGCGTTGGCGATTTGTTCCCGCCCGCAGGCAGCGTGCCGGACGCGAGTCGGCGAGCGAAATGAAAGTTCAGGCCGTAGAAGACGGCCGCGGTCAGCGTAAGCGCGGCGGCGGCGAGCGGCAGGTCATGGCTTGTCGAAGCCAGCCAGGCCGTAAGCGCCATGCCGACGAGGAACAGGACTTGCAGCGCCAAGTCGATGTCCGGGCGCATGCCGATCAACAGCATCGAGGTGAGCGGGCTGACGGCGAAACGGAGAAAATACCAACCGGCGAGGAGGCGGGCCAGCTGGCCGGCGTCCGCCCAGCGTTCGCCAAAAACGAACTCGAACAGCGCCGGCCCGGCCAAGGCGAGGGGCAGGCAGAGCAGCGCGGCGAGCACGGACAGATCGCGGGCGAAGTGGTTGAACTCGGCGAGACAGCGGCCGTCTTTGCGATACGAGGCGCCGGCTTCGCGGGTGAACACTTCGCCCATGGCGTTGCCGACCAGGCTGGAGGGAACGTTGAAGACGCGGTGGACCATCGAGAAAAAGCCGCCCGTGGCGGCGCCGAACGCATGGCTCATCAGCCAAAGGGGAATCTGACTGGATACGCCGTTGAGCAGGTCTGTGGGCAGGCGCCAGCGAGTGAAGCAGGAATAATCGCGCCAGACCTCGCGCAGCGGCCCGGCTTTTTCACCTCGCACGCCGCGGCGATACGCGAGCGCCAGCCAAAGCGCGCCGGTGCCGGCGCCCACGGATTGGCCGAGGAGGAGGCCGGTGGTGCCCGCCCGGGACACCGCGATGAGCGTGGCGGTGCCCAGGCAGGCGGCCGCCAGTCGCGCGCCCAGGAGACTGCGGAAATCGCCTTCCCGCGTCGCCCAGATCCCGAACAAGGCGGAGGTGGCGGTGGCGGCCGTGAGCAGGGGCACGAGCCGGTAAACCGGGGGTAGCCCGTATGCGTTTCCGATCAGCACGGCCAACAGCATGGCCGCGGTGGCGGCCGCGATGAGGATCAAGGTGATTCGCACCAACCCCAGGGCGCTGGCGCGATCCGTTGTCGCGTGAAGGGCCTGGGGCAGGGAAAGGGTGGCGACCACCGCCGCCACGGTCGCGATCGAGGTGGCCACCGCGAACTCCCCGAACATACTGGGTTCGTAGAGACGGGCGAGGATCGGCGATGCGCCGAAAGTGATCAGCTGCGCGAGCATGTTGACCGACACCACGCGCGAGACGAGACCCCGGCGGCCGGAAAAAAAACGCGCCAACTGGAGTTTCATCCACGGAATCAGACGGTCGTCGAGGCGAACGCGATGACCGCCGCCGCCGTCGCGTCGTGTTCCGTCGCGCTCAGCTCGGGAAAGATCGGCACGCTCAGCACCTCGTCGGCGAGTTGTTCCGAGACGGGGAGCGACACGGCAGGGAGCGAGGCGAAGCACTTTTGTTTGTGCAGCGGCAGCGGGTAGTAGATCTCGTGGCCGATCTTGGCCGCGGAGAGCGCGGCGCGCAGGGCCTCGCGGCGGCCGCGGCCGGGGACGCGCAGGGTGTATTGGTTCCAGATGTGTTCGCCGCGTCCGAGATCGGCGGGGAGCACGAGCTTGCCGGCGGCCGCGAGCGGGGCGAGGGCGGCGGCGTAGGCGGTGGCGTTGGCGCGGCGGGCGGCGGCGTAGGCTTGGCGGTGCGGAAGTTTGACCCGCAGGAGCGCGGCCTGGAGGGCGTCGAGGCGGAAATTTCCGCCGACCTCGG
>CBINJQ010000035.1:0-17586 GCA_966251015.1 uncultured Akkermansia sp. | reverse complement strand
CTCGCCGCGGAGCCCTCGGCCCCCGGCCGTCACGCCGACCGCGAAAATCCAAAACCAGGAAATGTCACGGAGACCGGACGGGAAGCGCTCACCGATCCGGAAATCGGCGTGATTTCCGGAAATTTTCCCGCGCGCCTGTCCGCGCCCGAGGTCATCGTTCGTCGCAATCAAGAACCCTCAATCCATCCCCCGCCATGGCCCGCGTAAGCACCTACCTTAACTTTCCCCGCAACACCGAAGAAGCCTTCGCGTTCTACAAAACGGTCTTCCGCACCGAATACGCCTGCCCGATCTCCCGCTTCAAGGACGGCCCGCCCTGTCCCAACCAACCGCCGCCGTCCGAAACCGACGCCAATCTCGTCATGCACGTCGCCCTGCCCATCCTCGGCGGCCACGTGCTCATGGGCACCGACGCCCCCGAGTCGATGGGGTTCAAGCTGAACCAGGGAAACAACGTATACATCAACCTCGAGCCCGACACCCGAGCCGAGACCGACCGGCTCTTCGCCGCGCTTTCCGAAGGCGGCGCGGTTGAAATGCCTCTTCAGGACATGTTCTGGGGCGCCTACTTCGGCTCGCTCACCGACCGCTTCGGCGTCCGCTGGATGTTCAACTGCGCCAACAAATAGGTTGGCCTGCGCGAACCTCCGCGGCTCGCCGCCGCCGACGCTCACCTCGCCGCCAAGGGCGGCAGCTCGCTTTCCCTGACAAAATTCCGATCCGCCTCGGAGATACGATCAAGGGGGATGGTGAACTCACGGGAATCGGCCGCGCGGCGGATCTTCACCTCCGCGTCGCTTTTCGCCAAAAGCTCCGCCTCGACGGTCCGCCCGTCCGTGGCGGTGAGCGTCCGCCGAAGGCCGGGCTTCGCCGCCGCCGGTTGCGTCTGCACCGGCGCCGGCGCGGCCTCGTGGGACACGGCCTGTTCGGGCGCGGCGGGCGGCGGCGCGGTATCCGCGGACTTTGGTGCGTCCAACTCCGGCCGCGTGTAGCCCTCCGCGCTTTCCGAGGCGAATCCGAGCGATTCGCCCATGTTTCGCCGTGGCGGCGCGGCCTCGTCCGGCGCCCCTGGCTGGGTCTTCGCCGAAGCCTTTTTCGCATCCCACTTGGAACATGCGGCGACGACCGGCAAAGCCGCCGCGAGGAGAACGACAAGAACGGGCCTCATGATCGAAAGCGTTGCGGGCGCATCGTATCCCGCTCCCGCCGCCCCGGCCATCCGGCGCTTTATTGAACCTCGCGTAATAAGCTTACGCCTTTGGGCAGGGCGGGACCGCCGGGCCCGCCGAGGCGGACGGAAGGCCCGGCGGTCCGTCCCTGCCTATCAGGCTATTTCGCGAGCCTCGATAGGACGGCAAAACAGGAGAAATCCCCGGCGCACCCGCATCGCCGTGAATTGTCCCCCTTTGCATGACGTTCAATCACTGGCTGCTGCTCGCGGGAGCGTTGGTGCTCGTCATGGGCCTCGTGCGCCCGTGGGCGGAGCGGGTCCCTTTCACGCCGGCCATGCTCTACCTCGCGACCGGCCTCGCCCTGGGGCAGTGGGGCTTTCACGTGGCCCAAATCGATCCCGCGGCCTCCTCCGACTGGCTGCATCACGCGGCGGAGATGGCGGTGGTCGTTTCTCTTTTCACCGTCGGGCTGAAGCTTCGTCTGCGGCCGCGGGATCCGTCGCTGCGCCCCGCGGTCCTCCTGGCCTTTGTCTCGATGACGATCACGGTCGGCCTCGTCGCCGTCGCCGCAGTGATCGTTCTCGATTGGTCGTGGGGCGCCGCCATTCTGCTCGGCGGCATCATCGCGCCGACCGATCCCGTGCTGGCGTCGGACGTGCAATTGCGCCACCCCCGTGATCGTGATCGAGTGCGTCTGACCCTCAGCGCCGAGGCCGGCCTCAACGACGGCACCGCGTTTCCATTCGTCGTGCTGGGGCTCGCGTTGCTGCACAACGAGACGCCGGGCGTGCTCGCATGGCGTTGGTGGACTTTGGACGTGATCTGGGCCGTGGGAGGCGGGCTCGGGATCGGCGCTCTCCTGGGGCGAGGGCTCGGCGTGCTTTTGCTCCGGCTGAACTCCCGTTCGCAACGCGCGCCCCGTTACGGCGAATACCTTGTCCTCGGGGTGATCGGTCTTTCCTACGCGCTGGCGGTCGAGGCCCGTGCCTACGGATTTTTGAGCGTGTTCGCCGCCGGGGTCGCCCTTCGGGCGGTCGAGCTCGAACGCAGCCCCGACAACCCCGTCGAACTCTCGGCCCGGGTGCCGCCGGGGTCGCTTCATCGCCTCGAGGACGATCTCGCCTCGGATCCTCGCACCGCCCCGAGCTATCTCACCGATCTCCTCCTGGGCACAAACGAGCAGCTCGACCATCTGCTCGAGGTGACGCTCGTGCTTGTCGTGGGTCTCGCCCTCGCCTCGGCCGGCGTCGCCGGGGAAATGCTCTGGTTCGCGCCGCTGCTTTTCTTTGTGATTCGTCCGCTCGCGGTGCTGCCGGTGCTCGCCCGGTGCGGGTTCACCCGGTTCCAACTGGGCTCGCTCGCGTGGTTCGGCATCCGGGGCATCGGTTCCGTTTACTATTTGTTCTATGCCATCGAGGACGGAATCCCCCGCGCGCTCCAGGACAAGCTCACCTCGTTCACCCTGACCTTGATCGCGATTTCCATCCTCGTCCATGGCCTGTCCGTGGCCCCGTGGCTGGCCGCTCAACGCGAACGCGGCCGAGACGTGATCGGGAAAAGCCACAAAAACACGGGCCTCGGATGATCGTCCGAGGCCCGTGAAACACACGTTCAGCGTGACCGCGCGGTTGATGGCGCCCGACACGCCGGATCGGCTTTGGCTACAACAAGCGGCTGTCGCCGCGCGGTTCTTTGCCGTGCTCGATCTCGACCTCTTCCCGTCGGACTTCCTCTCGCACGTTTTCACGCTCGGTCTCGCGTCTCTTGGAAACACGGATGTCTTCGCGCGCGGCCACGGTCTTTTCGACCACCGCCTCCTCGCGGCGCAGCGGGATATACACGTCCTCTTCCCGGATGGTCGCTTCGCCCGTCGGGGCGCCGCCGGCCGGGCTTCGCTCGATCTGGATTTCTTCCCGCTCGAGCTCCACCGGCACGTTCACCGTTTCCGTGCGCACGATCTTGCGCAGCCGGACGCCGCCATACTCGACCTCGCGTTTCCCGACCTTCACCTGTTCTTCGTTTAAGCGAAGCCTGGTTTCTTCCCGGCCTTTGGCCTCGACCGGTTTCGCGCCCGGCGCGTCGAGCGTCTGGTCGATCTCCATGCCCTCCTCGAATTGCGGCTCGGCGGGCGCGTCGAAGTCGCGGCTCGTGCGGTTCCAATCGCGACCGATGCCGTAGTGCGAGGAGATGGTGAACTCGGTGTCCTCGTTGATGTCGTCCTGCGAATCGAAACTGGGCGCGTTCTTGATCTCCTCCTTCGAGAACGGCACGCGCACCGTCTTGCGGGTCTCGTTGACCTCCGCGCGCTGGGCCGGAACGACGTGCGCCTTGCCCATGCCGAGCCATCCGGTTCGCACCGCGAAGTAGGCGGGCTGGTCGGTGTGGTCCTGCCACACCGCGTCGATGCTGCCGAGCTTGTCGCCCTCGCGGTCGACGACCGTGTAGTCGATAAAGCGGCGCAGTTCGCCCGCCTCCGTGGGATTGAATTTCTCCGCCGCGGCCTTGCCGGCCAGGCCGCCCGCGACGGCGCCGACCGCCGCTCCGATTCCGGTCCCGACCGGGCCGGCGACCGTGCCCGCCGCCGCTCCGGCGGCCGCTCCGCCGGCCGCGGCGCCGACACCGGTGCCGATGGGATGCGAGCGGGGCTCGCCAGTGATAGGATCGCGGTTCGCGTCTTGCCGATAGTCTTTTGCTCTCATGTTTTTGGTTGGTTCAGGGGGTTGGCAGGTATGAAGACCTGGCCGGCCCAGCCTACGCGCTCCCCCGCAAGTCCCCAACCGGGCTCGCGCTCCGCGTCGCGGTGGGGCGCGGTCCTTGATCCGAATCCCGTGCCTCTGCCCGGGGACCCGCGTCCATCCACCGGGGGAGCGCTCCATCAGGCCCCGACCACCGGCGCCCTCTTCCCCCCAAGTCGAGCGACCCGACCGGCCCTCGTTCAGGGCTCGGTGGCCAGCTCGGCCTTCACCCGTTCCGCCAACGCCAGCGCCGAGAGCGCCGCGCCCTCGACGCGCGCCCCGCCGAACGCGTCGCCCGCAAAGCCCAGGGACTCCTGCGGCCACCACACGTAGGGTTCGGGAAAAGTCGCGCGCGCGTGGCTGTATTTCCAACGATGCAAGGTCGCTCCCGAGACCGGCGCGCCGATCAGTTCCTCGGCCTCCGCCCGCACCAGCTCGAGCACCTCCGAGTCGGTTCGTCCGTAGTGGGTCTCGGAAAACTCGGGCGAAAGGTGCAACGTCACCGCGGTGACGTTGGGCGAAACGCCCTTCGCCTGGTTGTCCGCCGCCCAGCGGATATCGCCGCCGTCCTTTCTGACGCCGTCCGCCGGCAGCCGGCTGCGCCCGGCCACGGTCACAAGCAACGCAAGACACGGATCGTAGCTGATCGCCTCGAGCTTTGTGAGCAAGGGCTCGGGCACGGTGAAGTCGCCCGCCTTCAGCAACGCGAGGCATTGCGGCACCGGAGCGGTCAGGATGAGCCGCTCCGCGCGCATGCAGCCGTGGTTCTCCACGTCCACGCACCAATAGTTCCCGCAACAGCCCAGCGCCGCGACCTTGTGCTCGCGTTTCACGTCGAGCCCCTCGGCCAGCGCCTTCGCCACCGAGGTCATGCTCGGGCGGCCGATATAACGCCGGTGCTGTTCTCCGCCCGGCCAAAGCGACACGAGCCCTTCGCGTTCCCATTTCTCCACCCAGGCCGCGAAACGCGGATCGTTCACCGTGAAATACTGCGCGCCCTGATCGAACACCGCGTCCCCCACCCGCTTCGTCGCCAGACGCCCCCCGAAGCCCCGGCTCTTTTCAAGCACGGTCACCCGCGCGCCCGAATCGTGGAGCACGCGCGCGATGAGCAAGCCGGAGATACCGGCGCCGACGATGACCGTTTGGAGATGCATGTTTCCGCGAAAAACTCCTCAGCAAAGCCGGCCCAGCACATGGCGCAACGCCGCTTCGAGGTTTTCGTGACGGAAGCGATACCCCGACGCAGCCAGCGCCGCCGGCCTCGCCCGCTGGCTCGCCAGCAACGCCTCGTCCGCCAGTTCACGCCCCAGCGCCGCGCGCAAGGCCCACGACGGGGCGGGCACGCGCGCCGGACGGCCGAGCACGCGTCCCAGCGTTCGCGCGAACTCGACGCCGGTCACCGGCAGCGGCGCGACCGCGTTCACGGGACCCCGCACCGTGTCGGTCATCAGCGAATGCCCGATGGCTCCGAGAACGTCGTCGATCGATATCCACGACCACCACTGGCCGCCTTCGCCCACCCGTCCGCCGAGCCCGAGGCGGAACGGAGTCGACAACTTCGCCAGCGCGCCGCCCTTGGGCGACAGCACCACGCCCGTCCGCAGATACACCCGGCGCGTCCCCGCGCCGTCGAGCGGCGCCCACGCCGCCTCCCATGCCTGCGCCAGCTCCGCCAAAAAGCCGCGCCCGCCCGGGCTCGTCTCATCCAGCCAACCGTCGCCTCCGTCGCCGTAAAACCCGATCGCCGAGCCTCCGACGACAACACGCGGCGGACGCGGCAACGACGCGAGCGTCTCGGCCAGCGCGCGGGTCGCCGCCACGCGGCTCTCGCGGATCTCCTGCTTTCGCCTCGCCGTCCAACGTCCGTCCGCGATGCCCGCCCCCGCGAGATGCACCACGGCGTCGACGGACCCCGCCCGCGAAAGATCAAGACGGCCCGTGGCCGCGTTCCACTCCACTTCGTCCGCTCCGGACGGCCTTCGCCGCACCAAACGAAAAACCGCGTGGCCTTGCGTCCGCAAAAACGGAACGAGCGCCCCGCCGATCAAACCCGAGGCGCCGCTGACCAAAATCCGCATCGGCTCGCCTCCGGCGTGGTCCATCGCAAAACGCAGATCGTCCCGCGTGGTGGCGTGGCGATACGCAAAAAGCGCGTCGAGCCGGCGCCGCGTCCACCCGCCCGCCAAAGCCCGGCCGAGCCGCCCGGCGGGCAACGCATACTCGATCCGGTCGCGCAAAACCGACCCGCCCTCCGCGACCGGGGAAAACTCATGCGCATGCTCCCAGCGCGCGAAAGGACTCCGCAACGCCACGTCGGTGAAGCGGCGCCCGAACTCGTGGTCGCGATGCTCCGCCTCCCAGTGAAAACACAGGGGGCCGCTCCTCGTTCGCAAACGCACCCGCGCGCCCGGCCGCACGCCTTCGCCATCCCGCCCGAGAATCTCGACGTCCTCCCAGGGCGGAATCAGCCGCTCGAGCGCGCCGGGCCTCTCGTGCCAGGCGAAGGCCTGCTCCGCGCTCGCCGGCAGCCACAGGCTTTTTTCGAAGATCTCGGTTTTCATCGGCCCGGCGTCAGGCGTCCTCGGTCCTTTTCACCGTCCGACGCGCCCCCCGCGCCGCGAAACTGTTTGAACGCCGCCAGGGCTTCCTCGCGCGCTCTCGCGTGGTCCACGATCGGGCGCGGATAATTCGTTCCCAACCTCACGCCGGCCTGTTCCAGGACCTCGGCGGAGGCGGTCCACGGCGCGTGGACAAATTTGTCCGGCAACTTCGCCAGCTCCGGAACCCAGCGCCGGACGTAGCGGCCGTCCCCGTCGAATTTCTCCCCCTGGGTCACCGGCGCGAAGATCCGGAAATACGGCGCCGCGTCCGCCCCGCAGCCGGCGCTCCACTGCCAGCCCAGCGTGTTGTTCGCCAGATCGGCGTCGACGAGCGTGTCCCAGAACCACTCCGCGCCCGCGCGCCACGGCAGGCGCAGGTGCTTCACCAGAAACGAGGCGACGATCATCCGCACGCGATTGTGCATCCAACCGGTCGCCCACAGCTGACGCATCCCGGCGTCGACGATGGGATACCCGGTGCGCCCGCGTTTCCACGCCCGCAGCTTTTCCCCGCCCGGGTCGGCGGCCCACGGGAAGCGCTCAAACTCCGTTCGCAACGCGCGCTCGGGCGTATGCTCGAAGTGGAAAAGCAGATGGTGGGCAAACTCGCGCCAGCCGATCTCGTTGAGAAAAATCGCCGCGCCTCTGCTCGCCGGATCGAGCCCGGACGCCTTCCCGAGCCCGCGCAATGCCGCCGCGATTTGCCGCGGCCCGATCTCGCCCCAGTGAAGATGCGGAGACAGCCCCGAGGTGCCGTCGCGCGCGGGGAAGTCGCGCGTCTCGTCATACGCGTGGACGCCCTCGACTTCGTCGCGGAGGAAACGACGCAACCGCGCTTGGGCGCCCGCCTCTCCGGGCGTCCAAACCCGCGCGAAACCGGCGTCCCAGTTTTTCGTCGGAAGCAAACCGAGCTCGCCAAGCTCCGGCCCCTTCGGCCAGGTCGACGGCGCCCGGATCGACGAGGGAGCGTCGGCGCAGGGCTCGGACCGCTCAAGGGCGAGGCAATGCCGCCAGAAGGGCGTGAACACCTGAAAAGGCCGCCCCTGTTTGTTCCGAATGGTATGCGGCTCGAAAAGCAGGGAGCTGTTGAAGCTTTTGACCTCGATGCCCTCCGCCCGCAGCGACGCCTTCAGGTCGCCGTCGCGGGCGCGGACGGCGGGCTCGTAACGACGATTCCAATACACCGCTCGCGCGCCGGTCTCCCGCGCCAGACGGCGCAGCTCCGCGCCCGACTCGCCCCGGGCGAGGACAAGCCGCGACCCGCGCCCGCGAAGCCCGGCGTCCAGCGCCGCGAGGGAATGATGCAGCCACCAGCGCGAGGCTCCGCCGGGCCGCCACCCGCCCTCCCCGTCGTCGTCCAACACGTAAACGGGCACGACCGGCCCGCCCCTCGACAGCGCGGCCGCGAGGGCGGCGTTGTCGGCGAGGCGCAGGTCCTTGCGGAACCAAAGCAAAACCGGAGCGGGCGAAGTGGAAGGGGCGGACACGTTTGCGAACGAGCGGGACGGCCGCCGCTTTGCAACCGCGACGACGCAAAATCCCCTCGCCCGTGGCCGCGTCGGGGGCATGGTGTGCGCCTTTATGACGATGACTTGGCTCGCCCGGGCCAACGCCGACTGTTCCTGGGCGCACCTTCCGACCACCGATTTCCCCGCCGTCGCCGCCCGGCCCGGCGCCCTCGCCGTGCTGCCCGTCCACGGGTTCGCCGACCATGGCATGGGGCTGCCGCTCGACATCGAGGAGGTCGTCGGGTCGTCGCTTCTCGCGGACGCCGTCGCGGCGGCTTCGCCGGTCTCCTCGCCGTGCCTTCTGCCGCCGCTTCGCTTCGGCCCCACGCCCTACGCCGCCTGCGGCTGGTTTGGCCTGCCTCTCGAAACCGCCCGCGAGCTGGTGCTCGAGATCGCCCGCGGCGTGAAATTCGCCGGCTTTGAAAAGCTGCTCATTTTTTCAACCAACCCCTGGCATCGCGAGTGGCTGGATGCGACGGCCCGCGACACCCGGGTGGAGATCGGGCTCGTGGTCTATCGGGTGCATCTGGGCTCGCTCGGACTGGATTTCCATCCCGCCGCCCCGCCGGCTCAGCGACTCACGCTGCAGGCGCTCGCCGCCGGCATGCTCGACCTTCGCCCCCTGCCGTCGGTGGCTCGTGAGTCCTCGGACGAAAATTTTCGGCCGGGCAAATGGGCGCATCCGCCCGCGCTTCCCTCCGGCGCGATAGGGCCGGAACGCGCCGCGTCCGCCGAGGCCGCGCGAACGCAGGTCGCCGAGCGTCTCGGTCGTCTTCTTGTCGAGGCGGCCTGGCACGGGCGCGGCCACCCGCCCCGGCCGGGCGCGGCCGCGCCGAAGCCGGTCGAGCCTCCGCCTCTTTGGCGCCCCTTCGGCGCGCGTTATCTCGGCGGCTTGCACCGCGAGGCGCTCCGGTCCGCCGCCACCCGTCCCGGCACGCTGGCCATCCTTCCCACCGGCGCGATCGAGCAACACGGCCCCCACCTCCCGGTGGGCGTGGATTCCATTCTGGGACAAGGCCTGCTCACCCGCGCCCTCGCCGCGCTTCCCCACGGCGCGCCCGTTTTCGTGTCGCCCCCGATCACTGTTGGCAAAAGCAACGAACACGCCGACTGGCCGGGCACCCTCACCCATTCCGCGCGCAGCTTCTCGATCCTCGTCCGCTCCCAGGTCGAGCAACTGCACCGCTTCGGCTTCCAGCGCGTGGCGATCTGGAACACGCACGGCGGCAACAGCGCGGTTCTTGTCCCCCTCATCCGCGAACTCCAGGCGCTTCCGGGCCTCCGGATCGGCATGCTGCAAAGCGGCTTCAAACCCGAGCAAAGCCCGCAGGAGGCGGCCTACGGCTTTCACGCCGGCGAGTGGGAAACCGCCCTCATGCTCGCGTTGGCCCCATCGCTGGTGCGCCGCCACAAGACGGTTTGCCACTACCCCGCCCAACTCGACGACGCCGGAGAACTCAGGCCCGAAGGAGCGGCCTTGACCGTGGCCTGGACCACCCGGGACATCGCGCCGCAAGGCGTCATGGGCGACGCCACCCTCGCCACTTCCGAGCGGGGCGAGGCGTGGGCCGCCGCCACGGCCGCCGCCCTTGCCGAGCGAATCGTCGACCTCGCGCGTCCGTGATCCGGGAGACATGCTCTTTACGAAAAACCGCCGGGGCGCTCGCGCCCCGGACATTTCCGCGCAGCCTTGCCGCGTTCGTCCCATGCGCTCGCTCCTCGCCCTGTTTTCATTCGGATTTCTCGCCATGAATTCCTCCCCCGCGTCCTCCGCCGAAGCGCCCCGTCCCGCCCCCGCTCCCTCGCCGTCCGCCGCCGCCCGCACCGAATCGCTCGTCCTGGGTGGCGGCTGTTTCTGGTGCGTCGAGGCGGCCTACGAGCTGGTGCCCGGGGTGTTGTCCGTCGAGAGCGGCTACGCGGGAGGCCAGCAGCCGAACCCCAGCTACGAACAAGTCTGCACCGGCGCCACCGGGCACGCCGAAGTCGTCAAGATCACGTTTGATCCGGCGGCCGTTAAGCGAGCCCAACTGGTCGACTTTTTCTGGGACATCCACGATCCCACCACGCTCAACCGTCAGGGCGCCGACGCCGGCACCCAGTATCGCTCGGTCATCTACCACGCCACGGCCGAGGAGAAAGCCCTGATCGACGCGTCCCTCGCCAAAGCCAACGCGGAAACATGGAATGGAAAGATCGTCACCGAGGTCTCCCCGCTCCCCGCGTTCTATCCCGCCGAGGAGTATCACCAGGACTACTACAAGAAGAACCCTTCCGCCGGCTACTGCCGCGCCGTCATCAAGCCCAAGATCGACAAGCTCAAGAAGGCCCCTCTCGTCAGCCAGGACGGGAAGTAGCAGCCTCATCCCGGAGGGAAGGCGTCGTCAGCCGCCCAAGGTCTCGTCGATCACGCGCCGCAGCTCGGCGGTCAGTTCCTCGCGCTTCATGTCCTTGCGCAGGTAGCCGTCCGCCCCGAGCTCCGCGGCGTCGATGACCAAGGCCGCGCTGACTTGGGAACTGATCACCACGATCACCGCCTCGTCGCCCGCCGCGCGCAGCTCTCGCAACCACGTCAGCCCGTCCGATCCGGGGAGATTCACGTCCAGCAAGATCAGATCGAAGCGACTCGTCGCGTGGATCGTCCGCGCCTGCTCGACGCTTCCCGCCTGCTCCCGTCGCTCCCATCCGAGGGACTGGAGGACGAGCTCCAGATACTGGCGAACATGCGGCTCGTCTTCCACGATCAGGGCGCGGCGCGAATTATCACTCATTTTGGGAAAGCTAAGATCGGCGGCGCGTCAGGCGAGCGGGCGAACGCCGAGATTGGCCGCATGAAAGGCGAGCGCGTCGCGCACATGGAGGTCCCAGTAGTCCCAGTCGTGGCCGCCGGGAAACTCATTATACACGTGCGGAATCCGCGCCTCGGCCAGGCGACGCGCGAAATCCCGGTTCGCCTCGAGCAGAAAATCCTCGGTGCCGCAGTCCATCAGAAGCGCGGGCATCCGTCCGTCCGCGTGCGCGCGCCGGGCGTGGGCCAGGGGATCGTGCGGTCCGCCCCGCAGTTCCCCGTCGCCAAAGATGCGTCGCATTTCGGCCGACATCGCCGCGTCCCAGTTCAGGCTCTTCGCCGCCTCCGCCAGGGTCGCCCCCGGTTCAAAATACGCACGTCCGAAGGCGCCCGAATGGCTGTTGACCGAGCAAAAGCGATCGGCGTAGGCCAGCCCCACGCGAAGCGCGCCGTAACCGCCCATCGAGAGCCCGCCTATCGCACGGGCGCCGCGCTCGGGTCTCGCGGGGAAAAAACGCTCGATGATCGCCGGCAACTCCTCGCCGATGTGCTTCGCCCACGCGGGACCGTCCGCGTTGTCGGTGTAGAAGCCGCGCTGTCCGTCGGGCATGACGACGATCAGCGGCAGCTTCGCCGCGTAGACCTCCAAGCGCGTGTGACGCAGCCAGCTCGTGTGATCGTCGGAACGCCCGTGCAGGAGATAACAGGCCGGAAACCGCCCCTCGCCGAGGTCGGGCAACAGCACCTGCGTCGCGGTCTGTTTGCCCAGAACCTGGCTTTTCCAATGCAGGGTGACGAGCGCCATGGGGAGGTTCGGAAGACGGTCCCGTTTTATTCAACCCGCAGGATATAGCCGCGCAGATACTCGCTCTCCGGCATGGTGACCAACACAGGGTGATCGGAGGGCTGGTGGCAAAACTCGACGACCTGCACCTTGCGCTTCGCATCCGCCGCGGCCTCCGCCAGGACGCCGCGCAGTTCCGCGTCCTGCATGTGGTGAGAACAGGTGTAGGTCGCGAGCAGGCCGCCGGGAGCGAGGGCCTTCATCGCGCGAAGATTCAGTTCCTTGTAACCGCGCAGCGCGCCGTCGATCGCGCTCTTCGACTTCGCGAAGGGCGGCGGGTCGAGCACGATGAGGTCCCACGTCTCGTCGCGCTTCGCGCCGAAGTAGTCGAAGACGTTCACCGCCTCGAACTCCGCGGCGACGCCGTTGCGCTCGGCGTTGCGCTTGGCCTGCGAGATCGCGTCGAAGGCGCTGTCCAGGCCGCGGACCATCGTCGCCCCCGCCCGGGCGGCATGCAGCGCGAAGGATCCTTGGTTGCAAAACGCGTCGAGCACGCGCCGCCCCTTCGCATACCGGGCCACAGCCGCGTGCTGCTCACGTTGATCGAGGTAAAATCCGGTCTTCTGCCCGCTCTGGAGATCCAGCCAGTAGTCGAAACCCTCGATCCGATGCCAGCGGGGCTCCCGCGCCTTTCCGCTCCGGGTCGAGACGGCCAAGGGCAACCCCTCGAGCCTGCGGATGGATGCGTCGTTGCGAAGGATGATCTCGCCCGCGCCCGTGAGCGCGGCGAGCGCCTCGACGATCAGGGCGCCGCGGCGCTCCATCGCGAGGGTCTGGATCTGCACCACCAGGGCGTCGCCAAACTGGTCCACGACCACGCCCGGCAGGTCGTCCGATTCGGACCAGACCAGCCGGCGGCTCGCCGTCGTATCCACGCCGCCACGACGCGCGACGGACCGCTCCAGCGCGCCGCGGAGAAAGCCCTCGTCCAGCGCCACGCGGTCCCGGGACAGCCTGCGCCACACGATCTGCGACTTCGAATTGTAGATGCCGGAGCCCAGAAAGCGCCCGGTGCGATCGCGCAACTCGACCACCTCGCCGTCGTGTTCGGCCGCGGCGAGCGCCTCCACCTCGTTGGCGAACACCCAAGGATGTCCGGTGAGCACGCGGGCGCGGGCGTTGGGTTTCAGTTTGAGCGATGCGTCGGCCATAGCCAGGCACTCCACCGGTCCGGAGCGTCACGCGAAAGCCCAAAAAAAACCGCCCGGAAACCCGGGCGGCGAAAGTGGACCTAACGCGAAAAGAAGAGCGGCTACTCTCCTCGCGGTTCCTGTCCCCGATGGAATCCGCTGTCATCCTCGAATCCTTCGGGGGCGCGCCAAAGTGCTCCGGCGAGCACGACGAGACCTACGGTGTAGAGCAGGCCGAGTAAGGCGATGGTCAGCAACATGACTTGCAGGGGGGTTCAGGGTTGTTCGGACAACTTAAGCCAAGTCCGATTTACATTTCGCGCCATCGAAACCTGCGTCACGGAAACGTCAAAAATGCCACTAATATAGGGAGTTGACCCCGCGCGATGGGCGCGTGTCTCCCGGGGCGCAACGGGTGCGGTGCAGGAGAGGAACTTATGCGGCGACTCTGGCGAGGCGGGACGAAATTCACGGGGAGTCCGGGGAACCCGGCGCATTTTCCCTTCCCTCCCCCGGGGCCTGTGCGTGTGCTTGCCGGTTTCGCCATGACGCCAGCCCAGGAAATCTCCCGCCGCCGCACCTTCGCCATCATTTCGCACCCCGACGCGGGCAAGACCACCCTCACGGAGAAATTCCTTCTCTACGGGAACGCCATCCACCTCGCCGGCTCGGTGACGGCTCGCAAACAGCAGCGCTCCACCACCTCCGACTGGATGGAGATCGAGAAACAACGCGGCATCTCCATTTCCTCGACCGTCCTCCAATTCGATTACCAGGGCTTCGCGGTCAACCTGCTCGACACTCCCGGTCACAAGGACTTTTCCGAGGACACCTACCGCGTGCTCACCGCCGTCGACGCCGCGCTCATGGTGATCGACTCCGCGAAGGGCATCGAACCCCAGACGCGAAAGCTCTTCGAGGTATGCAAGCGCCGCGGCATCCCCATCTTCACGTTTTTCAACAAGTGCGACCGCCCCACGCAAAACCCGCTCGAGCTCATCGATGAACTGGAGCGCGTCCTAGGTCTCGCCCCCTGCCCCGTCACCTGGCCGCTCGGCAACGGTCCGTCCTTCCGAGGCGTCTTTGATCGCCGGGTCAACCAAGTCCACCTCTTCGAACGCGTCCCGGGCGGAGCCTTTCGCGCTCCCGTCAACGTCACCGGTTTGGAAGACCCGCAAGTTCGGGAAAAATTCGACGACCTCACCTACGCGGAGGTAACCGAACAAATCGCGATGCTCGACGGAGCCACCGCCCCGCTTGATCTCGCGGCCGTCCACGCCGGCAAGCAGACGCCCTGCTTCTTCGGCTCCGCCGTGAACAACTTCGGCGTGCAACTGCTTCTCGAAGGTTTCCTTCAAAAATCCATCCCGCCCACGGCGCGCCGCTCCATGTCCGTCTCGACTCCCGGCGCCCCCGCCCCGACCGAGGCGCGCGAGGTCCCGATCACGCACCCGAAGTTTTCCGGCTTCGTCTTCAAGATCCAGGCGAACATGGACCCGAAGCACCGCGACCGCATCGCGTTTATCCGCGTCTGCTCCGGCAAATTCGAGCGCGACATGGTCGTCACCCACCAGCGCACGGGCAAACAGGTCCGCCTCTCGTCCGCCCATCGTCTCTTCGGACAGGAACGCGAGACGGTCGACGTCGCCTGGCCCGGCGACGTCATCGGACTCGTCGGGCACGACTCGTTCGGCATCGGCGACACTTTGACCGAAGATCGCAGCATCGCCTACGACGAGATCCCCCGCTTCCCCAGCGAGGTCTTCGCCTACATCTTCAATCCCACCTCCTCCGACGCGAAGAAGTATCGCGCCGGACTCGAGCAACTCCTCCAGGAGGGCGTTGTTCAATCCTTCCAACCTCGTAACGCTCCCCCTGGCGCCACGCTCCTCGCCGCGGTCGGCCCCCTCCAGTTCGAGGTCGTGCAAGCCCGCCTGAAATCGGAATACAACGCGGAATCCAAACTGGAGCCGGCGCCCTGGACCCAACTCCGCTGGCTGTCGCCCCATCCCTCCCTCGAAAACCCGCAAAGCCTGATCGTCGCCAGCGGCGTCACCTTCGGCTCCGACAAGTTCGGAAACCCCATCGTTCTCTTTCCCAACGACTGGACACGCGAGTATTTCGTGGAAAAGAACCCGGAGCTCAAACTTCACGAGATGCCCATCGAGCAGGCGCAAACCTGATCTCGCGCCATCCACGCGATCCAAGCCTATGGCGTGAAAATCGCGTGTCTGCCATTGCCACGCATTCCCGCCCGCCCTCTCCTCCAATTCTCCCGCACCTCGACATGAAATTCTCCCTCCTCCTCGCTTCCGCCCTTGCCGCCCATGCCTTTGCAGGCACGACCGCCGCCGCCTCCCTCGCCGCTAAATTTCAAGCGCCTGTGACGATCGACCTCGCCCTCACCCGGGACTCCGACCTCAAAAGCACCCCGATCACCGGAGGCCAGTCGATCACCAGCAAGTTCATCACCGTCCGCGTGACCGCACGTGATTTTCTCCAAAAGCTTATCGACGAAGGCGAGATCATGGGACCGCTTGCCGGCTGGAATCTTGTCGCACGTTCCACCAGCGATGATGCGCCCGTCCTCGGCCATCGGCTCTTCGCGGTGAAAACCGGCCAGCCCGATTACGCTTTGGACACCGGGGAGACGCCGGTCCTGAACTTCAGCCAACCCCAGACCCTTAGTGCGGTCGACATCCGCTCGATCAGCGAAAAAATCGTCTCCGGACACGACTCCCGCAAGTTCACCGTCACCGGCGTATTCGATGCCCCGATCGCTCCGTTGCCGCTCTCCGGTCTCGGCGAGACCAAGCTCGTCTACCGCCCCTTTTCGCTCGGCTCCACGAGCGCATCCATTCCCGTCCCGGCGCGTATCGACCTCGCCTTGACGGGAGGCTTCTCGCTCGAAGGCCCCGGCGGCGTTGAGATTTATACCGTTCGCGGCGCCATCATCATCGGCTCGCACCGTGTGACCAAGCTCCAGTCCGTCGCGGCCGATTGATGCCCGGACCAAGCCGAATCTCCTTTGCCGCGTTCGCGCTGCTGATCGGCGCGAGCGCGGCCGCGCTGTTTTGGGCGCTCAAATCGGATCGAGGGGAAACAATCCGGCCCACCGCTCCCGCGCCTGCCACGATGCCCGGCAACGCAGCCGGCGCGCCCCCGCCCCCGCCCTCTTCGTCCGCCGCCGAGCCTCCGCTTCCGGCCGCAACCGAAAACACGCTGCCGACCGGAGACGCGGCGAGGAACGCCATTGAGGAGCTCTATGTCACCTACGACGCGGCCTCCGTTCCGGCTCTCGCCCGTTACCTAAAACATCCGGACCCCGAGATCCGCTCCGCCGCCCGCGACGGACTCATCAATCTCGGTGAGCGCGCCGCCATTCCCTTCCTCGAAGCCGCCGCCAAGACCGCCCCCGCCGAGGAAGCGAAGTCTCTGCGTGAAGCAGCGGAATTCTTGGCGCTCCCGACCTGGACCGAGCAACGCGAAGCTCAAAAGAAAGCCGCAGCCGGCATCGCCATCGGCGCTCCCTGACGCCCCCAAGGGGAGCCCGGGAAAGACAGTTCCGTCGGGTCACTGCACCGTCGTCGCGCGCGGCGCCATCAACTCCGCAGGAGCCACACCGGCGCGCACACGCACGGTCGCCAGCACTTTTGGCACGTAGAGGCGCGTTTCCGCCGGAAGGTGCTCCGCGATGCCCGCGAAATCTGTCGCGCCCCGCTCCTTCAAGATTCGGCTCACCCGGCCTTCGCCTCCGTTGTAGGCCGCCAAGGCGAGCGGCCAGTCCCCGAAACGCGCGTGGAGTTTTCTCAGATACGCCGCCGCCGCCCGCGCGCTCGCCCTCGGCTGCGTGCGCTGATCGAGGGGCAGGAGCGACAAGCCGAGCGCCTTCGCCGTTTCCGGCATGAGTTGAAACAACCCGCGCGCCCCGGCCGGGCTGCGCGCGCGGGGGTTAAACGAGCTCTCCGTCTCGGCCAGCCAAGCGAGAGCCTCGGGCACCCCCTCGGCCGCGAACGCCTCCCTCACCACGGGCAAATGGTGGTCCGCCTGCGGCGGACGCGGGCGTCGTCCGACGCGCCCCACCCACAAACCGTAGAGCGGCACGGTTTCCGCGATCTTCGACGACACCGGGTCCCTCGGCTTGGGCGGTTCTCCCTTTAGCGCGGCCGGCGCACGCTGAGTCGTCACTACCTCGCGCGCCGCCTCCATGTCCGCCAACTGTTCGCGAAGCCAGTCCGCGTAGTCGGCGTAGTCCGGCAAGGCTTGCAGGGTGGTGATCGCCGCCTTCGTCTCCGGCGCGAGCCCGGCGAACGCATTCATGTCTTCCTGCGTGCCCGCCGACTCCAATCGCTTGAAAAACGCCAGCAACTCGTCCGGGCCGATCAACTCATACTCCGCCTTGATCGACTCCGGCACGAAAGCGTCCCACAGCGATTCCGCCACCGCATGGACCTCCGCGACCTGCTCGCGCGTCGGCGCCGCCACCGAAGGAGGCGGCGCCGACGCCTCGCCCGCCTCTGTTCGCGCCGCTCCCGTCGCCAAAAAGCCGCCCCACAAAAGCGCGACGGCGGCCACGCCCCGTCGCCGTCGTCTCCCCGGCCCGATAGTCATGTCGAAACAAACCTCCGAGGCCGCCCGAAGCGCAAGCCCGCCATCGACGAGAGGTGCCCGTCCATCACCGCACCACACCGGAAAAATCCGGCTCGCCGCCATCAGACACGTTGCTGCGCACGGCCAGGCATCCGCGATACGTCCGTTTCCCCCTCTTTCCGCCCGTTCGACCGAGCTCCCCTTCGACCCGGAGAGCCT
>CBINJQ010000034.1:0-17621 GCA_966251015.1 uncultured Akkermansia sp. | reverse complement strand
CGTTGGGCAGGAGGCCGTCGTGGATGAGCTCGTCGATCGTCTCGAAGGCGAGGTAGGGGTTGATCGCGCTGACGCCGTAGCCGATGAGCGTGGCGACGTGGTGGACCTGGCGGGCCTCGCCGGTCTCGAGCACGAGGCTGATCTGGGTGCGGAGTCCCTCGCGGATCAGATAATGGTGCAGGCCGGCGACGGCGAGGAGCGCGGGGATCGGAGCGTGGTCCTTGGTGACGCCGCGGTCGGAGAGGATGAGGACGTTGACCTCGTCCTCTTCGATCGCGCGGCGGGCCATGACGCAGAGTTCCTCCATCGCTTTCGCGAGGCCCTTTTCGCCGCGGGAGACGCGGAAGAGGATGGGCAGCGTCTCGACCTTGAGGCCGGGGAGCTGCATGCGGCGGATCTTGGCAAACTCCTCGTTGGTGAGGACGGGCCAGTCGAGCTCGAGGCGGCGGCAGGCGGTGGCGCCGGGCTGGAGGAGGTTGCCCTCGGAGCCGAGGCGGGTCTCGGCGGAGGTGATGATCTCTTCGCGGATGCAGTCGATGGGCGGGTTCGTCACCTGCGCGAAGAGCTGCTTGAAGTAATCGTAGAGGAGGCGGGGCTTGTTCGAGAGGACGGCGAGGGGCGTGTCGTTGCCCATCGAGCCGACGCCCTCGACGCCGTCGCGGGCCATCGGGGTGAGGATGGCGCGCTCGTCCTCGTGGGTGTAGCCGAAGGCGAGCTGGCGCTGCTGGAGCGTGTCGCGGTCGGGCACGGGGAGGTCGGGCGCGGCGGGCAGGTCCTCGACGTGGACGAGGTGCTGGTTGAGCCAGTCGCGGTAGGGATACTCGGCGGCGAGCTGGCGCTTGATCTCGTCGTCGGGGACGATGCGACCCTGCTTCGTATCCACGAGGAACATACGGCCGGGCTGGAGGCGGCCCTTCTCGACGATCTCGGAGGCGGGGAACTCGAGCACGCCGGCCTCGGAGGCGAGGACGACGAGACCGTCCTTGGTGACGTAGTAGCGGGCGGGGCGGAGACCGTTGCGGTCGAGGACGGCGCCGATGCTGTGGCCGTCGGTGAAAGTCATGGCCGCGGGGCCGTCCCACGGCTCCATCAGGCACGCGTGGTATTGGTAGAACGCGCGGCGGGCGTCGTCCATGGTCTCGTGGTTGGACCAGGGCTCGGGGATCATCATCATGACCGCGTGCGGCAGGGAGCGGCCGGCGAGGTGGAGGAGCTCGAGCGTGTTGTCGAACATCGCCGAGTCGGAGCCGTTGGGGTTGATGACGGGCAGGACTTTTTTGATGTCGTCGCCGAAGGCGTCGGAGACGAAGTGGGCCTGGCGGGCGTGCATCCAGTTGATGTTGCCGCGCAGGGTGTTGATCTCGCCGTTGTGCGCCACGTAGCGATACGGATGGGCGCGGTCCCAGGACGGGAAGGTGTTGGTCGAGAAACGGGAGTGGACCAGCGCGATGGCGGTGGCCATGGCGGGGTTTTGCAGGTCGGGGAAATACTTCGCGAGCTGCGTGGTGAGCAGCATGCCCTTGAAGACCATCGTGCGCGACGAGAGGCTCGGGAAGTAGACCATGTCGGCCCCGAGCAGGCCCTCGGAGCGGACCTCGGCGCCGGCGCGCTTGCGGACTACGTAGAGCTTGCGCTCGAAGGCGAGCTCGGTGGTCAGCTCGGCCGGGCGGCCGATGAAAATCTGGCGGATCGCGGGCTCGCTGGCCTTGGCGGTTTCACCGAGGTCGGAGTTGTCGGTCGGGACGGTGCGCCAGCCGAGGAGCTCGAGGCCCTCGCTCTGCACGACGGCGGCGATCTTCTCCTCGACCTTGCGGCGCTGGGTGGCGTTTTTCGGGAGGAAAACGTGGCCCGTGCCGTAGGCGCCGGCGGCGGGGAGCGTGATGCGGGCTTTCTTGGCGGCCTCGACGCAGAACGCGTGCGGCACCTGCATGAGGATGCCGGCGCCGTCGCCCGTGTTGGGCTCGCTGCCGGCGGCTCCGCGGTGGTCGAGATTCTCGAGGACCTGGATGCCCTTGCGGACGAGGTCATGGGAAGCGCGGCCCTTCAAATCGGCGACGAAGCCGACGCCGCAGGCGTCGTGTTCGAACCAAGGGTCGTAGAGCCCCTGTTTGGCGGGACGACCGAAGGCGGGCTTGCGAGCGGGGGTAGTGGAAGCGGGCACGGAGGGACGCGGGTTGTTCACGACGGAGGATTACAAGCGTGGGGACGGAAGAGGGACGGGGTAAAAACCTATCAGGGGTAAGGGGCGATTATTAGTTTCTCACACGAGTGCGAAACGAAAAAAGCGGCTCCGTTAAACAGGAGCCGCCGAGAAAGAGCGGAAAAAAGTCTCAGGGCGAGCGCCACGACTGGACATCGCCGGGCGGAAGAGCACTCAGAAAAAGCGGATGGTCTTGGTGGCCATCTTGGCGTGCTCCTCGTCGGAACAGCCGGCGTTGGTGGGCGAATCGGCGGCCTTGTCGACCGGCTTGATAAGATAGTTGGCCAAAAGGTAGTTCTCGACCTCCTCGCCGGAAACGTCGGCCAGCATCACGCCGTCGACCTCCACGCAGGGCGAGAGGGGCTGGCCGGACTTGGCGACCATCTCCGCGTAGTTGTCGCGGTTGTTGATGATGTCGATGTCCTCAAACTCCAAACCATGCTTCCGCATGATGGCGCGCACGCCGTTGGACCAACCGCAGGAGGGTTTGAGATAGGCTTTGATTTTCATGACAGGCAGCAAAAGCAGGACGAAGGGCGGCGCAAGGTAGGGAAGCCGGATGGGCGGGCGAAAGGAAATTTCCCGGCGATAGGCAAAAAACACACATCCCCGCGGTCGCCGGAGGCCGCCGGAGCGGCGCGACGCGACGCGGCTGGGACGGCGCAAGCCGGAGCGGAGCCGGAAGGAGGAGTGTTTTTCGAGGTGCGCGCGGCCCGTTTTTTCGCCCGACTGCCCGCTCCATGTTGTCCTCCGCCCAGATCGCCGCCGCCCTGCCCGCCCAAGCCCGCACGTCCATCGACGGCCTGCCCTTTCCCAAGATCGCGTCCGGCAAGGTCCGCGAAATCTTCGACCTCGGCGACGCCCTGCTCCTCGTCGCGACGGACCGGCTCTCGGCCTTCGACGTCATTCTGCCCGACGGCATCCCGGGCAAGGGCATCCTGCTCACGCAGATGAGCCACTGGTGGTTCGGGCGCACGACCGGCATCATCGAAAACCATCTCCTGCCCGACCAGGAGGGCGAATTCGCCCGCCGCGGCATCCACGACCGCGACCTCCAGCTGCGCAGCATGATCGTGCGCAAACTGAAGCCCCTCGCCATCGAATGCGTCGTCCGCGGCTACCTCGTCGGCAGCGGCTGGGCCTCCTACCAGAAGACCGGCGTCGTCTGCGGCCATCGCCTCCCCGTCGGCCTGCGCCAGGCGGACCGCCTCCCCTCCCCTCTCTTCACGCCGACGACCAAGGCCCCCAAAGGCGAGCACGACGCGCCCATCGACGATGCCCAGGGCGCGGCCATCGTCGGCGCGGCGCTCTACAAACAGGTCAGGGCGACCAGCCTCGCCCTGTATTCACTCGGCCACGACACAGCGGCCGGGGCCGGCATGATCCTCGCCGACACCAAGTTCGAGTTCGGCACCGACGCCTCCGGCAAACTCGTCCTGATCGACGAGGTTCTCACGCCCGACTCCTCCCGCTACTGGCCCGCCGCCGACTATCGCGTCGATTGCTCGCCCCCGAGCTACGACAAGCAGTTCGTCCGCGACCACCTGCTCGCGCTGAAGTGGAACCAGCAGCCGCCCGCGCCTGCGTTGCCCGCCGAGGTGATCGAGCGCACGCGCGACAAATACCTCCAGGCGCTGAAGAACCTCCTTGGCTGAGCGGCCAAACGAGGCTCCGCGATCGATCTTCCGGCTCCGACTCCCCGCTCCGCGCCCCATGCCCCCCGCTCTCCTCGTCTACACCTACAAAAACTGCGATGCCTGCCGCAAAGCCGCCAAGTGGCTCGCCGCGCAGGGTGTCGCCTTTGAGGAACGTGCCATCCGTGAAACCCCGCCCACCGTCGCGGAGTTGCGCGCCATGCTCGGCCACCTCGGCGGCGAGCGTCGGCGCCTGTGCAACACGTCCGGCGGCGACTACCGCGCGGAAAAACTCGGTGACGTGATCGACACGCTTTCCGAGGCCGATTTCCTCGCCCGCCTCGCCGCAAACGGGAACCTGGTCAAACGCCCTTTCCTGCTCCGCGCCGCGTCCGCGGCCGCCCCGGCGCTCGGTCTCGTGGGCTTCAACGAGGCCGCCTGGCGCGACGCCCTCGTCTGAGCGAGGCGGACGTGCAGGGCGCCCTTCGCAAACCACCGGCGGAAGGACCCGCCCGTCCACCGAAAAGCCCCGACGCGTCGAGGAATTGACGTCACTCGCGCCTCAACTCGCGTCCCATCAGCGTCGCGAGGGCCTCGGCGGGCGGTTTTCCCGCGTAGAGGATGCCGTGGATCTCCGCGAGGATCGGCGCGTCGATGCCGCGCTCGCGCACGAGTTCGAGAAAGCTCTGCGCGGTGCGATAACCCTCGACCACGCTCCTGCTCGCGGCGATCAGCTCCGCGGCCGTTTTTCCCTCGCCGAGATGTTGGCCAAAAGTGCGATTGCGCGACCAGGCGCCCGTGCAGGTCGCCACCAGATCGCCGAAGCCGCCGAGCCCGTAAAAAGTCTCGGGCTTCGCGCCCAAAGCCACGCCCACGCGCACCATCTCGGCCAGCGCGCGGGTGAGCAGCGCGGCCTTCGCGTTGTCGCCAAGGCGCAAGCCGTCGCAGCAACCGGCCGCGATCGCGTAGACGTTTTTCAGGCAACCGCCGAACTCCACCCCGGCGACGTCGTCGCCGCGATACACGCGCAAGGTCGGCCCGCTGAGCGCCGCCTGCACCTCGGCGAGCAGCGCCTCGTCGGCGCCCTGCGCCGCCAGCACCATCGCGCAGGGCCGGCCCGACGCGACCTCGGCGGCGTTGGTCGGCCCGGTGAGCGAGCCGACGGCGAGACCGGGCAACACCTCCGCCATCACTTCCGCCGGACGCAGATGCGTGCCGAGCTCCAAGCCCTTCGCGAGCGAAAGCACCAGCTTCAGCCGCGTCGCCAGGCCCCGCGAGGCCTGCACGCGAGCCGCCGTCTCGCGCAAGGCCTGCGAAGGGCATGCCAGCAAAACCAGATCCGCCTCCATGAGCACCGGCGTCAGCTCGTGCCCGATCTGCACCGATTGCGGCAGCTTGAACCCGGGCAGGTAATCGGCGTTCTCGCGGGTCGAGGCGAGCGCGAGAGCCTGCTCGAAACGCCGCGGCGCGAGCGTGACCGTGTGGCCCAGCCGGCAAAGATGAAGAGCGAAGGCCGTGCCCCAGGCGCCGGCGCCGACAACGACGATGTTCATGCGTGCCGGGGGTTAAAAACACACCGCGCCCGGAGCGCACGGAGAATCGACCACGCCCCGCCCCGGCCTACTCCGCCCCTTGCAACACCGAGTATTTCCAGCCCGCCATCGCCGCGAGGGCGTAGAACAGGATGTCCATGGGGCTGAACATCGCGCCCATGATTTCGCTCACCATTTCCATGTTCAGCTTGGAAAGCACCTCGCCAAAACCCGCCTCGACCTCGCGGGCGACGAGCACGCAGCCGGTGAACAAATTGCCCAAGGCGCATCCCAGCAGCGCGAGCACGGCGCCGATCACGTGATAGGGTTGCCCCACCCCGTGCCCGGCGAAGCGCATCGCCAGGCCCACGAGGAAGCCCACGCCCACGGCCATGTATCCGATCTGGTAATTCGTCGCCACGGTGACACCCACCCAGATCGCGGTGCCGACGAGCATCGCCACGAAGCCGGCGACGACCGCGAAAATCAGATTGGTGGAGGGTGCGACGGGTTCCCGCAACGAGGCGGACGAATCGCCCGACGAATGGGAACCGGAGCCGGAAGCGGGGTCGAAGGACATGATTTTTCAGCCCCGACCTCGTCGATAGCCCTCCAAGTGGCAACAACTAAGCACGGACACTTTCGACGAAATACGTATTGAGACCGCTTTCCGACCCAAACGGTAAAGTTCCGCCGCGCTCGCATTGGAACTGTAGGACAGGCATTGCGCTGGCTTCCCTCCCTTCAACGCACGCAACTTTCCCTCCTAGATGACATCCACCCCGATCCGCGTAGGCATCATCGGGATGGGCGGCTATGCCGCCCGCCACCACGAAGCCATTCTCCAACTCGAGGCCTCCCGCGAGGCGCGCCTGGTCTGCACCTGCGACCCGGCCCCGCAGGCCTTCAGCGCCAAGATGGCCGAGTGGAAATTCGAGGGGCGCGGCGTCGCGATACACGACGACTACCGCAAGATGCTCGAGCGCCACGCGGGCGAGCTCGATGTCGTCACCGTCCCCACGCCCATCCCCCTGCACGCCGAGATGCACCGCGCCGGGGTCGAGCGCGGTCTCGCCGTCTATCTCGAAAAGCCCCCCACCCTCGATCCCCGCGAGCTCGAGCGCATGATCGCCGCCGACGCCAAGGCCAAGGTGCCCACGCTCGTCGGCTTCAACTTCATCACCGAGCAGCCGCGCCAGGCCATCAAGCGCCGCCTGCTCAAGGGCGAGTTCGGCGCCCTGCGCTCCGCGCACCTCCTCGGCCTCTGGCCGCGCGGGACGGACTATTTCACCCGCAACACCTGGGCGGGCCGCCTCGTCGGCGACGATGGCCGCCTCATCCTCGACTCGTGCGTCGGCAACGCCCTCTCCCACCACGTGCACAACATCCTGCACTGGGCCGGCACCGGCGCGCAGGACCGCTGGGCGACGCCCACGAAGGTGCGCGCCAGCCTCCTTCGCGCCCATGATATCCAGGGAGCGGATACGTTCTTCCTTTCGATCGACACCGACACCGGCGTGCCGATCCGCATCGCGCTCACCCACGCCTGCATGGGCCCGCACATCCATCGCGAGACGCTCGTCTGCGACCGCGCGACCATCGACTACATCACCAACGACCGCGCCGACATCCGCTGGCACGCGGGCGGCGTGGAGACGGTTCGCTTCGGCGAATTCGACGCGCAGGTGGAAAACTTCCGCGCGTTCTTCGCCTGCTTCCGCACTCCCGCCGCGCGACCGCCCACCACCCTGCCCGACAGCCGGCCCTTCGTGCATCTGCACGCGCTCTCCTACATCGCGGCGGGGCAGATCCAGCGCTTCCCGGCGGACCTCGTCTCGCGCGTGACCGGCGACGACAGCCCGTCCACCTTCGTGCCCGTGCGCGGCATCGCCGAGCTCTGCGAACGTTTCCTCGCCGACGGCGCCTGGCCCTTTGGCAAGCCCGGCTCCGCCACGCCGTCGCAGCTCGATCAGCTCGACGCCGTCGTCCGGCGCATGGCGGGGGAGCGTTGAGCGGGCCATCGGATTACCGAGGCTCGCGGAATAGCCTGACAGGCGTGGACGGACCGCCGGGCCGTCCGTTCGCGTCGGCGGGGCCCAGCGCTCCCGCCCTGCCCCAAGGCGTAAGTTTATTGCCCGAGGCTCAATACCAGCGCCGCGAAAGGTTCAAACCTCGCGGTGCCACGGTTCGGCGACACGCGGCCCGTCATAATACACAAGGTGCAGCACACGACGGTGCCGCGGCTCTCGCGCTTGCGACGAGGCATGCAACAAGAGCGGACGCATCAGCAGCATCTCGCCCTCGTCGGCCAGGCACACGCGCTCGCCGTCCCGCGCCACGCACGCGTCGATCTCGGCGCTTGGTATGATTCCGCGCCGGTGCGAGCCGGGCGCGACCCGCAGCGGGCCGTTGTTCTCGTCGCACACGTCGAGGTGCAGCCGCACCGCGAGCATTCGCGCCAACACCGAGGCCGGCGGACGGGCGTAGTCGACGCCCTGCTTCACGCACGCCAAGGCAAAGCCCTCCGCGGTCACGGCGCGGGCGAAAGGAAACATCAGATCCTGATGCCAGGTAACTTTCCAGTTCGCCGCGCTCGTCTTGTCGAAGGCGATCGCCTGGACGGCGACGGCGTCGGCGCCCAGCACCCCGCCGGCCTGGAGCTGGGCCTTCAGCCGGAGCGCGCAGTCGCGCACGTCCGGGTGGTCTAGCAAACAGCGCGCGCCCGCCTCGCCGACGACAAAAATCTCGCCCCGAAGACGCGCCGTCGCCCCGGGCGACAAGTCAGCCCGAAGCAACGCGTGTCCGTGCGCGGCCAGTTCCACGATACGATCAGGACCGGCGTTCGCCCGCCCGCGCGTTATACCAATCACTCGACACTTTGGACTGTTAGGTGGACGGGCGGGTCACTCCGCCCGTGGTTTGCGAGCGCAGCCTAGCAAATCCTCGCCCAAGCCGCGTGCGCGGGGACGCGCACGCCCACCTTATCGTCTGCATTCATACTGTGACTGGTATTACTTCGTCAGAAACGCCGGCAGCTTCTCGTTCTGGATCTGCTGCTCGAAGGTCTCGCGCGCGTTGATGAGATCGCTCGCGCCGCCCTTCACCAGCACCTCGGCGGCCATGGAGCGGGTGTTGTAGCGGCTGGCCATGGTGAAGCCGTAGGCGCCGCCGCTCATGAAGGCGATGAACTCGCCCTCGCCGACCTCCTGGATCTGGCGGTCCTTGGCGAAGCAGTCGCCGCTCTCGCAGACCGGGCCGACGATGTCGGCCGCGATGGCCGCGCGGGCGGAATCGCGGCGCAGCGGCACGATCTCGTGGAAGCTGTCATACATCGCGGGGCGCACGAGGTCGTTCATCGCGGCGTCGACGATGAGGAAATTCTTCGACTTTCCGCGCTTCAGGTATTCGACGCGAGAGAGGAGCACGCCGGCGTTGCCGACGAGGTAGCGGCCGGGCTCGAGCAGGATCTTGAGGCCGAGCGGCGCGAGCAGGGGCGTGAGCGCCTCGCCGTAGGCCTCGGGCGTGAGCGGACGGCTCTCGGCGGGCTGCGAGGTCCACCAGGCCGCGTCGCCGCTGGCGAGCGCGTCCTTGTAGATGATGCCGATGCCGCCGCCGATGGACCAGTAGCTGATGCCATACTTGGCCTTCAGCTCCTGCACGAAGGGCGCGACCTTCTTCACCGCCTCGACGAAGGGCGCGAGGCTGGTGAGCTGCGAGCCGATGTGCATCTGGGCACCCTTGATCTGGATGTGCGGGAAACGCGCGGCGGCCTCGTAGGCGGCGGCGGCGTTGGAGAGAGGAATGCCGAACTTGTTGTCCGACTTGCCGGTGGTGATCTTGGCGTGGGTGTGCGCGTCGACGTCGGGGTTGATGCGGATGGCGATGGGCGCCTTCACGCCGAGCTTGCCGGCGACATGGTTGATGCGGGCGATCTCGGGCTCGCTCTCCACATGGAAGGCGAAGATGCCGTTCTTGATCGCGAGCTCGATCTCCGCCTCGGTCTTGCCGACGCCGGCGAAAACCGAGCGCTTGATGTCGCCGCCCGCGGCGAGCACGCGGCGGATCTCGCCGCCGCTCACGAGGTCGAAGCCCGCGCCGAGGTTCGCGAAGTGACGCAGGATCGCGATGTTCGAGTTGGCCTTCATCGCGTAGCAGATCTGGAGATCGAGCCCCTTCAGGCCGGAGGCGAGGCGAGTGTAATTGTCCGCCATCGTCGCGGTGCTGTAGACGTAGGTCGGCGTGCCGTAGAGACGCGCGATCTCGGCGAGGTCGACGCCTTCGCATTGGAGGTTCTGGCCGGCGTAGCGGAAGTGGTGCATGACGGATTTCTGAGAATCGATAACAGGAAGTGAAAAGGGCCAACTTGGCGGCTTTCCCCTTGCGGAGACCATCTAAAATTTCACGGTCTGCGGCCTCAGAAAAACGGCTGATCCTGATGCTGCGCCTGCTTAAAAATCTCTTTCGTCGTCCTCCCATCCGCATGGGACGGGTCGACAACGCGCGCATCGGCCGCACCCGGATCCGCAACGCCCAGTTCGTGAGTTTCGTGGACGCCAGCGGCTGCTTCGAGGCGCGCCGGCCGGATCGTTTCGACCGCAAGCTGCGCTTCCAGAAATTTGTGCGCGCGGTGGTCGCCTTGCTCGGCGCCGGCGGCCTCGGTTGGGTCGTGCTGGAGAGCGCGCGGGCGATTTCGCAGTTCTGAAAATCCTGCGGGATTCGCGGAGAGGCAAGGGCGGCGGGCCCACCCTACCTGGGGAGGCGACGAATACGGCTACGGTTCGATTAAAATTGCCGTAACCGCGGATTGCGCGGAACGGCGCGGATTTTTTTTGATCACCGATTATCACGGATGAACACGGTTCGACCCGGTTCATATCCGTGAAAATCCATGTGATCCGGGTGGATTGATCGGCCGTCTTTATCCGCGTCCACCCGCGCCATCCGCGGTTAAAAAAAAGGCCGGACCCTCGTGACGAAGGCCCGGCCGCAGGAGTTCAGGGGAAGGTCGAAAAAACGGACCGCAGCCGTCTCGCGGGCCGCGCGGCGCTCAGCCCTTGAGCATGTCGACGACGGCGGCGCGTTCCTCGACGAGCTCCTTGTTGGTGATCGCGATGCGCTCCTTGCAGAAATCGCACATCTCGTAGCCGGTGATGACCTCGTAGCTGCCGGGCGTGGTGGTGCGCACGGGCATGCCGGCCCACACGTCCGGGTCGAAGCCGTAGAGGCCGTTGGATTTCACCGCGACGGAGTGAATCTTGCCGGGCGTCATGAGATCGCGCACATGGTCGACGAGCGCGTTCGCGGCCGAGGCGGCGGAAGACGCGCCGCGAGCGGCGATGATGGCCGCGCCGCGCTTGCCGACGGTCTCAAGGAAGGGGCCCTTCAGCCAGGCGTGATCGCTGATGACGTCGGTGGCCTTCTTGCCGCCGATCATCGCGTGGGCGAAGGCGGGGAACATGGTCGGGCTGTGGTTGCCGTAGATGAAGATGTCCTTCACCGCGGTGAGATCCACGCCTGCTTTCTTCGCGAGCTGGGTTTGCGCGCGATTTTGGTCGAGGCGCACCATCGCGGTGAAGCGGTCGGCAGGGAGACGCTTGGCTTGCGAGGCGGCGATCATGCAATTCGTGTTGGCGGGGTTGCCCACCACGGCGACGCGGGCGTCGTCGGCCGCGACGCGGTCGATGATCTGGCCCTGGCCGATGAAAATCTTGCCGTTGTCCTTGAGCAGATCGGCGCGCTCCATGCCGGGGCCGCGGGGCTTGGCGCCGACGAGAAGGGACCAGTTGGCGTCCTTGAAACCGACCTCGGGCTGGTCGGTCATGACGATGCCCTTGAGCAGCGGGAACGCGCAGTCGTCGAGCTCCATGGCCACGCCTTCGAGGGCCTTCATCGCCTTCTCGAAGGGGGCTTCGATCAGCTGAAGGATTACCGGACGGTCCGGCCCGAACATGGCGCCGGAAGCGATGCGGAAGAGAAGGGAGTAACCGATCTGGCCGGCGGCGCCGGTGACGGCGACACGGATGGGGGAAGCGTTGGTGCTCATGGATGTGGGAAGACCCTGAGCCTAGGTCAAAATCCGCGCGTAGGACACGCACGGATTGCGATTTCCGGCGCAAAAAAATGAGGAAGAAGGACCCGGGGCCCGGCTCCATCCCAGCCGGGACGACGAGCGGGGGCGAAGGCGCTCCCGGATCTTGGAGGGACGCCGTCACCGGCGTCCGCGGAGTCCCCGGGAACCAATTCTCCTGATTGCGGCCACGGGCGCCGGGGACGGCGCCCGTCCAAAAAAATCAGGCGAAACGCGAGGCGAGCCCGGCGTGCAGTTCTCGCACGAGTTTCTCGGTCGTCGGCCAATCGATGCAGCCGTCGGTGATGCTCACGCCGTAGTGGAGTTTTTCCTTCGGCTGGGGGAACGACTGGTTGCCCGCGCCGATGTTGCTCTCGACCATCGCGCCCATGATCGAGGTGTTGCCCCCTTGAATCTGGCCCAGAAGGGCACGGATCACGTCGGGTTGAAGCTCGGGTTTTTTGGAGGAGTTGTCGTGCGACGCATCGACGAGAATGGAGGCGGGCAAACCGGACTTGATCAGCATGGCCTCGGTCTCGGCGATGTGCGCGGCCGAGAAGTTGGGCCCCTTGGAGCCGCCGCGCAGCACGATATGGCAATCGCGGTTTCCGCTGGTGCGGACGGCGGCGGCCGCGGCGTCGAGTCCGATGCCGAGGAAGGTCTGGGGTTGCGACGCAGCCTTGATCGCGTTGATCGCGACCTGGAGCCCGCCATCGGTGCCGTTCTTGAAGCCGATCGGCATGGAAAGACCGGACGCGAGCTGTCGATGCGTTTGCGATTCCGTGGTCCGCGCGCCGATGGCGCCCCAGCACACGAGGTCGGCGATGTATTGCGGGGTGATCGGATCGAGGAACTCGGTCGCCGTCGGCAGGCCGAGATCGAGCACCTCGCGCAAGAAGGCGCGGCCAAGACGGAGGCCGGCGGCGATGTCGTTGGACCCGTCGAGATGCGGGTCCATGACGAGGCCCTTCCACCCCACGGTGGTGCGGGGTTTCTCAAAATAGACGCGCATCACGATCATCACGCGATCGGACACCTCCTTGGCCAAGGCGGACAGGCGCCGCGCGTAGTCGCGGCCGGCCTCGACGTCGTGGATCGAACAAGGACCGATCACCAGGAGGAAACGGCGATCATCGGTGAAGATCAGCTTCTGGATATCGCGACGCGCGGCCGTGATAAACTCCGCCTGCGCCTCGGTCTTGGGCAGCTCGGCGAGGAGCTGCGCCGGAGTGGGCAGGGGTCGTGTCTCCACGACATGGATGTCGGAGGTCTTTTGCATGATTGGACAGGGCGGCGGGACGGATAGGTATCAGGCGAAACGTGAAGCCAAGGCGGAATGCAACTGACGAACGAGCGACTCGGTCGTCGCCCATCCGATGCAGCCGTCGGTGATGCTCACGCCATACTGGAGGGCGCTGCGGGGCCGGGGAAAGGGTTGGTTGCCCGGCTCCAGGTTGCTCTCGACCATCGCACCCATGATCGAGCGGTTGCCCGCCTGGATCTGCGCGATGAGGGCGTTGATCACCTCCGGCTGCAAATCGGGGTTTTTGCAGGAATTGTCATGCGAAGCGTCGACAAGGATGGAAGCGGGCAGACCCGCTTTGACGAGCAATGCCTCGGTCTCGGCGATATGCGCGGCCGAGTAGTTCGGCCCTTTCGCGCCTCCGCGCAAAACGACGTGGCAATCGCGGTTGCCATGGGTGCGCACCGCGGCCGGCACGCCGTCGCGGCGGATGCTGAGGAAGGTGTGAGACTGGCCGGCGGCCTTGATCGCGTTCACCGCCGCTTGGAGCGTGCCGTCGGTGCCGTTCTTGAAGCCGATGGGCATCGAAAGACCGGAGGCGAGCTGTCGATGCGTCTGCGATTCGGTCGTGCGCGCCCCGATCGCACCCCAACAAACCAAATCCGCGATGTATTGCGGCATGATAGGGTCGAGGAACTCCGTGGCGGTGGGCAGCCCGAGATCGAGCACCTCGCGCAGGAAAGCGCGACCGACGCGCAGACCCGCCGCGATATCCGACGATCCGTCGAGATGCGGATCCATGATCAACCCCTTCCAGCCCACCGTGGTGCGAGGTTTCTCGAAATAGACCCGCATCACGATCATCACCCTGTCGGCCACTTCCTTGGAGAGCGAGGCGAGGCGCCGCGCGTAATCGCGCCCCGCCTCGACGTCGTGGATCGAGCAGGGGCCGATGATCAACAAAAAGCGCCGTTCATCGGTGAAGATGATGCGCTGGATCTCGTTGCGCGCCTGCGTCACAAAGCTCGCCTGTTTCTCCGAAATGGGCAGCTCTTCGAGCAGCTGCGCGGGAGTGGGGAGCGGACGTGTCTCCACAATGTTCAGGTCGGAGGTCGATAGCATGGACGGAAACAAGCACCATGGCGCGCGCGTCCGGTGCAGAGCAAGCCACCGCTTTTCCGTAATCCTGACTCGTCATCCGAAGGCACGACGGCTCTTCCCCATGCGGCCAACACGACGTCGGGCAAAAAACCAAAAGGGTGAAACACGATTTGACCGGATAGGCGCGGCCTAGCCGAATCCGTAAAAATAAGTTGCCCGGTCGCCTACCCCTAAGCGACCGGGCATTTGCTTTCTTAGTTACCCCAAAACTCCTGTTTTTCACAGGAGAAGTTGGAAAAGTGATGAGCAGAGAGATACTCGACAGGACGCTTCGGTCAATAAAAACTCTCAAAAATTATCACTTTATCCCACTAAATGCTTTCCTCACGTGACTTAAAAATACTGGAAACCGAGCCTTCCGGGGCGGTCCGCGCCCGGCCCAACGCATGGCTGCGCGTTTCCGGGCCCGATGCCGCCGCGTTTCTCCAAGGCCAATGCACGCAAGATTTGCGCCCCCTCCAACCCGGCCTGTGCGCCGAAGCGTTGTGGCTGACGACCAAGGGTCGCATTCTCGGAGAAAGCCTTGTCCTGAAGGAAAACGACCACCTTTGGCGGCTTTGGAGCGCGCACAGCTCCGGTGAAAGCCTGCGGGCCCGACTGGAGGATTTCATCATCGCCGACGATGTCCTCGTGACGCCGGAAGAGGACGCATGGGAACAGATCACGCTCGCCGGCGCCGCGGCCGAACGCTGGCTCTCCGGCGCTTTGAATTCGCCGCCGCCTCCGCCTGGTCGTTGGTCCGCGCTCGGCGGAGGTTTTATTTTCTCCGGACGTCGTGGCCAGACCCGGATCTGGGACTGGCTGCGCCCGTTCGCCGCCGCGCCCGGGCTCCCCATACCCGCCGAGCTCGGCGAACTTTCCGCCATCGCGCTCCATCGCGCCCGCCTCGCCGTCGGCGTTCCCGCCATCCCGGGGGAATTCGGCCCGCAAGACCTGCCCCAAGAGGCCGGTCTCGAAAACGTCGCGATCTCGTTCAACAAGGGCTGCTACCTCGGCCAGGAGGTCATGGCTCGCCTGCACGCCATGGGCCAGGTGCGGCGCCGCCTCGTCCGCGTGGGCGGAGCCGGCCCCGCGCCCGCGGCCAACATCGAGCTCCGCCAAAACGAAAAACGCGTCGGCGAACTTCGCGCCGTCGTCGACGATGGACACGGCGGCTGGATCGGTCTCGGCCTTCTCAATCTTCTCGGCCTCGCCTCCGACGCCTCGCTCGTCACCTCGGACAATCGCGCCGTTCACATCCTCGACCCGCTTCCCGCATGAGCGAACGCGAACAACTCGTCGCCCTGTGCTCGCGTCTCGGCGCCGCGGACGCCCAGGCCGCCACGATGGCCGATCAGCTCGTCAAACGCTGCGATCAACTCGTCGCCGAGCGGGGCTGGACCCGCATGCAAGCGATGGAGCACCTGCTCTCGCTCGTCGTCAAAGGCCGCTCCGGCGAAACCATCCCCGGCTTCGAAGGCGGCAAACCGCCCGCCTGACCGGATCCTTCCGCCCGATCACCCGGCGTGCCGCAAACGCCGAGAGAAGCGCAAGGCCCGCGTCGCAAAAGCGCTCGCCTCCCCGGCGGGCGCCCGCGAAGTTCCGCGTTTCACCACGCCACTCCCACCACACCACGCCATGAACAAGGCCACTCTCGTCGCCCAATTCGAAAAAGTCTTCGGCCGCGCGCCGGAATTCGTCACCCGCGCCCCCGGCCGCATCGAGTTCATCGGCAACCACACCGATTACAACGGCGGCACCGTGCTCGGCGCCTCGATCGACCGCGGCGTCGCCGTCGCCCTCGCCCGCCGCGGCGACGGGCAGCGCAACTTCCACAGCCGCTACTCCGGAAAAACCGTCAGCCTCCCCGTCGGCGCCCCCGTGAAGCAGAGCGGCGAGGCCTCCTGGACAAACTACCCGCTCGGCGTGCTCGCCGCCCTGCCCGCCTTCGGCCTGCAGGCCCCCGAGGGCTTCGACTACCTCGCCGAAAGCGATCTTCCCGCCGGCGCGGGCCTCTCCTCCAGCGCCGCAATCGAACTCGCCTCCGCCCTCGCCTTCCTCGGCGCCACCGGCCAGTCGCCCGACCGCGAGACGGTCGTCAAAATCGGCAAGCACGCCGAAAACAACTTCGTCGGCGTCCCCTGCGGCATTCTCGACCAAGGCGTCTCCGGCTTCGGCAAAAGCGGCCACCTCGTCTTCATCGACTGCGCCGGCCCGCGCTTCGACACCGTGCCCATGCCGGCCGGCGCGAGCTTCTGGATCTTCAACACCCACACCAAGCACGCCCTCGTCGACGGCCTCTACGCCGCGCGCCACCGCGAATGCATGAGCGCCGCCCAGGCTCTCGGCGTGAAGCTGCTCGTCGAGGTTTCCCCCGCCGGTCTCGCCGCCGCCGAGGCGAAAATCGATCCCGTCGCCTTCAAGCGCGCCCGGCACGTCGTCGAGGAAATCGCCCGGGTCGACGCCTGCGTCAACGCGCTCAAGTCCGGCGACCTCCCCGCCGTCGGCAAGCTCCTCACCGCCTCGCACCGCAGCTCGCAGACCCTCTTCGAAAACAGCACGCCCGAGCTCGATTTCCTCGTCGACGCCCTCGTCGCCGAGCCCGGCGTCTTCGGCGCGCGTCTCACCGGCGGCGGCTTCGGCGGCGCGGTCATGGCCCTCGCCGCGCCCGGCTTCACCGCCGCACACGCGGAAAAAGTCGCCCTCGCCTACGCCGCCAAATTCGGCGAACGCCCCGACATCCTCACGATGAACGTCGGCGACGGCGCGGTCGTTCTCTGAGTCCCTCCGGCCATCCGGTCATACCGCGACAGCGACATGGGCCTCCCGCCCGTGGACGGCCGGGCATCTTGCCCGGCCGCTCTTTTCCATCTAGCTTACGCTTCCTGCTCCAACGTCGTTCCCGTTTTCCGCCCATGAGCGATCCCGCCGCCGACACCCTTTCCTCTCCTTTCGATTCCGTCGAAGACGCCATCGCGGACATCGCCGCCGGACGGCTTGTCATCGTCACCGACGACGAGGATCGCGAAAACGAGGGCGACCTCATCCTGGCCGCCTGCACGGCGACGCCCGAGACGATCAATCTCATGATCCGCTACGGCAGCGGCATCGTCTGCGTGCCCATGCTGGGCCACCAGCTCGACCGCCTCGGCCTCGGCCCCATGGTGGCGCGCAACCGCGAGAGCTACCGCACCGCCTTCACGGTGAGCGTCGACGCCGCCAAGGGCGTCACCACCGGCGTGAGCGCCCACGACCGCGCCGTCGCGATCAAGCTCCTCGCCGACCCCGCCGCCAGCCCGGATCAGCTCGTGCAACCCGGCCACGTGTTTCCCCTCCGCTCGCGTCCGGGCGGCGTCCTCGAACGCGCCGGCCACACCGAAGCCGCCCTCGACCTCGCCACGCTCGCCGGCCTCGAGCCCGCCGGCATCCTCTGCGAGCTCGTCAACGACGACGGCACGATGCAGCGCCTGCCGCAGCTCATCGAGTTCAAGAAGCGCCACGGCCTGCGCATGATATCGATCGAGCAACTCATCGCGTATCGGCTGAAGCAGGACAAACTCGTCGAGAAGATCGGCGAGCGCGCATTCGCCTCCGCCTACGGCGACTTCACCGCGCACGTTTTCCGCAGCCGTCTCGACAAGCGCCACCACCTCGCGCTCACCCTCGGCGCGCTCGACCCCGCCACGCCCGCCCTCGTGCGCGTGCACAGCGCCAACGTCCTCGCCGACGTTTTCCGCGGACTCGGCTGCGGCACGTCCGGCGACGTCCTCGACGCCAGCCTCAAGGCCATCGCCCGCGAGGGCCG
>CBINJQ010000033.1:0-17780 GCA_966251015.1 uncultured Akkermansia sp. | reverse complement strand
GACCGCGCTCCACCGCGGCGGCGCGGCCGACGGCGAGCGCGCTCTCGCTCCACTCGCGGCAGAGAACGGCGAGGTCCTTGTTCGCGGATGGATCGGCGAGAAGATCGAGGAGATAGCGACCGGCGCCGCCGGCGATGTCCATGACGCGGGACGGAAGACCGGCGATGCGGACCTCGGCGAGAGCGTGGCGGAGCGCAAGGTCGAGGCAGGCGCGGCGCTGGCGGATGCCGCGCCAACCGACGGCGTCGAGGTAGGCGCGGTCGACGAGGCGTCCGACGCCGAGGGCGCCTCGCGCGCGGTTTTCGTAGACGTAGTCGAGCGATTCGCCGGAGTCGAAGCCGGTCGCGTGGCCGAGGCGGACGCCTTGGCTGAGCCTGCCGACGGAGCGAAGCGCGGCGCGTTGCACGGCGAAACCGAGCGAGCGCGCGGCGGGGGCGGGGCCTGCGAGCCGGGTGTATTCGCGGCGGGTCGCGGGATGGACGAGGTCGGCGCCCAGGCGGGGCGGGGCCGGCAGGGCGAAGCAGCGTTCGGCGAAGCCGCGGGTGAGCGCGCACACTTCGTCGCGGCACAGATCGTGAAACAGACCGTGACGCGCGTTGGGCAACGTGTGGTGGATTTTGGTTTCGGCGCCGTAGTTGGCGTAAAAGCGGGCGATGGCGCCGGGGCGGACGACACGGTCGGCTGCGGCGGAGAGGAGCAGCAGCGGACGGTCCATCATGACGGCGTCTTCGACGACCCGCGACGAGGCGTCGAAGAGTTCGGCGAGGACGCGGGCGGAGATGTCCTTGGAGACGAGCTCGTCGGCGTCGTAGCGCGCGGCGGCGGAGGGGTCGCGAGTGAGCCATTCGCCGCGCACGTAGCTCTTGATCGTCGCGCGAGGGCGGAGTTTTTGCAGGGCGCGGACACCGTGCAGGGCGCCGGGCACGACGAGGTTCACGTCGAAGGCCGGGGTGGCGAGCACGAGGCCGGCGAGGCGCGGCGCGAAATCGTGGACCCAGGCGGCGGCGACGACGGCGCCGACGCTGTGCGCGACGACGACCGTGTTTTCCGGCGAGACCCCGTGCCGGGCGCGGAGGTGGCGAAAGAAGGCGTCGAGGTCGCGCACGTAGCTCATGAAGCCCGGGGCGTGTCCGCGCTCGCCGGGCGAGCGACCGTGTCCGCGGGCGTTCCAGGCATAGACCGCGGTGTCGGGCGGGGTGACGAGCGGGACGACTTCGTCCCAGCGGTCGGCGTGTTCATGGCCGCGGTGAAGGAGGACGAGTGTGCGCCGGGGAGCGTGGGAGGATGAGTTCGTGGCCCAGGTCTTGTAGGCGAGAGCGAGGCCGTCGTCCGTCGTGAAGTGCGGGAGGGTTTCCATGATGAGGTTGGTCCGGACAAACGGATGAATGATAAACCGATTAGATGTCAACAAAACGAACCGGGGGCGGTTTGCCGGTGAAGCCGGCGGGCGGCGCGGCGGATGGGCTTGTGACGCGGCGCGCCCGGGTTTTGGGTCGGGCGTGGCGACGAGGGAATTGAGTCAGGGCGAAGCGCGGGTGGTCCGCTTGGGCGGACCGTTGGTGTCGGCGCATTTGCTCGTGGATCACGAGGGGCTGACGCTGATCGACACAGGCCTGTGGGGCGTGGGGCGGGAGCTGAGGCGCGTCGTGGCCGGGCTGGGGCGGCGGCCGGCGGATTTGCGGAACATCGTGCTGACGCACGGGCATCTCGATCACGTCGGCGGCGCGGCGGAGATTCAGGCGTGGTCGGGGGCGCGGGTGTGGGCGCACGCGGCGGATCGGGAGCACGTGGCGCAGCGGGTGAAATATATCGGCGCGGCGCGCGGGTGCGGATGGCTGGAGCGGGCGGGGCGGGCGGCGGGGCGAATCCGCGGGTGGCGTTACCGTGCGCCGGAGATCGGCGGGGAGTTGAGGGATGGCGAGATGTTGCCGTTTTGGGGCGGACTGCGCGTGTGGCATCTGCCGGGGCACACGCCGGGGCATTGCGCGCTGGTGGCGGAGCGGACGGGAGCGCTCGCAAGCGAGCGGCCTACGGGGGCGTCGGGACTCGTGCGCGGACTGGTGTTTTGCGGCGACCTTTTCGCGAGCTACGCATGGTCGACGCACGCGCCGCCGCGGTTTTTGAGCCGGGATGCGGCGCAGGCGAAGGAGAGTTTGCTGAAGCTCGCGGCGACGCGGCCCGCTGCGGTGCTGCCGAGCCACTACGACCGGATGGCCCCGGCGCTTCACACGCGGAGGCTGGCGGGGTTGGCGGGGCGCGCTTGCAGAACGGAGTAGTCAGAAGCGGGATACGCGGAGCGGACGTCGCGACGATCCGCGTTCGCGGCTTTCGAGCGAACCGCGGCGCGCTTCGTTGTTACATTAACAAAGGGTGGCTGTTGATGCGGCGGCGGGCGCGTTTCAGTGCTTTGTTTCACGTAGGAAGCGCACCCCCTCGTCCGTCGTTTCCCGCGTCGCCGGTCCCCTCCGCCTCACCCGCAGCCGGCGTTTTTGGCTCTTAGTTCATCTTTCCCCCCCGCTCACCGGCGCCCCTGCCTTCCGTTTTCGAGGGCGTGGCTCTGCCCGCGCCGCGAGCCACCGCTTTGTCCCGCGGCTCCCTGCCGCGGGGCATTCTCAAGAAACATGCAAACCCCAAAAAAATACCTCATGGCGATCGCTTCGGCCTTCGTCCTTTCACAATCCGCCGCGTTCGCGGCCACCGGCGAGGTTTTCCTCGACGGTTCCAACTGGCGCGGCCGCGTCGACGGCACGACCAAATACATCGGGACCGACCTGTTCGCCTGTATCCAAACGGTGAATAACAACATGTCCTACGGCACGATCAACCTGCGCAACTCCGGCAACTCCGGAGCGAGCGGCGGCGCGATCAAGCAGATCAAGCTCGGCAACAACATCACCCTCAACGGCAACAACAACACGATCACCGGCAACAGCGGCGACGACTACATCCTGCCCGTGAAGGGAGACCGGAAGAGCTGGATCGGCACCGCCAACCTCCGACTGGCCGGCCGGCTGCGCTACGGCATCCTCTACAACAGCTGCAACAACACGCGCTTCGAGAACACCACGGTCGCCGCCAGCTACATGGTGACGGTCGCGCAACGCGCGGACGCGAACGCCGGAGGCACGAACAACAACTGCACCGTCACCTCGATCACCTCCGGTTCGAGCGGCGGCGGCGGCAGCCAGTCCTTCGGGTTCGAGATCAACGACTGCGTGGGCATCTCCGCCGGCACGATCACGACCTCCAACATGGGCGGTTGCGGCGTGGGCAGCAACACGACGAACAACGCCACCTACGGCACCGTCAACGCGACGCGGATGAACCACGGCGGCAGCTACGCGGGCTTCCGCACCACCAACGCGGGCGCCAGCGGCACCACCACGGTCACCCGCGTCAACGCCACCGAGTGCGGACGCGGTTCGACCTACCACGCCAACTCGCGCCAGGTGACGGTCAACTACGCCAACAACCTCCGGAACACGGAGTATGGATTCCTCATCTACAGCTCGCCCAACAACCGTCTCCTCGACGGCTACATCCGGGACAACTCGAGCACCGGCGTGAGCCTCAACACGGATTCGACCCAGACACGCGGCTGCCTTGTCCAAGGCGTGGACACCAACGACGGCATCCGTGAAAACGGCGGCTGCACCGCGAACACGTTCAAGAACAACGTGCTCAACGGCAGCGGCCTCACCGTTCAGCCCGGCAGCACGAGCAGCGGCAACGTGCTCTGACCGACTCCCCCCGGCGCCGCGCGGGTGATGCGCGTCGGCGCCGGTCTTGTTTTTCGAATCATGAGAACACTTCCCGCATCCATGCTTGTTTGCGCCGCGATCGCGTTGGGCTTCGCCCTCGGCCGCTCGGGGCGCGCCCCCGCGGAACCGATCGTCCGCGGTCCGGCCGGCGAAGCGGCGGAGCCGGCGACGCGCACGGAACGCGGCGCCGTCCGCGCGCCGACAAGCCGCCTCGCGCCCGCCGAACTCGCCGCCCGGCTGAAGGAGGAGTGCGGACGCGGCGTCTGGCGCATGACGCGCGAGTGGGAGGCCGTCTTCAACACCTTGTCCGCGTCCGAGCTCGGCGAACTGGCCCGCCTGGCGAAGCCGCTCCTGCTGCGTCCCGCGCAGGCGCCTTTGCGCCAGGCCGTGCTCGCGCGCTGGGGCGAATGCGACCCGCGCGAGGCGATGGGCTTTCTCGACGAAACGCCCGCGTCGGCGCTCCGCGACGAAGCCATGCTCGGTTTGCTCCAGGGCTGGCTCTCTCACGACCACGCCGGCGCGATCGCGTGGGTGCGCGCCCTTCCTCGGAGCGCGTTCAAAAACCAGGCGCTCGAGCTCGCCATCGAGGCCGTCGCCGGAACCGACCGCGCGACCGCGCTGGAGCTGGCGGGTCTGCTTTCGCCGACGCGGCGCTCCCTCGCCTACGCGTCGATTTTCCGCCTGTGGGCGGCGAGCGATCCGGCCGGCGCGGCGGCGCAAATGTCCACGCTCGGCCTCCGTCCGGCGGACCGGCATGCGGTGGCGGAGGCGATCGCGCGCGCCTGGGCCGGGACGGAGCCTCGCGAGGCCGCGGCCTGGGTGGACACCTTGCAGCCGGGCACGGAGAAAATCGGGGCGCATCTCGGGCTGTTTTCGGAGTGGGCGGCGAAAGCGCCCGAGGAGGCGGCGCGGCGCGCGCTCGAGCTGCCGCCGGGCTTTCGTCGCTCCGAAGCGCTGGCCGCCGTCGCGCAGTCTTGGCCGGCGGGCGATCCCGAGGGGGCTCTCGCGCTCGCCGCCGAATTGCCCCCGGGAGAGGGCCGCAACCGTTTGTTGAGCCAGGTCGTCGGCAACTGGGCCAACGCGGATCCGGCGGCGGCCTCCGCGTATGCGGCGGGCTTGCCGGAAGGGCCGCTGAGGAGCGCGATGCTCGGCAACATCGGCCTGATCTGGTCGCTCGACGATCCCGAGGAGGCCTTGGTCAAATCGATCGATATGCCCCCGGGGCCGGAGCGGATTCATACCATGCGGCAGATCATCGGCCGTCTGGCCCTGATCGATCCGGAGAGCGCGCTGGCCTCGGTGCAGGCCGCGCCGCCGGGCGCCGAGCGGGACCAGATGATGCAGTCGCTGGTGATGTCGCTCGCCGCGGTCGATCCGGCGCAGGCCGCCGGCCATGCGGCGGCGATGTCGGGCGAATTGCAACGGGACGCGGTCGGGGCGGTGGCGGCGGCGCTCGCGCGGACCGACATCGACGAGGCGCGCGCCTGGGTGGCGTCGTTGCCGCCGGGCGCGGCCCGCGCCGACGCCACGGCCTTGCTCGGGATGGAATACGTTCGCGCCGACCCGGCGGCGGCGGCGGCGTGGGCCTTCGGTCTGCCCGAGGGCGACGGCGGGGCGCTCACGCGCGACTACGTGTTCAATCTTTGGGCGGTGAGCGACAGCGCCGCCGCGCGCCGGTGGGTGGACCGGCTGCCCGAGGGACCGACCAAGGCCGACGCGATGACGCGCCTCGGTCGTGCGCTCGCCAGCTCCGATCCGGCCGCCGGCCTGGCGCTCGCCCTCCTGATCCAGGACCCCGAGCGGCAACGCTCGGTCGTCAACCAGACCGCGAGCTTCTGGGTGAGGCAGGACGCGAAGGCCGCGGCGGAGCGCGGAAACCTCCTCCCGCCCGGGAGCGCGCGTAGCGAGTATTTCAATACGCTGGTGATGACGTTCTCCGAAACCTCGCCCGCCGAGGCGGCGGCGCTCGTCGCCGGCCTGCCCGCGGGGGACGTCGCCGGCGCCTCGGTCGTGACCATGCTGGAGAACTGGAGCCGCGCCGACCCGGCGGCGGCGGCGGGCTGGCTTGGGACGGGGTCGCGCCTGGCCGACGACGCGGCGGTGGCGGACGCGGCGAAGACCGTGGCGGCGCATTGGGCGGCGGTCGATCCCGAGCGGGCGGGACGCTGGGTGGCGGCCTTGCCCAAGGGCGATACGCGGGACGCGGCCCTCGCCTCGTATGTCGGCCGTGTCTCCATTTCGGCGCCGTCCGAGGCCTCGCGCTGGGTCCGGCGCATCGAGAACGCGGAACGACGCCGCGAGGCGATCAAGGCGGTCGCCCAAAACTGGCTGGCGCGCGACCGCGAGAGCGCCTCGGCGTGGCTGGGCGGAGTGGGCGCGGCGGACCTGATCGCGAGGTATTAACGTCGGAGAAGCCGGCGCACGAAAACAAACCTCGGTCTTCCTTTGAGCCACTCCTCTTGCCTCCGATGAAAAAACATCTCCTTGGGCTTCTTTTGGTCGGGTTCGCCTTTTTGATCGGCTGGATTTTTGGCCGCGGCGACGGCGGCGGCGACGCGAGGTCGGACGCCCGCGCTCCCTTGCCCGGCCGCGCGGAACGCGGCTTGTCGGCGGTCGACGCGCTGGCGGCGCGGCTGGAGGCGGAGTGCCGGGAGGGCGTGTGGCGACCGACCCCGGAGTGGCGGCAGGCGTGGGCGGATCTGGACGAGAGCGACACCCGGCGGTTGATTCACCGGGCGCACATCCTCGCCTTGGCGCCGGTTCAAGGGCCTTTGCGACGGGACGTGTTTTCCCGCTGGGCGGACCTCGAGGCCGAGACGGCGCTCGCCGCGGCGGGACGCATGCCGGACGTGGCGATGCGCGAGACGACGACCACGTTCGTCCTGGAGCAATGGTTGCTGAACCGGCCCGACGAGGCGGTCGCGTGGATCCGCGGGCAGGCGGCGGGCGCCCGGCGTAACGAGACGCTGCAACTCGCCGTCGCGCGGCTGGCGGGCGACCGGCCGCGCGCGGCCTTGGAGCTGGCGGAGCTGTTGCCCGCCCACTTTCGGTCCACCGCCTACGCGACGGTGTTTGGCCGCTGGTTCGCGCTCGACGCGAGCTCGGCGATGGAGGCCCTGCGCGGGCTGAAGATGCGGGCGGATCAACGCATGGACGTGCTGTGCGCGGCGGGGGAAAGCTGGGCGTCGACCGATCCGCAGGCCGCGCTCCGCTGGGCCGGGTCGCTGCCCTTGGGCGGGGAGCGCGCCGCGGTGTTCTCGCGGGTGTTTGTCGGGTGGGCGCGGTGGGACCCGAAGGCGGCCGCGGCTTTCGCCATCGCGATGCCCGAGGGGGCGGAGCGCAACGCGGCGATCCAGACCGTCGTGGCAAACTGGCCCTCGGGCGACCCGGAGGGAGCGGCGAGGCTGCTCGCGCATCTGCCGTCGGGAACGTCGAGGGAGAACGCGTTTCGCGACTTCGCCGAAACGTGGAGCGAGGTCGATCCGAAGGCGGCCTTCGACCACGCGAGCAAGTTGCCCGATTCGCTCGTGAAGAACGCGCTGCTCGGCGAAATCATTTCCCGTTGGTCGATGGACGATCCCGCCCAGGCGCTGGCGGTGACGGGCACGCTCGCGCCCGGCCTGGTGAAGACCGAGACGCTGAAAACCGTGTTGAACCAGCTCGTCCGCCAGGACGCGGCCGCCGCCGAGGCGTTCGTGGAGAAAATGCCCGCGGGAGGGGAGCGCGACCATGTGCTCGGCGCGCTCTGTTCGAGCCTGGCGAATTCGCATCCGGAGAAAGCGGCCGCGTTCGCGGCCCGGTTGCCCGAGGGGGCGATCCAGCGGGACGCGGTCGACAGCATCGTGAACGGACTCGCGACCGAGCGGCCGGCGTCCGCCCTCGCCTGGGCGGAGAGCCTGCCGGAAGGCGCGGCCAAGCGGCGCGCATTGGAGATGTGCGCGCACGAGATGGCGCGGGCCGACGGTCCCGGCGCGGTGGCGTGGGCGATGGCGCGCACGAGCTTGGAAGGAAACGACGAGATCCTTCTCAACACCGTTTCGCAGTGGACGCTGAACGACCCGGAGGCGGCGGTGGGCTACGCGCTGGAACTCGACGAGGGGCCGCGCCGGCGTCAGATCGTGGCGCAGGTCGCGCGGACCCTCGCGTCGCAAGACCCGGCGCTGAGCCTGGAGCTTGCGCTATCCCTTCCGCCGAACGGCGGGGATCGCGGGCAGTTGCTGCGCGAGTCGGCCCGCGCCTGGGCGGGCGCCGACATCGAAAGCGCGCTCGCGCAGGCGCGCGAACTGCCGGCGGGTCCCGCGCGCGTCGACTTCGCGAGCGAGGTCGTGACCGCGATGTCGGAGACGGCGCCGGCGGAGGCGGCGGCGCAGGCGGCGGAGCTTTTCGGCCGGGGCGAGCTGCGGGACGAGGCGTTGAACGCGGCGGTGCTCAACTGGACGCGCGCGGACCCCCGGGCCTCCTCGGCGTGGGTGTCGGCGTTCGCGCCCGGCCCGCTGCGCGAGTCGGCGCTGCGCAACGTGGCGTGGCAGTGGTCGGTGCAGGACCCGGCGGGGGCGGCGGCGTGGTTGCAGACCTTGCCCGCCGACCGGGCGCGCGACGCCGCGTTCGCCTCGTATACGGGCCAGGTGGCGGGCCGTCAGCCCGAGACGGCGGCGCGCTGGGTGGAGTCGATCCATGATCCCGACCTGAAGCGCGGCTCGATGGAAGACGTGGCCCGGCAGTGGGCGGGCAAGGACCGGGCCGCGGCGGCGCAATGGCTGCGCACGATGGGCGCGGACGATTTGATCGATAAGCTGTGAAGTCCGGGCGCGACGATCTCGAAGGCGTGGGCGCGGAAACGGGCGCCACGCGGCCCGGGGATCGTTCGACGGGCGCGTCGTCGCGCGCGACGCGCCGGCTCGGCGTCGGCGGGCTGGGCGTGTTGGTTGTGATCGCCTACTGGCGGGCGCTGGGCGGAGGGCCTGTTTTCGACGACTTCGACCACCTGACTCGTCCCGAGCTGCGGGACTGGGGCGGCTTGTGGCGGATCTGGTCGGAGCCCGGCGTGGTGTCGCAGTATTATCCCGTCACGCACAGCTTGTTTTGGGCGCAGGCGCGGCTCTGGGGCGACGCGATGCCCGGTTATCACCTCGTAAACCTCGGGCTGCACGGCCTGTGCGCCGTCTTGTTTTGGTCGGTCTTGCGCCGGCTGGCCGTGCCGGGGGCGATCTGGGCGGCGGGTGTTTTTTTGCTCCATCCGGTGATGGTGGAGTCGGTGGCGTGGATCTCGGAGCAGAAGAACACGCTCTCGACCGCGTTGTATCTGGGCGCGGCCTTGGCGTGTATCCGTTTCGACGCGACGCGTTCGAGACGGGCCTGGGCGGCCGGTTTGGCGCTGTTCGCCGCGGCGGTGCTGGCGAAGGCGCCCGCGGCTACGCTGCCGGCGGCTCTGCTTGTCGTGTTCTGGTGGAAGCGAGGCCGGATCGACGCGCGGCGAGACGTCGTTCCGCTTCTCCCTTTTTTCGCGGTCGCGGCGGCCGCAGGCTCGTTCGCGGTCTGGATGGAGAAACACTTCATCGGCGCGAGCGGAGGCGACTACGCGCTGGGCATGGTCGAGCGGGCGCTCGTGGCGGGGCGCGCGGTGTGGTTTTATCTGGGGAAGCTGTTCTGGCCCGCGGAGCTCGTTTTTATCTATCCGCGCTGGACGCCGGATACGGCGGATCTCGGATGGCATGCGGCGCCGGTGGCGGCGTTGCTGGCGCTGGCGGGCGCGTGGCTCTTGCGAAGGCGCACGCGGGCGCCTTTGACGGCGATGCTTTTGTTCGGCGGCACCCTGTTCCCGGCGCTCGGGTTCGTCGATGTTTATCCCTTTCGTTATTCGTGCGTGGCGGACCACTACCAGTATCTCGCCGCGCTCGGCCCCGTCGCGCTCGCGACGGCGGGAATAGCGACCTGGGCGGCGAAGGGCGCGCGCGCCCGGCGTGTCGACTCGATGGCGGCCGGGGTGGTGGTGCTGCTCGGCTTGACCGCGCTGAGCTGGCGGCAGAGCGGGTTTTATCGGGATGGCGAGACCTTGTGGATCGAGACGGTGCGCCGGAATCCGCAGGCGTATGTGGCGCACGGCAATCTCGGTTACCTGCATCTTCTGGCGGGGCGCTGGGAGGAGTCGAAACAGGCGTCGGAGCGCGCGATCAAGCTGCGGCCGGACTACGCGGACGCCTTGAGCAACCTCGGCACGGCGCAGCGTCAGCTCGGCGACACGGAGGGGGCGATCCTGAGCTTTCGGCGGGCGCTGGCGCTCGAGCGCGGTCTGGCGGCGGCGCATTTGAACCTCGCGCTCGCCCTGCGCGAAGCGGGCGGGGCGGACGGAGCGGGGGACGCGGCCGGGGCGGGGGAACGGGAGGCGGAGATCGGGGAGCACTTGCGCGAGGCGGTTCGTCTGCGGCCGAATCTCGCGGACGCGCGCGTCGCCCTAGGCGACTGGCTGATGACGAAGGGAGAGGCCGGGGAGGCGCGCCGTCATTACGAGGCGACGATCACGACGCGTCCCGATCATGGCGGCGCCCGCTATAATCTCGGCGTGTTGAGCGAACGGGAGGGCGAGGTCGAGGCGGCCGCGGGGCATTACGAGGCGGCGCTCGCGGCGGAGCCGGAGCTCGCGGAGGCGGGCAACAACCTCGCTCTTATCCGGCTGCGTCAGGGGCGGACGGAGGAGGCGATCGCGCTGGCGGGTGCGGCGGTGAAAAGCCGGCCGGCGTATTTGGAAGCGAGATACAACCTGGCGCTCGCCCTGGCCAGGGCCGGACGGCGGGCGGAGGCGAGCGGGGAACTGGAGACGCTATTGCGGCTGCGTGCGGATTTTGCGCCCGCGCGGGATCTGCTGCGGCGACTCGGCGGCGTCCGTTCCGAAAGAGACGCCGGAAACGGCGGGGTCGCGACGGGCGAGTGACGCGGGAAACCGCGTTGGATGTTCGTCCTGACGGGCTTGGAAGATCGCCACGAAAGCGATGGTTGGCGCAAGGGTGATCACGCCGGTGATTATCACCGGAGTGATTGATAATTCGTTGCGGTTTAATGGGCTTGCGCGGTGGCGAATCCGCCATCCTTAGTCGGGCCGACGTGCTTAAAATCGCCCTCATCTCCCCCAAGGGCCCGCTTTACCGGCATCGTGGCGGCATTTGGAAAAAGTCGCTGCGCTACCAGCCGCTTACGCTGACCACGCTTGCGGCCCTGATCCCCGCGGATCTGCCTCACTCGGTCGTGTTGATCGACGAGGGCGTGGCGGACGTGCCGATGGATCTGGAGGCGGACGTGGTGGGATTGACCGTCATCACGGGCACGGCGAAACGCGCGTATTTTTTGGCGGACCATTTCAGGACGCGGGGAATCAAGGTGGTGCTGGGCGGGCCGCACGTGACATTGGTCCCCGACGACGCGCAGCCGCACGCTGACGCCGTCGTGTGCGGCTATGCGGAGGACACGTGGCCGGAACTGCTGCGCGATCTCGCGGCGGGCGGGATGAAGGCGCGCTACATGCAGGCGCCGGGGCTGGAGATCGGCGGGAGGCCGTTTCCGCGGCGCGACCTGCTGCCGGGCAAAAACTACATCACGAACAACGTCTTCGAGGCGACGCGCGGCTGCGTTCATTCCTGCGATTTTTGCGTCGTTCCGACCGCGTGGGGAAGGAAGCCCTTTCAGAAGCCCGTGGCCGAGGTCGTGGCCGACATCCGGAGGCACGGGGCGCGGAAGCTCATCTTCATCGACCTCAACCTGATCGCGCATCGCGGCTACGCGAAGGAGCTGTTCGCCGCGCTCGTTCCGCTGCGGGTGCAGTGGTATGGGCTCGCGACGGTGTTGCTGGCGGACGATCTGGAGCTGCTGGAGCTGGCCGGGCGCAGCGGCTGCAAGGGACTGCTGATGGGCCTGGAGTCGATTTCGACGGCGAACCTGAAGGCCAGCCACAAGGGCTTCAACGCGCCGGAGCACTACGCGCGGGCGGTCGAACGGCTGCACGCGCACGGGATCGCGTTGCAAGGCTGCTTCGTGTTCGGGCTGGATGAGGACCTGCCCGACGTTTTCCTGAAGACCGCCGAGTTCGCGGTGCAGGCGAAGATCGATCTGCCGCGTTTCGCGGTGGTGACGCCGTTTCCCAACACGCCCTTGTATCTTCGGCTCGAGGCGGAGGGGCGGATATTGACGAAGGATTGGGAGCTCTACGACGCGCAGCACGTGGTCTTTCAGCCGAAGCACATGAGCGTGCGCGAACTGCAGGAGGGGATCGAGGCGGCGTGGAAACACGCCTACTCATGGGGCTCGATTTGGCGACGGCTGCGGCATTCTCCGGCGCCGTGGCCGGTGCGCATCGGGACGAATTTGGGATACCGGTTCTATGCGAACAACCTGGCCCGCTTTTATAACTGCGACTGGATCATCGGGCGGGCGCCTCGGAACGCGCCGTTCGCGCAGGCGCCGGGAGCGGAAGAGAAGGAGGCGGCTTGAAACGCGTGACCCTGATCCACCCCTGCATCGGGCGCCATGCCGGCGACCGCGGCTATATCCGCACCTGGCAGATGGAGCCCCTGCCGGCGGCGACGCTGGCCGGGCTGACGCCGCCGGAGGTGGAGCTGAAGTTCTACGACGACCGGATGGAAGTCGTGCCGTTTGACGAGAAGACCGATCTGGCGGCGATCAGCGTGGAAACCTACACGGCGAAGCGCGCCTACCAGATCGCGAGCGAGTATCGGCGGCGCGGCGTGCCGGTGGTGATGGGCGGGTTTCACGCGAGCCTGTGTCCGGACGAGGTGGCGCGTTACGCGGAGGCGGTCGTGGTCGGCGAGGCGGAGTCGCTTTGGCGGGAGGTGCTGGACGACGCGTGGCACGGGACGCTGCGGAAATTTTATCACGCGAACGGGCGCGGCCCGCTCGGCGGGTTGCGCCCGGATCGCTCGATTTTCCGGGGCAAGCGCTATCTCAAGGTCGGTTTGGTCGAGGCGGGGCGCGGGTGCCACTTCAAGTGCGAGTTTTGCGCGGTGCAGACCGTGTTCGGCTCGACGCAGACGAGGCGGCCGGCGGACGACATCCTGGCGGAGCTGCGGCGGATCAAGGACGAGCGGAAGCTGATCTTTTTCGTCGACGACAACATCACCTCGAACCTCGCGCAGGCGAAGGAGTTTTTCCGCGCGCTGATCCCGCTGAAGATCCGGTGGGTGAGCCAGTCGAGCATCAACGCGGCGCACGACGAGGAGTTCCTCGATCTGCTCGCGCGGAGCGGATGCATGGGCGTGTTGATCGGCTTCGAGAGCCTGAACCCGGCGAACCTCGCGGCGATGAACAAGACCTTCAACACGGCGCGCGGCGGCTTCGAGACGGCGCTGGCCAACCTCCGGCGGCATCGCGTCCGCGTGTATGGCACCTTCATGTTCGGCTATGACGGCGACACGCCGGAGAGTTTCGGGCCGACGGTGGAGTTCGCGCGGCGGCACGGGTTTTATATCGCGGCGTTCAACCACCTGACGCCGTTCCCGGGCACGCCGTTGTATGCCCGCCTGAAGTCTGAGGGGCGCCTGCTCTACGAGGCGTGGTGGCTCGACGACCGCTACGGGTATAACCGTATTCCGTTTCAACCGAAAGGCATGTCGCCGGAGGCCCTGCGGGAATCGTGTCTGGCGGCGCGGCGGGATTTTTATTCGTGGCCGAGCATCGTGCGGCGGGGCTTCGACGCGGTGAACCGGGCGGACGGCTTCATGTGGCGGAATTTTTATCCGATCAACGCGCTGCATCGGAACGACGTGGCGTTGCGCGATCATTATCCATTGGGGGACGAAGCATGGCGGGGGCCGCTGTTGCAGGCGAACTGAGCGGCGCGCGCGCGCGCGGCGGGCCGGCGGTCGGATTCCGCTTCGCGGTGGCGACGCGGGCGGACGACGCGGAGTTGCGGGCCTTTTTGCGCGACATGCCCACCCCGGGCGGCGTGAGTTTGGCGGCGACGCGGGAGCCGGACTATTTCGCCGGCGAGGGAGCGGGCGGGGCGACGGACACGACGATCATCGCCCGCCTGGACGGCCGGCTTGTGTGCATGGGACGGTGTTCGCGCCGCAAAATGTATGCGGGCGGGTCGCTGCGCGAGGTGGGATATCTGGGCGAACTGCGGCTCGTTCCGGGAACGCCGCGGGGCCTGGAAGCGTTGCGACAAGGCTATGCGTTTTTCACGGAATTCGAACGCGCGTATCCGGCGGACGCCTACTTCACCTGTGTCGCGAACAAGAACATCCGGGCGCGCTCGGTGTTGGAGGGAGGTCGGCTCGGCCTGCCGCGGTATCGTCCCGCGGCGGAACTGCGGACCTTGGCGTGGCCGGCGCCTCGGCGCGCGAGGCGGGTGGAGGGGCCTGACGAAGCCGTCGAGCCTGGCGAGTTGATCGCGTTTCTCGATGCGCAGGCGCGGCGTCGGGCTCTGACCACGCCCTGGTCCGCGGCAAGCGTGGGCGACCTGGGCCGTCATGGACTTCGCGCCGAAGATTTCCGTGTCGTCCGGGAGAGCGGCCGGATCGTGGCCGCGGCGGCGTTGTGGGATCAGTCGGCGTGGAGGCAAACCGTGGTCGCGGGATATGCGCGCGGCCCGCGCCTGGCGCGGCCTTGGATCAACCTGGCGCTGCGGCTCGCGGGGCGGGCGGGCCTGCCTCCGCCGGGGGGCGTTCTTCGACGGGCCTGCGTTCACGGACTCGCGGTCGCGGAGGGGGCGGAGCGGCGTCTGCCCGAGCTCTGCGCACGCCTGGAAGCGACGGCGAGGCGGCGCGGGGTGGCGTGGCTGGTGGTGACGCTCGACGCGCGCGACGAAGGTTTGCGGGCGGCGCTGCCGAAGCGGTTGGGCGCGCAAGTCTACGCGACGCGCCTGCATCTGGTCGGGCTTCCGGGCTTCCCGGAGGCCGCGTGGAGCGGGGACGAACTTGTTCGGCCGGAGGCGGGATGGTTATGAACAGCCCGCGGGCGGAGAAGCTTACCACGACACGGGCGACGCCGCGTTCCGAGCTGCGCGGGGCGGATCTGCGCGAGATGCGCGAGCTGCTGGAATCGTGTTTCGACGGGGTGACGGAGGCGCAGTTCGAGCGCGATCTGGCGGAGAAGGACTGGGTGCTGCGATTGTGGCGCGAGGGGCGGTTGGCGGGATTCTCCACGCTGGCCGCGGGCGGGTGCCGGGTGGCGGGAAGGCGAATAAACGTGGTGTATTCCGGGGACACGATCGTCGCGCCGGAAGCCTGGGGAACCCCGGAGCTGGCGAAGGGCTGGATAGGGCTGGTGCGCGGCGTGCTGGCCGCCATGCCGGCCGGTCCAGCCTATTGGCTGTTGCTGTCGTCGGGGTTCAGGACCTACCGGTTTCTTCCGGTTTTCTGGCGGGAGTTCTGGCCGCGTTTCGACGTGGAGACGCCGGAGCGGCTGAAGGCGCTGCGGGACGAGTTGGCGGGCATGCGCTTCGGCGCCGCTTACGACCGAGCCGGAGGGCTGGTGCGATTTGCGCGACCGCAGCGCTTGCGCGGACGACTGGCGGACGTGCCGCAGGGGAGGGAGCGGGACGCACACGTCGCCTTTTTCCTGAAGGCCAACCCCGGGCATGCGAACGGCGACGAGCTGGTCTGTCTGACGGAGCTGGGCGACCACAACCTGACGGCCGCGGGTCGTCGAATCGCGAGGGCGTCGGCCGCATGAGCGCGGACGCCTTCGCGGCCAACCTGGCGTGGAGCGTGGCGAATCTCGGCGCCGCGCGACGGTTCTCCGCCGCTCTGAAAGACCCCGAGGCGGCCCAGACGAGATGGCTGGCGGCCACGCTGCGACGCGACGCGGAATCGGCGTTCGGGCGCGAGCACGACCTCGGAGGTGTCGCGGACTACGCGGAGTTCGCGCGGCGCGTGCCGCTGCGGCGATGGGAGGAGTTTTCACCGTGGGTGGATCGTGTGCGAGACGGCGAAGCGCGGGTGCTGGGCGCGGAGCGGGTGACGCATCTCGCGCCGACGAGCGGGTCGAGCGGGGCGCGAAAACTCGTTCCCTTCACGGCCGGTTTGCAGGCGGGATTCTCCGCCGCCGTGGGCGCGTGGATGACGGATCTCGTGCGGAGAAGACCGGGGCTGTTGGGCGGGCCGTCGTATTGGTCGATTTCGCCCGAGCCGGACGATTCCAACGACGTCGCCTGCGCGGTGCGGGTGGGTTACGCGGACGACGCGGAGTATCTCGGCGGAGCGCGGGCCTGGCTGGCGCGACGCGCGCTGGTGGCGCCGGCGGGGCTGCGTGACGAGCGCGACATGGAGGTGTTTTGGTTGAGGACCCTGGTCGCGGTTTTGGAGAGAAAGGATCTTCGGCTGATCTCGGTCTGGCACCCCTCGTTTTTGGAACTGTTGCTGGAAGCGGCGGAACGGCTTTGGGCCGAGGTCTGCGAAGCAGTCGCGAGCCGGAGCCGATCCAGGGCGGCGGAACTGCGGTTTTTGGGGCCGCGCGAGTGGACGCGTTGGTGGCCGGCCCTGCGGGTGGTGAGCTGTTGGGGCGACCAGGCGGCGGAGCCCGGCTGGCGTGGGCTGAAGAGGAAGTTTCCGGGCGCCCTGGTGGAGGCGAAAGGGCTGCTCGCGACCGAGGCGGCGGTGACGATACCTTGGCGCGGCGCGTATCCGCTGGCGGCGACCTCGCATTTTTTCGAGTTTGTCGACGAGGCGGGCGAGGTGCGCCGGGCCCACGAATTGGCGCGGGGCGCCCGCTACGAGGTCGTGGTCACGAACGGCGGCGGGCTCTGGCGATATCGACTCGGCGACCTGGTGGAGTGCACGGGGCGTCTCGCCGCCACGCCGACGCTGCGGTTTCTCGGTCGGGCGGGGAACGTCAGCGATCTGTGCGGGGAGAAGCTCGGCGAAGCCTTTGTCGCGGAGGTGCTCCGCGGACTCTGGCCGCACGAGACTCGTCCGGACTTCGCGGTGCTGAGGGCGCTGCCGAGGCGGGCCGGCTATCGGCTGGACGTCTCGACGACGGGGGAATGCGAGCGGTCGCTGGCGATCAAGCTGGATGCGGCGTTGTCACGGAATCCCCACTACGCCTGGGCGCGTCGTTTGGGGCAACTGGCCCCGGTGGAGGTTCGTCGCGCGGGACCGGACGCGGCGCGCGAGATGCTGCGATCGCATCGAAGCGGGATCGGGGACGCCAAGCCCTCGGTGCTGATCGCCCGGCGGAACGGCGAGCGTGACGAGGAGGGACGCCGGCCATGAGCTCCCTCGTGTGGATAACGGAAGCGAGCTCGGCGTATCTGGCGGTTTTGTCGGCCTACCATGTTTGGACGGGCGCGATCTCGTTTTTCGCGCCCCGCTTAGCGCTTCGGTTTTATCGCGGGATGTATGGGTGCGACCCGGTGGAGCGGAGGCACCTGTCGCTCGTGATGCGGCCCTGGGGCGCGCTCGCGATCTTCGCCGGACTGGCGGGCTTCGCGGCTTTCATCGAGCCGCGGGCGCGCGGCTGGATCGTGGCGGCGACGGCGGTGCTGCTCGCGCTGAGGATAGGATATCGCGTCGCGCTGCGGAGGGAGCTGAACGACCTCGCGCGCATCGATGCGCGACGGAACGCGATCAGCGTGTCGATGCTCGCCGGGGGGCTTGCGCTGCTGCTCGGCGAGCTCGCGATTCGAGTCTTTTCCCCATGAAACACCCCTACCACCTGCCGCGAGGACTGCTTTGGTTGATATGCCTCTATCACGTGACGATAGGGGTGGCGGCGTTTTTGCCGCCCGAGAACGTGAAGGCGGCGGCCGGAGCGATTCTCGGGCTCCGTTTGCCCGACGAGCCAGCGCTTTATCAGGTGATCAAGTCGTTCGGCGTGTATGCGGGCGTCTTTGGCGTGATGATGGGGCTGGCGGCCTACGATCCGGTCAAGAACCGGGCGATGATCACGGCCGGCGTGATCCTGTTCGCCATCCGCGTGGGCCAGCGGCTCACGAGTCTGGACGCGCTCGAGCAGGCTTTCGGGGTGAGCGAGACGCGCAATCTGGGGACGGTGGCGTTTGTCGCCGGGCTTGGC
>CBINJQ010000032.1:0-17933 GCA_966251015.1 uncultured Akkermansia sp. | reverse complement strand
GCGGCGAATCGGCTGGCGGCAAGGGGGGCGGCGCGGTGGAGTGCGGGCTCCTTTTCCTGATTATTCAACGACGAGACACGAGACGACGGCCATGGGATCCCTTATCTACGCGGTGCTGGCGGGTTTGGCGCTGGTTGTGCTTTTCGCACCGCTGGCCGCGGTGCTGGTCGCGGCGGGCAAAACGGGCCGGGGGCGCGTGCTGGCCTGGGCTTTCGGCGGGAGCGCCGTGGCCGCGTTTCTGTGGTTGGCGATGGCCTACGCGTTGAAGCAGGCGGGGCATCCGCTGGGCGCGCTATGGTGTCTCGTCAGCGCGCCTTGGGCATCGGCGCTGGCGGCGATCTGGGCTTGGCGAGGCGTGCGGCAGCAGGAGAAACGGACGGAGGCGGCGGGCGGGAGGTCCGGGGCTTGAGCGCGGTGGTTTGCGGGACGGGGGCGACGCGGGGCCGGGTGGAGCCGGGGGCGCGGGGGGCGCGGACGCCGGGGACGGCGTCCCTCCGAATCATCGAAGCTCGCGCCGGCAGCGGACGAGGATGGCTGGCGGTGTGCCGTTGGAATCGAAGGCGGCGGGACGTTGCCCGACGGCCTCCGGGTAATAGCAAAACTGCATGAGATCGCCGCGCACCCGGACGATGGCACGAAGGCGGCGGGATTCGCCGCCTCCGGGTTCGCGCCAGATGAGATCCAAGGTGGCGGGCGTGATCTCGGAGTTTTGCTCGACGGCGCCGACCTCGCGCGGGGTGCCGCCGATCTGGAGGGAGAAGCGCGCGCCGATGATTTGCAGACGGCCGTTGCGGCCGGGCAGGGCCTCGCCCCCGTAGTCCACCGCCAGAATGCGCCATTCGCCTTCGATCATCGGGCCACCGATGGGCGAACCGCCGCCGGGCGTCGAGACGAACTCGCCCGAGGAAGCCCGGTCATGCGAGACGGGCGAATGTTCGTATTACGAACATTGGGTTTGGGGCCGGTCGCGGGGCGGCGGGGGAGGCCAAGGCGCGGCAGGCGTTGCCGTCGGGCGGGACTTGGTTTCGTTGGTCGCGTCATGAAGAAACTCCTCAAGGTGCTGGCGGTGCTTTTCTTGCTCGGCGTGATCGCCGTCCTGGTGATCGGCTTTTTCTTTCTCGGCCCCGTCGTGACGAAGACGGTGAACACGGTGGGCCCGAAGGTCACCGGCACGAAGGTGGAACTCGATGGCGCCAAGGTGCTGCCCTTGACGGGCGGGACGACCTTGACCGGGCTCTTCGTGGGCAATCCCGAAGGCTGGACGGGCGACAAGGCCTTCTACGTCGGGGAGCTGCGCGCGAGCGTGAAGCCGACCTCGCTGCTCGGCGACTTCGTGCTGGTCAACGAGGTGTTCATCGACGGGCCGGAGTTTGTGTATGAGCGCCGGTTGCTCGGCGGCAGCAACATCGACGCGCTGCTCAAGCAGATCGAGCAGAACACCGGCGGCGGGAAAACACCGCCGACCACGACGGAGCCGGACGGGGACGTGAAGAAGCCGATGAAGTTCGCGATCAAGTCCTTCGAGCTGAGGAACGCGAAGGCGTCGGTGATCGTCGGAGGGCGGACGGTGACGGTGGTCTTGCCGCCGATCACGATCACGGATCTCGGCGTCGCGGAGGGCGGCATCACGGCGGACCAGGTGGCGGCCAAGGTTCTTGAGCGTGTTCTCCGGCAGCTCGGTATCGCGGCGGCGGGCGTCATCAAGGACGTGGGCGGCGCGGCGCTCGAAGGGGGCGCGGAAGGAGCGAAGGGCGCGCTGAACAAGCTGCTGGGCAAGTAGGTCGATGGCCGACGAGTCTGGCGGCCTTCAGTATCCGGAAAGGCCCCCGATTTGAGGCGGTCGCTCAAACGCAGCCGCGGCGGCGGCGCGGCACTCGGTGGAGCAGTGCGTTGATCGCTCCGGTCACGGCGCCCACGGCCAGCATGATGCACCAGAGGCCGCCGGCCGCGTTGTCGCCGGTGGCGATCGCGATTAACAGCACAATCGCCGTGCCTGCGAGCAGACCGTTGAGGGTGGAGAGTGCGAGGGCGCCGGTGCTTTTCGGGTCGACTCCGCGGCGGTAGGCGACGTGCAGAATACAAGCGTGGGCTAGGCTCGGGATGCCGGCGTAGAGGTAGGCGACGAGCAAGAAGATCGGCAGTCCGAGAAGCGGCTCGAACGTTTCTCCTGCGATGCAGAAGCCGAAAGCGAAGAGCAGCGAGGCGATCGCGCCTGGCGCGAAAAGATTCAGACAAAAACGGGAGGGCGAAGGCATCGGAGAGCGAAGGGTTATTTGGTTGGCGCCAAGGCGTGCAGTTCGGGGCGCGCCGGCAGGTCGGGCGGCAATCTCACATTCCAGACGAGACCGACGCGGCGAAGGAGACGAAGCGTCCACCAGCCGGGGTCGTATTGCTCATCGCGGAGTCCGAGGCGGGCCGAACCGGGGAAGGCGTGGTGGTTGTTATGCCACGATTCGCCCATGGTGAGCAGGCTGATGAACGGGACATTGTAGCCCTGGACCGCGTGACCCTCGAGATGCCAGTCGCGCCCGCCCCGGTTATGGGCGAAGTATCCGACAAGCCAGTGTCCGATCAGCGACACCACGATGCGCACGGAGACGCCCCAGACGACCCAGGCCGCTCCTCCGATCGTGAAGAGAAGGATCGCCCACGGGATCTGCAGGAGCATCCAGGCGGCCTCGGTGAACCGATGTATCCGGTTGTTCGCGACGTCCGGTTCGATCAAAAACACGGGCGGACGGGCGAGGCGGATGTCGCAGTGGAGCTGCCAGAGGAAATCCCGCCAGAGCGGGTTCTGGTGGATGAAGAACGCGTGGCAGGCCGGGTGCCGCTGCGCCCAGTCCCGGATCTCGTGCAGATAAATCATCCGGAAGGGGCCTCCCATGCCCACGAGCGTGCCAAGGTGGACGAGCGAATGTTCAAGCCAGCGCGGGCAGGCGAAGCTGCGGTGGATGAGCAGGCGGTGCAGGCCGATCGAATGCCCGAGGCAGAGCGTCGCGACCGTGAACGCCGCGGACGCGACCGCGGCATCCCAGCGGAAGGTCAGGCAGCCGCCGACGATGGCGACGAGCGCGTGGGCGGTAAACCAAGCGGATTTGACCGGACTCCAGACAACGCGACCAGCCACCGGACTGGTGCCGGCGTCACGGCGCCGCATGCGGGGGATTTCGTGGGTGTGCATGGGATGGATGCGCGATTGCGAGAGGGCGCGTGCCGTGCGTTTAGAAGATTTTTGGGCCGTGGACGTTGATCAGCGGCGGCGGGGTCGGGGTGGTGCGCTGCTCCTGGGCGAGGCCTTTGCGACGGAGTTTGTCGAAGTTGAACATGTTGAAGAAGTGCATGACCCCGAGCACGAGGAGGATGATGCCGAGCTTGGTGCTCACGAATTCGAAGGCGGCCTGCGCGGTCTGCGGTTTTTCCCCGAAGCGCAGCGCGAGCACGACGAAGCCGATGTTGATGAGGTAGAACCCGACCACGAGGAGGTGGTTGACGGCGTCGGCCATGTCTTCGCGTTCGCGGAAGGCCTGGAGGAGGAAGACGCGGCCGTTGCGATGCAGCGTGCGGGCGACCCAGACGGTGAGCGCGATGCTCAGGAGGAGATAGACGTAGCAAATGACGGTGATATTCATGGCATGTGTTGGCTGATATTTCAGGAAAAACAGAAATTAAGAGTCAAAAAAGGGGGCTATTCGGCGAGTTTGAAGATCGAGTCTCCGAGTTTGGCGAGGCGGCGAAGGTTCTTGGGGGAAAGCTTGGCGGCTCGTTCTCCCCAAGCGTCGGCCAGCTCCATGAATTCGAGCATGGACTCGAGGCGCTCGTCGAGGTGGGGAAGCTGTTGGGATTCGGATGATTTCGCCTCGGCGACGCACTCGCGGAGAAGGGCGAGGGTGGGGTCGAGTTCGCGGCGTTTGCGTTCGCGGATGATGGCGCGGAACAGCTCCCAGACGTCGGAGGACGTCTCAAAATGATCCCGGCGGTCTCCCAAGGTCTGGGTGGCGCGGACGATGCCCCAGCTTTGCAACTCCTTGAGTCCGACGCTGACGTTGGACCGCGCGATGGCCAAGGTCTCGACGATCTCGTCGGCCGGGAGGGGCTTTGGCGACAGGTAGAGCAGCGCGTGGATCTGCGCGACCGAGCGGTTGATGCCCCAGCGCGCGCCCATCTCGCCCCAATGGACGATGAACTTTTGAGCGGTGGCGGGCAGATTCATTATTTCTGTAATTCCTGAAATGTCGGCCACGGTCAAGCTCAGAGCTGTTTTCCTGTCGAGAGATCAGCGTTGGGCGGGTTCGCGGAGGGGCAGGCCGCCGGCGAAGCGGGAGCGGTAGGCTTGGATGCGTTCGACCGCGGCGGGATCGTTGGCGGCCCGGGCGGCGGCGAGGGCCTTGTCGACGAGCGTGATCGCGTCGGCGAAGTTGCCCGTCTCGGCGCAGGCGGCGGCGAGGGCGAGGGTTTCCGCGAGGGTGAGGCTCTCGCCGGAGGCGTTGAGCCCGCTCATGAGACGGAGCGCTTCCGCGCCGTCGCGCACGGCCAGGTCGTCCGAGGTGGCGAGAAACCACGCGAGCTCGGTGGCGACGCCTCGATCATGGGGGGAGGCGGCGAGCGAGGCGCGGAGCGTCTCCGCCGCTTCGCGGCCGCGACCGTTGGCGAGCAGGTTGCGGCCCATGGCGGCGAGGATCTGGCCGCGTTCGCGGGGCGGGAGGAGCGCGGTGAGTTTGCGGGCGTCGTCGATCCGCCCGGCGTTGGCGAGCGCGAGCCCGAGTCGGTGCGCGGTTTCTCCGCGGGTGGGGTCGAGGTTCCAGGCCTTGAGGTAGGCCTCGAGCGCTTCCTTCGGGTGGCGGTCGTCCTCGAGGTATTTGCCGAGATGATAATAGGCCTCGGCGGAGCTTTGCTCCGGGTGGACTTCGAAAATCAGCACCCAGTGGCCGGCCTCGGCGAGTTCCGGGAGCATCGTGTAGTGGCGCGGGCGGAGCCACTCCGGGATGTTGCGGGTGTTGAGGAGCGAGCTGACGAAGCAGTCGTCGGTGGAGGCGTCCACGGCGCGGCCGTGGTGAAGGCGGGCGTAGGGCTGGGCGAAGGCGTCCCACGAAAAGATGACGATGTGGGTGACCGCGTTTTCACGGCAGAGGCGGAGCGCCTCGGCCTCGCTTTGCGCGCCGTAGACGGAGGCCACGGTTTTCAGGCCGGCGAGGTTTTCCCAGTAGAGCGTGCCGACGCCGCGGGTGTCGCCGTAGAAGGCGAGCGAAGTCGTCGTGGTGGGGCCGCTGACCACGTTGATCGGCGCGGAGCCGGCGGCGGCGCGCAGCTTCCATGCGATGTCGCGCATGACGAGGGAGATCGCCTCCTCGACGGCGAGCCGGGGCGGCGCGCCCCAAGTCTGGATGGCGCGGAGCGGGAAGGCCAGAAACCCGAAGGCCAACAGGAGGACGCCGAGCGTGGTGGCCGCGCGGGGGCGCGGCGCGGGAGTTGCGCGCCAGACGACAAGCCACGCGACGAGGGCGGCGAGCCAGAGCGCCTGGGTGACGCCGAGCCAGCGGATTTGCAGAAACGAGAGCACGCTGAGCGGGAGCGCCGCGCCGCACGCGAGGGCGAGCAACGCGGCGCCCGGGCCGGAGCGATGGCGGAAAAGATACCAGAGCGCGGGAAAGGCGAGGAGCGGCCAGATGGCGAGGGTGGCGATGCGTTCGCTCCAGGTGGCGCCGCCCAGCGACGCGGCCAGACTGCGGAACTCGAGGATGTAGCCCTCGTGGAGATTCCAGAGGAAGGTGTCGCGCACGGAGAAGAGCGCGGGGCCGCCGATGAGAACGGCGAGCGGGAGGGCGGCGAGCGCGGCGGTCGCGGCGAGGGCGGCGATACGCCCGCGAGGCGAGGGCGCGAAGCCGTCGCCTCGCACCCAGGAGCAGAGGCGCGCGAGGAGTTCGCCGCCGCCCCACCAGGCGATCGCGTAGAGCGGATGATTGACCTCGAGGCGCCAGCCGAAATGCGAAGGCGCGTATTCAAGAAGGTAGAACGCGAGGCTGCCGAGGGCGCCGGCGGTTCCCCAGACGCGCCACAGGCCGGCGTCGTGGTCGGCGGAGCCGTTCCCCGCGCGGGCGGGGCGTCCGAGCCGGGCGCCGACGAGGGCTCCGAACGCGATGCCGGCGAAGGCGGGGACGACGGTGGCGGCGCTGACCCAGAGGCCGGCGGCGCCGAGGAGGCCGGAGACGATCATCCAGCGGCGGGCGGTTCGGCGCGGGGGCACAAGGGCGTGGCGCGCGGGGGCGGGCGCGGCGCCTTCGCGGGCGACCAAGCCGGCTCCGGCGGCGAGGGCGGAGAGCAGGCAGCCGAGGGCGAAACAGGTGACGACGCCGTGGTGGTCGGCTTCGCCGGGACGGAAAAACTGGTCGAGCGATCCGAGCGAGGCGAGGCCGAGGGCCAGGCCTCCGCCGACGAGGCCGCCCCAGCGGCGCGCGGCGAGGAGCCCGAAGGCGAGGATGAAGGCCAGGTGCATCAGCGGGCCGACGACGAGCGCGGCTTGTTCCACGGCGGCGACCGTCTCGAGGCCGGCGCCGAGGTGGATGAGCCAGGCGGTCGCGGCGAGGGTCCACATGAGGCCGGAGCTCCAGTGGACCTCGCGTCCGTGCGGGGCGTTGTCGCGGGCGGTTTCGCGCACGCGCCAGTCGCCGGAGCGGATCATGGCCTCGGTGTGCATGACCCACCAGTGGGAGTCGGCCGACGAGATGGGATAGATCGCGGTGCGCGGCGCGTGCTCCGGGATGGACGCGAGTTCGGCGGGCTTTTGCGCGGCGCGGTCGGCGAAGCGGAGGTATTCGATGCGCACGACGGCGTTGCGCGCCACGAAACCGAGGGCGAGCGCGAGGCAGACGAACAGGAAAACGCGTTCGAGGCGGCGGGGATGAAGCATGGGGAGGCGCGGGGAGGGGCGAGCCCACCTTGGATTTTGCGGCGAGGCGCTCCAGTGCAAAAGCCGTGCGGGGCGCGGGTGCGACGGGCGGGCGGGCGCGGGGCCCCGCCGCGGACGCCGCTCCGTCGCGGCGCGTCCGGCGGTCGCGCCCTATCTTTTCGGCGGGTCGACGAAGGGCGTGGTGCGCCAGTCGAAGCGAAGGGAAAGCAGGCGCATGGCGAAGGTGACGCCGATGGCGAGGAAGGCGGCGGGCTGGGCGGCGAGGTCGAAGAGCCGCCCGGCGACGACGAAGACGATGCTCCCGAGCAGCGCGACGAGGACGTAGAACTGGCCGGGCTTGAACACCAGCGGCTCCTCGCGGACGAGGATGTCGCGCAGGATGCCGCCGCCGGAGGCGTTGAGCACGCCGACGAGCAGCGCGGCGGGGACGGCGAGGTCGGCGCCGAGGGCTTTTTGGGTGCCGAAGACGGCGTAGGCGCCGAGACCGAGGGCGTCGAGGAGGGCGATGAGGCGGCCGAAGCGTTGCACGCGTTCGCGGAGGAGGACGCCGAAGAGCGCGGCGATGGTGACGATCTGGAGATAGCGGGCGTCGAGAAACGCGGCGGGCGGGCCCGACTGGATGAAGAGACCGTCGCGAAGCAGGCCGCCGCCGAGGCCGGAGATGAGGGCGAGGAAGAAAACGCCGACGATGTCGTAGCGGCGCCGCACCGCGGCGAGCGCGCCGGTGAGCGCGAAGGCGGCGGTGGCGAGCAGGTCGAAGCCGATGGGGAGATCGAACTGGCCGGTGAGCATCGGCGGGGCACGCCCGGGGACGGGCGTGCGACACGGGCAGGCTACTTCTTCGCGGCGGCGGTGACGCCGCCGGGCAGGCAGGCGCCGCAGCCGTTGGCGAAGAAGTCGTTGCCCTTGTCGTCGACGAGGATGAAGGCGGGGAAGTCCTCCACCTCGATCTTCCACACGGCTTCCATGCCGAGCTCGGGATACTCGAGCACCTCGACCTTCTTGATGTTCTCCTTGGCGAGGATCGCGGCGGGGCCGCCGATGCTGCCGAGGTAGAAGCCGCCATGTTTGTGGCAGGCGTCGGTCACGGCCTTGGAGCGGTTGCCCTTGGCGAGCATGATCATGCTGCCGCCGAGCGACTGGAAGAGGTCGACGTAGCTGTCCATGCGGCCGGCCGTAGTGGGGCCGAAACTACCGGAGGCGTAGCCGGCGGGGGTCTTGGCGGGGCCGGCGTAGTAGACGGGGTGGTTCTTGAAGTAGTCCGGCAGGCCCTGGCCGGCGTCGACGCGCTCCTTGAGCTTGGCGTGGGCGATGTCGCGCGCGACGACGAGCGGGCCGTTGAGCAGCACGCGGGTGGTGACGGGGTGTTTGCTCAATTCGGCGCGGATGGCGGCCATGGGCTGGTTGAGGTCGATGCGCACGACGCGGTCGTCCTTGAGCGTGCGGAGGGCGTCGGGGATGAAGCGGCCGGGGTTGGTCTCCATCTTTTCGAGCCAGATGCCGTCCTTGTTGATCTTGGCCTTGATGTTGCGGTCGGCGGAGCAGGAGACGCCGACGCCGACGGGGCAGGAGGCGCCGTGGCGGGGGAGGCGGACGACGCGGACGTCGAGGGCGAAGTATTTGCCGCCGAACTGGGCGCCGATGCCGGTGGTCTGGGCGAGCTTGAGGACGAGTTTCTCCGCCTCGAGGTCGCGGAAGGCGCGGCCGTGCTCGTTGCCGGTGGTGGGGAGCGAGTCGTAGTATTTGGTCGAGGCGAGTTTGACCGTCTTGAGGCAGGTCTCGGCGGAGGTGCCGCCGATGACGAAGACGAGGTGGTAGGGCGGGCAGGCGGCGGTGCCCAGGTGGCTCATCTTGTCGAGGAAGAACTTCTCGAGGCTCTTGGGGTTCAGGAGCGCCTTGGTCTCCTGGTAGAGGAAGGTCTTGTTGGCGGAGCCGCCGCCCTTGGCGACGAAGAGGAATTTGTATTCGGAGCCCTGTGACGCGTAGAGATCGATCTGGGCGGGGAGGTTGGTGCCGGTGTTGACCTCCTTATACATGTCGAGCGCGGCGGTCTGGGAGTAGCGGAGGTTCTCCTTGGTGTAGCACTCGTAGACGCCTTTGGAGAGCCACTCGGCGTCGTCGGCGCCGGTCCAGACCTGCTGGCCCTTTTTGCCCATGACGATGGCGGTGCCGGTGTCCTGGCAGAAGGGGAGGATGCCCTGCGCGGCGATCTCGGCGTTTTTGAGGAGGGTGAGCGCGACGTAGCGGTCGTTTTCCGAGGCCTCGGGGTCGTCGAGGATGGCGGCGACCTGCGCGAGGTGCTTCGGGCGCAGCATGAAGGAGCAGTCGTGCATGGCCTGCTGCGCGACGTAGGCGAGGGCTTCGGGGGAGACCTTGAGGATCTCCCGGCCCTCGAAGGAGGCGGTGGAGACGCCCTCTTTGCTCAAGAGGCGGTATTCGGTCTCGTCGGCGCCGAGAGGGAAGGTGTCCTGGTAAACGAAAGCGGGCGTGGCCATGGTCGTGGTCGGTTTTGGGTCCGGTGTGTGGTCGGAGATAAGGATAGCTTTAGCCACAATTCGCCACGGCGGGACGACGAAAAAGGGGCTTTGGGCAACTAAAGGGCAAAAAACGCGAAGGTCGCGGCGCGGGGGCACGTCCGGGGACGGGCGTGGCCACACTCGATCAGGGAGTTAGCGCGGGAGGAGGCGGCCGGCGCAGACGACGCGGTCGACGGGGTTTTCGCCGAACTCGTGGGCGAGCTGCCTTTCGTCGGCGTGGCGCAGGAGGACGAGGTCGGCGCGCAGGCCGGGGGCGATGACGCCGCGATCCGCGAGGCCGAGGACGGCGGCGGCGTTGACCGTGCCGGCGTTGATCGCCTCGGCGACGCTCAAGCCGCAGTAGCGCACGGCGAGGGCGATCACGAAAGGCATCGAGGCCGAGGGCGCGCTGGCGGGGCCGAAATCGCTCGCGAGGGCGAGCAGGCCGCCGTTGTCGACGAAGGCGCCGGCGCGGGCGTAGCGGTTGCCCGTGTGGAAGCTGGAGCCGGGCAGCATCACGGCGAAGGTGTCGCTCGCGGCGAGGGCCTGGAGGTCGGCCTTCGAGGCATGTTCGAGGTGGTCGACGCTGCGCGCGTGCAGGTTGAGCGCCTCGGGGATCATGCCGGTGCTCGCGTGCTGGTCGGCGGTGACGCGGATAGGCAGGCCGTGTTTGCGGGCTCGGTCGAGGAGGCGCACGCAGGCCTCGGCGGGCCAGGCGTCGGCGGCGCAGCGGGCGTCGACGGCGAGGCCGGGGAATTCGTGCCAGACCTCGGGCAAGACCTCGCGCACGATCAGGCGCGTGAAGGCGGCGACGTCGCCCTCGATCGCGTGGCCGAGGCAGGCGGTGGGGACGACGGCGCCGGGCGTTTCGGAGGCGGCGCGCTGGATGGCGCCGAGGAGCTTGCGTTCGGCGTCGGAGTTGAGGCCGAGGCCGCTCTTTACCTCGATCGTGGTGGTGCCGGCGCGGAGCGCGGCGTCGAGGCGGGGGCGAAGGGCGGCGGAAAGCTGTTTGCGGGTGGCGGCGCGGACGGCGCGGATGGCGGCGGGGAGGCCGCCGCCTTGTTTCTCGATTTCCGCGGCGGGCGCGCCGGCGAGTTCCTTTTCCCAGTCGGCGAGCACCTCGCCGGGGTGGGCGGCGTGGGTGTGGCAATCGACGAAGCCGGGCATGAGGACGCGACCCTCGGCGTCGAGAACCTCGGCGTCGGGCGGGACGGGCAACTCCGGCGCGACGGCGACGATCTTGTCGCCGTCGACGAGCACGTCGCCGCGCGGCAGAACGCCGAGCTCGCGCAGGGCGGCGCCGCGGCGCGGGCGGGTGAGACCGGAGGCGGGCGAGCCGGGTTGGGCGAGGGTCAGGACGCGGGCGCGGCGGATCAGCAGAGGCATGGGCGGGGCGGAGTTGAGCAAGACTCGCGCGTCCGGCAAAGGGGGAAACGCGGCGGGGGCGCGCGTGGTCGGGCGAGCGTGGTCGGGCGAGCGGGGGCGGGAGCGGGGGCGACGAGCCGAGGCTCGTCGTCGAAAGCGGCGTCGTGCCGCCGCACTCCATGGCGGGCGCGCTAGACGCCGGGCGTGGTCGAGGCGGCGGCGGGCCGGGCTTCGCCGACGCGCGGCCACGCGGCGATGAAGTCGGTGATGAGCCGGGCGAAGGCGGCGCGCTCGGTCGCGCGGCGGGCGGCGTCGGCGGCGTCCGCGCTTCCCCACGAGGTGCTCAGATTGCGCGCGGTTTCGGTCGCCTCGAAGGTGGCGTGGATGTAGCCGCTGCGCGTGTCGATGAGGAGCGCGGAGACCGTGGTGACGGCGGTGACGTGACGGGTGGGCGAGAGCCCGAGGCTGACGACGGAGAGGGGCTTGGCGACGTCGCGGTCGAAGAAGGCGGTGTCGAAGGTGTAGACGAGCACGAGGTCGGCTTGCAGGCGGGAGGCGATGGCGCGGAGTTCGCGGTCGCTCTCCAGTTTGGCGGGAACGAGCAGGCGGTTGACGCCGGTCACTCCCGCGAGCCGCGGGAGCGAGCCGAGGCGCGCGAGTTGCGCGTCCTCGTCGACCTCGCGGACGGTGAGGAGGGTGTAGGCTCCGTCGCCCTGGGGGCCGCCGTTCACGTGAAGGTGGTGGTTGGAGTAGCGCGGACCTTGCGCGCGGACGACGGCGAGCGTGGCGGGGAACGTGGCGGCGGGGAGAAGGGCGAAGTTTTTCCCGATGTCGTTGTCGTTGGCGAAGACGTCAAGGTTGGCCTTGGGGCCGGGCGGGACGTAGCTGGCGCAACCGGAGAGGAACGCGAGCGCGGCGGCGCAGAGGATGAACGACAGGACGCGAAAGAAGGAATGCATCGGCGCCTCTTGCAGACCTCCGACGTTCGCGCGAGTTGCGCGAAGATCGGGAAAAATCCGGGGCCCTGCGCGAGGCGCCGCCCTAGACGATCTTCAGCTTGGGCAGATCCTGGCCGTCGACGAGACCGACGGGGCGGCCCTTGGCGTCGACGGCAATGAGGTCGTCAATCTTGTGCGCCTCGAAGATCCGCAGCGCGTCCACGCCGAGGGCTTCGGCGGAAATGGTCTTGGGCGAGCGCGTCATGAAGGCGGAGACGGGCTTTTGCAGGAAGTCGGGGCCGGTGAGCGCGCTGCGGCGGAAGTCGCCGTCGGTGAGGATGCCGGTGAGCTTGCCGCCCTTGGCCGAGACGAGCGCGATGCTGCCGCTCTTGGCCTTGGTCATGCGCAGGATGGCGTCTTGCAGCGTGATCGTGTCGGGCGCGACGGGGAGCCGGTCGCCGGTGCGCATGATGTCGGCGACCTTGAGGAGGAGGATGCGACCGAGGTTGCCGGCGGGATGGTAGCGGGCGAAGTCGTCGCGAGTGAGGCCGCGGGCCTCGAGCAACACCATCGCGAGGGCGTCGCCGAGGGCGAGGGCGGCGGTGGTGCTGGCGGTGGGGGCGAGGGCGAGCGGGCAGGCCTCGCGGGGGACGGAGTAGACGAGTTGGAGGTCGCAGCCGCGGGCGAGGTCGGAGTCGTCCTTGGCGGTGAACGCCACGAGCTTGAGCCCGAAGCGGCGCAGCACGGGGACGAGTTTCAGGACCTCGTCGGTCTGGCCGCTGTTGGAGAGGATGAGGGCGACGTCGCCTTCGCGGACCATGCCGAGGTCGCCGTGGAGCGCCTGGGTGGCGTCGAGGAAACAGGAGGGGGCGCCGGTGCTGTTGAAGGTGCCGGTGAGCTTTTGCGCGATGTGCGCGGATTTCCCGACTCCGGTAAAAATGATTTTATTCCCCGACCGGATTGTCGCGTGGACGGCGCGGGCCACGGCGACGAAAGGCGCGCCCAGCGACTCGCGCGTGGCCTCGATGGCTTCCTGTTCGATGCGGAGCGCCTGTCGCGCGCGCTTGAGGACGAAGGTCGAGTCGAGGGCCATTTCGGGTTTGTGTCCGTGAAGGAGTCGCGAGACTTGGACTCCGACTTTTCGCGTTCAACATCCATTTCCGCCCGCTCCCGCCACGCGCCATGCGCCGTCGCCTTTCGACCCTGGTTTTTCTTTCCTCCCTCGCCGCCCTCGGCCTCGTGCAGACGGGCTGCGGGCCGACCTCGGTCATGCCCTACACCGCCGAGGTGGACGACCCCGACTACCGGCGCGGCAAGGAACTGCTGCGCATGGGGCGCGAGCAGGAGGCGCTGTCGACCTTTCTCAAGGTGATCGACCAGCGCGGGGGCGCGGCGCCGGAGTCGCATCTGGACGCGGCGATCCTTTACCAGCAGCACGTCAAAGATCCGATCGCGGCGATCTATCATTTTCGCCGTTACCGCGAGCTGCGGCCCAACACCGATCAGGCGCGCCTCGCGCTTCAGCGCATCGAGGCCTGCATCCGGGACTTCGCCAAGACGCTTCCGGGACAGCCGCTCGACAACCAGGTGGAGCGCACCGACCTGATCGACACGGTCGACCGTCTCCAGCGCGAGAACCTCCAGATCAAGGAGCAACTCGCCGCCGCCCGCGCCGCGGTTTTGGACGCCACGCGCACGGCGGGCCTCGCGAACAGCGGCGGCGCGCCGGACGCGAGCGTGGGATTGCCGATCGAGCCTTCGCAGGGCGCCTATGTGACGGACGTTCCCGGAGGCGGACCGCCATCGCGCGGAACACCCCAGATGGAATATTCGACGCCGGTCGGCGTGGTGCCCGTGACGCCGGTGAACCCGCCCGCCAACCAGACCGCGAATCAGACGCCGCCGCCGGCGCAGCCGCCTCCGGCCGCGGGGCGCAAGCATATCGTCGCGAAGGGCGACACGCTCATGAGCATCTCGCTGCGCTACTACGGCAATCGTTCGCGTTGGCGCGAGATCTTCGCGGTCAACCGCGACCAGTTGCCGACGGAGAGCTCGTTGCAGATCGGGATGGAGCTGCGGATTCCGTGAGGCGCGGAATCCGAACGACCAATGTCCAACGACCAGGACCAACGGGGCGCGGGCATGCGGTTTGAGCGCCATCGTGGTGATTTTCGTTTCCCATGCCGCAGACCTCCCGTCGCACCGCCGTTTTCACCGAGTCGCTGATTCGCGAGATGTCGCGCGTCGCGGCGCAGCATAACGCGATCAATCTCGCCCAGGGGTTCCCCGACGGGAATCCGCCGGACGCGCTCGTCGAGGCGGCGCGGGCGGCGATGGACGCGGGGCGGCACCAATACGCCGTGACGTGGGGAGCGCCCGAGTTGCGCGACGCGCTGGCGGCGAAGCTGACCCGCTTCACCGGCCTGCCGGTCGATCCGCAGCGCGAACTCGTCGTCACCTGCGGGGCGACGGAGGCGATGATGGTCGCGATGATGACGGTGTGCGATCCGGGCGATCGCGTGGGGCTGTTTTCGCCCTTCTACGAGAACTACAACGCCGACGCCATCCTCACGGGGGCGACGCCTGTGCATGTGAAGTTGAATCCGCCGGGCTACGGATTCGATCCGGCGGAACTGCGCGCGGCCTTCGCGACGGGCGGCGGGCTGAAGGCGTTTATCCTGTGCAATCCGTCGAACCCCTGCGGGCGGGTGTTCACGCGGGCGGAGCTCTTGCAGATCGCGGCGTTGGCGGAGGAGTTCGACGCCTTCGTGATCACGGACGAGGTCTACGAGCACCTCGTGTTCGACGGGCGCGAGCACGTCTATTTCGCGACGCTGCCGGGCATGGCGAAGCGCACGATCTCGTGTTCGTCGCTCTCGAAAACTTTTTCGATCACGGGCTGGCGCCTCGGTTACGTGCATGCGCCGGCGGAGATCATCGCGCAGGCGAGGAAGGTGCATGATTTCCTCACCGTCGGCGCGGCGGCGCCCTTGCAGCACGCGGTGGTGACGGCGCTGGGCTGGGGGCCGGACTACTACGCGGGGCTGGCGGCGGAATATCAGTCGCGGCGGGACCTGCTGCTCTCGTATCTGGACAGGACGGGCCTCGGCTACTCGACGCCGGAGGGCGCCTATTTCGTGATGCTGGACGTCGCGCCGCTGGGCTTTGCGAGCGACGTGGAATGCGCGCATTGGATGACGAAGGAGATCGGCGTGGCGCCGGTGCCGGGCTCGTCGTTCTTTCCGTATCCGGAGAATCGTTACGCGCGGCTGAATTTCGCGAAAAGCGCGCCGGTGCTGCGCGAGGCCGGGGAGCGGCTGCTGAGACTGCGCGCGGGGCGGTGAGGCGGCCGCGGACGCCGGGGACGGCGTCCCGCCAAAACAGGCCGGGAGGGCTATTTGGCGCGGGCGTTGGCGGCGGCGACAATGGTCTGGTGCCAGCGTTCGAGGGCCTGGCGCAGCTCGGGCATGCGGATCGGTTTCACGACGTAGTCGTTCATGCCGACGGAGAGGCAGTGCTCGCGGTCGCCCTGCATGGCGCTGGCGGTGAGGGCGATGATGTGGGCCGGGGCGGAGCCGGTCTCGCCCTCGTGCTTGCGGATCAGGCGGGTCGCCTCGAAGCCGTCCATCTCCGGCATCTGGCAGTCCATGAAGATCAGGGAATAGGCGGCGCTTTGCATGCGTTCGAGCACCTCGAAGCCGTTGGCGGCGACGTCGGCGGTGCAGCCGAACTTGGCGAGCAGGCCGAGCGCGACCTTCTGGTTGACGGCGTTGTCCTCGGCGAGAAGCAGGCGGGCGGCGCGGAGTTCCTTCAGCACCTCCTCGGGGAGCGCGGGCAGACGGACGTTGCCGCGCGAGCTGAGGCTGGTGGCGAGGTTGCGGCCGATGACGTTGACCAGGCAGTCCAGCAGCGGCGACTGGCGCACCGGTTTGGTGAGCGATGCCTCGATGCCGGCGGCCGCCGCGTCATCCGCGCCGAGGGGGTGGCCCTTGTTGGTGAGCGCGATGAGATGGATGGGCGGGATGGCGGGGTCGGCCTTGATGGCGCGGGCGAGCGTGAGACCGTCCATCTCGGGCATCTCCACGTCGAGGAGGGCGATGTCGTAGGGGCGGCCTTCGGCCGCGGCGGCGCGCAGGACCTGCAAGGCCTCGAAGCCGTCGGCCGCGCTGCCCTTCTGGAGGTGCCAGGCGAAGATTTGGTGGCGGAGGCTTTGGCGGGCGCTGGCGTTGTCGTCGACGACGAGCACGCGGAGATCGGCCCAGCCGTCCATGCTCGCGCAGGTGGCGATCTTCGGTTCGGCGGAGGGGCGGCCGAAGCGGGCGGTGAAGGAGAAGGTGGAGCCCTTGCCGGGTTCGCTCTGCACGCCGATCTCGCCCTGCATCATCGCGACGAGGCGCTTGGAGATGGCGAGGCCGAGGCCGGTTCCGCCGTATTTGCGGGTGGTGGAGCTGTCGGCCTGGGAGAACGCCTGGAAGAGGCGTTTCTGCGCCTCGGCGGGGATGCCGAGGCCGGTGTCTTTCACCTCGAAGCGGGCGAGGACCGAGTCGGCGTCTGCGGCGACGAGGGTGACGTAGACGACGACTTCCCCGCCCTCGGTGAACTTGATGGCGTTGCCCACCAGGTTGGTGAGGACCTGGCGCAGGCGGCCGGGATCGCCGCGGAGGAGCGGGGGGACGTCCGGGGCGACCTCCATGACCAGTTCGATGCCCTTGGCCTGGGCGCGCTCGGCGAGGACGTCGATGGTGCTTTCGAGGGTGTCGCGGAGTTCGAAGTCGAGGTTCTCGAAGTTGAGCTTGCCGGCCTCGATCTTGGAGAAGTCGAGGATGTCGTTGATGATCGACATGAGGTTGTCCGCGCTGCCCCGGATGGTCTCGGCGAATTCGCGCTGGGCGGGATTGAGCCCGGAGTCGAGGAGGAGGCCGGTCATGCCGATCACGCCGTTCATGGGCGTGCGGATCTCGTGGCTCATGTTGGCGAGGAACTCGCTCTTGGCGTGGTTGGCGACCTCGGCGGCCTCCTTCGCGGCGCGGAGCTGGTGGGTGCGTTCCTCGACGAGTTTTTCGAGGTCGGCCATCTTGCAGCGGGCCTGCTGGCCGAGGTGCCATTTCTCGGTGAGGGCGGTGGCGAGCTGGAGGGCCTCGACGTTGTCGAAGGGCTTTTTGAGGATGAGGAGCTTGTCGGAGTGGCCGAGGCGGCGGATCATCTCGTCCCACGCGTAGTCGGAGTAGGCGGTGCAGATGACGATCTGGATGTCGGGGTCGATTTTCCAGATGGCCTCGGTGGTCTCGACGCCGTCGAGGCCGGGCGGCATGCGCACGTCCATGAAGGCCATGGCGAAGGGGTGTCCGTCGGCGCGGGCCTTGCCGACGAGGTCGATGGCCTCCCGGCCCTGGTAGGCGGAGTGGATGTCGAAGCGGACGAGGGGGCCCTCGCTGGAGGCGTCGCCAAAGAGCTCGGCCTCCATCGCCTCGACCTCGGCGGCGTGGGAGGGGGTGGCGAGGATCTTTTTGAAGTCGTCGTGGATGGCTCGGTTGTCGTCGACGACGAGAACCCGGACGTTTTTCTCAAGATTGGGGGAGCTCATGAGTCGGGGTTGATGGGAGGGATGCTAGCAGGAGGGCGGGGACGGAACGAGGCGGTTTACGCGCGGCCGTGTTCGGAGACGCCGTTGCGTTCGGTCGGGGCGAAGGGCAGGCGGATGGTGAAGACGGCGCCGCGTCCGGGGCCGTCGCTGTTCACGTGGAGCGAGCCGCCCATCTCCTTGGCGGCGAGGGCGCCGCTGTGGAGACCGAAGCCGTGGCCGTGTTTGCGGGTGGTGAAGCCGTGGTTGAAGATGCGGGTGAGGTTTTCGGCGGGGATGCCCACGCCGTTGTCGATGACGGAGATGTCGACGCCGTTGGCGTCGGCGCGGGAGCGGACGGTGAGGCGTTTGTCGGTGCGGCCGGATTCGTCGCAGGCGTATTTGGCGTTGCGGATGAGGTTCACCAGGATCTGGAGGACCTTGTTCTTCTCGACCGTGATGACGGGGCGGGCCTCGTATTCGCGCACGACCTCGACGTCGTGACGGGCGAGGGAGCCGGCGTTCATGCGGAGGGCGTCCTCGACGAGGTCGGGGACGGAGACGGTCTCGACGACGCCGGAGGTCTTGGCGTAGCTCTGCTGCATCGCGACGATGTCTTTGATGTGGCCGATGTTTTTGTGGAGGCTGTC
>CBINJQ010000031.1:0-18130 GCA_966251015.1 uncultured Akkermansia sp. | reverse complement strand
AAAATGGCGGGATGGACGGGACTCGAACCCGCGACCTTCTGCGTGACAGGCAGACGCTCTAACCAGCTGAGCTACCACCCCGGAATGGGAAAGGAGTGCGGACCGTAGAATCCGGCGCCTTTCGGTCAAGGGCTTTTTAGAAAGATTTATTCGGGCGCCGAAAAAACTTTCGCGACACACCCCTCCAGGACCGTTCGCCACAGCGCCGTTTCACCGGGCAAGCCGTGCAGGTCCAGCGCCTTCGCGATTTTGTCTTCGCCCGGCTCCACGACATGGTGCCTCGGATCGCCCGGCCACTCCGGTCTCAGGCGCCGCGCGATCGCCCAGCAGGCCCAGGCACGCGCACGGCGTTGTTCGCGGCGCGGCTCGTTCATCCGGTCCGCGTAATGCTGGAAATGCACGCGCGGGTTGCCGATGAACACCTCCGGCGGCGTGTGACCAAGAAACCACGCCATCGCCGCGTAGGGCATCGGCCAGGCGCGCAACTCGGGCTCGTCGCCGCGCAGGTCGGCCCCCATCGCGCGGTCGAGGCAAAGCACCGCGCGCGCGGCGAGGCCGCGTTGCCACAGCGCGTGGCCGTATTCGAGACAGCTCAGGTAGAAGGCCCCGTCGCGGGTCTCGTCATGTTTTCCGAGGTGCCGGTGATCGAGCCCCGGAGGAGGCGGCGGCAGGTGGGGGCAGGGCGGAAGCGCGACGGACATGGCCTCATTTTCACCCGCTTTGTCCGGGGTGTGTCCATCGTTTCTCCCCGAGGGGGAACTTGTCTCATTACGTTATACCCCTTACGGGCTCGACGGAGCGGGCCGAATCTTCACTTGATGCGTTCCCCCTTCACCCCTCCCCACGTTTGCTTCGGCTTCGCAACATTGCCAAAACCTACCCCGGCGTCCGCGCGCTTCGCGGCGTCGACCTCGAACTCCGCCCCGGCGAGGTGCATGCGCTCCTCGGCGAAAACGGCGCGGGCAAAAGCACGCTGATCAAGATCGCCAGCGGCGTGGTCTCGCCCGATCCCGGCGCCGAGATCCGCATGGGCGACACGCCCGTGGAGAACGCCACCCCGCGCCACATGCAGGAGCTGGGCCTGTCCGTCGTTTACCAGAACCCGACTCTCTTCTCCGAACTCTCCGTCGCGGAAAACCTCCTCCTCGGAGAGGACGGTCGCGTGATCTCCTGGAGCCGCCGGGCCGCGCGCGCGAGAGAACTCCTCTCGCGCATCGGCGCCGAGCTCGACGTCGAGCGTCCGGTGAAGGAGCTGCGCATGGCGGAGAAACAACTCCTCGAGATCGCCCGCGCCCTCGGCCGCTCCGCCAAGGTCCTCATCCTCGACGAGCCGACCGCCTCGCTCTCGCAACACGACGCCGACCGCTTGCTCGACCTTGTCGAAAAACTCCGCGCCGACGGCGTCGCCATCCTCTACATCACGCACCGTCTCGAAGAGGTTCTGCGCCTCGCCGACCGATTCACCGTGCTGCGCGACGGCACCTACATCGGCACCTACCCGCGCTCCGAAGTCGACCGCGCGCGCCTCGTGCAACTCATGGCCGGTCGCGACCTCAAGGAGATGTTCCCCAAGGCCGACGTCACCCTCGGCGAGACCCTCCTCGAAACCCGCGGCCTTTGCCACGCGCCGTCCGGCGTGAAGGACGTCAGTCTCTCCGTCCGCCGCGGCGAGATCCTCGGCCTCGGCGGCCTCGTCGGCGCCGGTCGCACCGAGTTCGCCCGCGTGCTCTTCGGCCTCGCTCCCGCCACTTCCGGCGAAATCCTCGTCGACGGCAAACCCGTCGGGATCGCTTCCGTCGCCGACGCGCTCGCCCACGGCCTGGCCTACGTGCCCGAGGACCGCAAGGAGCACGGCGTCGTCGAGGCCCTGCCCATCGCGGAAAACATCGCGCTGCCCATTCTCCGCCGCCTCGGTGGCGCCTGGCTCGACGAAACCAAGGAAAACGCCCTCGCCGCCGATCTCTCGCGCCGCCTCGGCGTGAAGGCGGCCTCGATCTTCGTCGCCGCCGGCACGCTCTCCGGCGGCAACCAGCAAAAGGTTTCCCTCGCCCGCTGGCTCTCGACCAAGCCGCGCGTCCTCATTCTCGACGAACCCACGCAGGGCATCGATGTCGGCGCGAAGGCCGAGATCCACCGTCTCATGGGCGAACTGGTGAAAGACGGCATGGCCATCATTCTCATCTCGTCGGAGCTGCCCGAGCTGCTCGGACTCGCCGACCGCATCGCCGTGCTCCGCCGCGGCCGCGTCGCCGGCGTCCTGCCCGCGCGGGAGGCCACCCGCGAGAGCCTGCTCCATCTCGCCTTGGAGGACGCCGCCGCATGATCCCGCTCCCGAAGTGGCACGGGCATCCTGCCCGTGTGATCGTGTGTCCAGCCCGTGGCGCGGCTCGCCCGTCTCCGTGGCTTCAGACGCCGTTCCGAACCCGCGGGCAAAACGCCCGTGTCACGAGCAACCCCGCACCGCATCCATGAGCGCCGCTCTCTTCCGTCGCCACCCGCGCGAGACCGCGTTGCTCGTCGCCCTCGCCGTCCTTTTTCTCCTGCCGCTTTTCGGCGTCGATGGTTTCTACGCCGCCGGCACCTTCCGCAGCCTCGCGATCGACAATCTCCCCGTGCTGCTCGCCGCCGCCGGCATGACGCTCGTCATCGTGGCCGGCCAGATCGACATCTCCATCGGCTCGCAATTCGTGGTCGGCGGCATCGCCGCCGGCCTCCTCGCGAAGAGCGGCCTGCCCATGCCGTTGGTCGTCCTCGCCACGCTCGCCATCGGCGCCGCTCTCGGCGCGCTCAACGGTCTTCTCGTCACCGCCGCGCGGATACCCGCCATCATCGCCACGCTCGCCATGATGGTGCTGCTCCGCAACGGCGTGCTCCGCGCCACCGGCGGCGATTGGATACAAGACCTGCCGGCCGGCTTCCAGTGGTTCGGTCTCCCCGCCGGCGTCGCGCAAACCGTTTATCTCGTCGCCGCCGGCGCGCTCTTCGCCGCCTTTGCCTGGGCGATGCGCAACACCTCCGCCGGCCGCGCCTTCTACGCCGTCGGTTGCGACCACGAGGCCGCGCGCCGCGTCGGCCTGCAACCGCTCCGCTGGGTCGTCGGCGCCTTCGCGATCCTCGGCGCCGCCACCGCCGCCGCCGCCTTGTTCAACTTCACCCGTTACCCGACGATCGAGACCAACGCCGGTCTCGGTTTCGAGCTGAAGGTCATCGCCGCCGTCGTGGTCGGCGGCGCTTCGATCACCGGCGGCCGCGGCTCGCTCCTCGGCACGCTGCTCGGCGTCGCGCTGCTCGGCTCGATCGGAACCGTCTTCACCTTCCTGCACATGGACCCCGCTTGGGAAAAAGCCATCCAAGGCGCGATCCTGCTCGTCGCCGTCGTCGCCGACACCGCTTTCCAGAAGGAGGTTCGCCGTGCCTGACGATAAGCCAAAGGGTAGGGCGGGCCCAGCGGGCCCGCCGTCACACGCACCGGCGGTCCCCTGCCTCAACGCATCGGAGACTCCGCCGCCCGGCCGGCCCTCCTGGCTCGCCCGTGTTTGTCCGAACGGCGAATGGGTGCTCGTCCTCGTGTTGCTCGCCGAGGTTATCGCCTTCGGCTTCGCGCATCCGCGCTTCCTCTCTCTCGACAACGGTTTCGAGATCGCGCGCCTCGCGGCGGAGGTCGGCCTGCTCGCCTTCGGCCTGACTTTCGTCATCAAGACCGGCGGCATCGATCTCTCCGTCGGCTCCATGATGGGCCTCGTGGCCGTCGCGCTCGGCGGCGCGTGGTCGCTCGGTTTGCCGGTGTGGCTCGCCGCCGTTCTCGCGGTCGCGCTCGGCGCGGCGGGCGGGGCGCTCCACGGCGTGCTTGTCACGCGGCTGAGGGTGCCGCCGCTCATCGTCACCCTCGGCACCTTTTCGCTTTATCGCGGACTCGCCGAGGCGCTCACCGGCGGCGCGCGCAGCTACACGGGTTTTCCCGATTCATTCCTCGCGCTCGGCCAAGGCTACCTCGGCGGTTGGCTGCCGGTGCAACTCCTCGTGGTCGGCGCGCTTTTCCTCGCGCTCTGGGTCTTGCTCCATCGAACCGTCTACGGCCGCGAGCTCGGCGTCATCGGCTTCAACGCCGAGGGGGCGCGCTTCGCGGGCGTGCGCGTCGGCTCGGTCGCGCTGCGCGCCTACGTGCTCTGCGGCGCCTGCGCCGCGCTCGCCGGGCTCGTCTATGTCTCGCGCATCGGCCAGGCCAAGGCCGACGCCGGTCTCGGCTACGAGCTCACCGCCATCGCGGCGGTCGTGCTCGGCGGCGTCTCGATCAACGGTGGCCGCGGCACGCTCCACGGCACCCTGCTCGGGCTGCTCTGTCTGATCGTGCTGCAAAACGGGCTCCGTCTCGCCGGCCAGCCGAGCGAAATCGCCGGCCTCCTCACCGGCGCCGTCCTCGTCGGCGCCATCGCCGCCTCGCAATTCCTCTTCCGCCCCCAGGTGCGGCCGGCCTCCGCCTCCGGCTCCTCGCTTTCAAACCCCGACGAACTCGACATGAAGAACAGCCAACTCGCCCTGCTCGTCGCCGCCATCCTCGGCGGCGCCGCGCTCATCGCCGTCAGCAATTTTTCCCTCTCGCGCGCCGTTCGCGATGTCTCCGCCGCGCACGCCGCGGCCCCGGCCGGTTCGTCCTCGGCCGCCGCCTTCGCCGCGCACGCCGCCGCGCCGGTTCCCGCGGTGAAGCCCGTGCTCGCGCTCACCCCGAAGGCCAAGGCCGATCCCTATTTCGTTTCCTGCAAACAGGGCGCCGATGAGGCGGCCGCGGAGCTCGGCGTCGATCTTCTCTGGGACGCGCCGACCGATCCCGATCCGGCGAAGCAGACCGAGGTCGTCGAGGCCTGGATCACGCGCGGCGTGAACGCCATCGCCGCGAGCTGCGCCAGCCCCGAGGCTCTTTCCTCCGTGCTCCGCAAGGCGCAGGCCCGCGGCATCAAGGTCGTCTCCTGGGACGCCGACGCGAAGGCCGACGCCCGCTCCTTCTTCGTCAACCAGGCCACCTCCGAAGGCATCGGCTCCACGCTCGCCGACGAAGGCGCGCGCCTTGCCGGCGGCTCCGGCCGTTACGCGATCATCACCGCCTCGCTCACCGACTCGAACCAGAACGAGTGGATCAAGTTCATCAAGGCCCGCATGGCCGAGAAATACCCGAACATGAGCCTCGCCGCGATCCACCCCTCCGAGGGCCAGCGCGACCGCGCCATGACGGAGGCGCGCAACATCGTCCGCGCTTATCCCGACGTGAAGGTCATCATCGCCGTCGCCGCCCCCGCCGTCCCGGGCGCCGCCGAGGCGTTGAAGCAGGAGAACCGCCGCGACGTGAAGCTAACCGGCCTCTCCGTGCCGAGCCTTTGCAAGGCCTACGTCCACGACGACTGGATCCAGAGCATCGTCCTCTGGAACACCCGCGATCTCGGCTACCTCACCGTCCACGCCGCGCAGGCGGTGCAGAACGGCGCGCTGAAGCCCGGCGCGACCAGCTTCGCCGCCGGCCGCCTCGGCACGCTCAAGGTGGAGGGCGACCAGATCATCCTCGGCAAGCCCTTCATTTTCGACCGGTCGAACATCGACCAGTTCAACTTCTGAACCCGGGGGGGCGGGGTTTCGGTCGCGGCCGCCCGACGAAACCCCTCGGCTTTGCCCTTGTCCGGCGCGGCCCGGCGTGGCTTCGTTCCGGGCGTCCATCTTGGGTGCCCGTAGCTCAGCTGGATAGAGCAGCCGCCTTCTAAGCGGCTGGTCGTGGGTTCGAATCCCGCCGGGCACACCAGGAAATAAAATGCGGCGGCTTGCCTCCGGCGGAGCGGCCGATGAGAACCTCGCCCGCATGAAGCTCTTACCCCGGGGCCGGTGGGCGTGGATTCGATTTGGCGTCGTGATGGCGCTTTTGATCGCGGTCGGCGTGAAGTTTCACGTCTACGGGCTCGCTCATCTCGCGACCTATTCGCCGCGCGAAGGCGACGTGGTGTTTCAATCCCTGCCGCGTGGCGATCTGGTGGACGCGATAGAGGGCATCACCAACTCGCCCTTTTCCCACTGCGGCGTGGTGATGAAAAACGCCGACGGGCGCTGGGTGGTGCACGAGGCGATCGGCGTGGTGCGCGAGACTCCGCTCCACCTCTGGATCGTGCGCGGGCGGGGCGGGCGGATCGACGCCTGGCGTTGGAAGGAGATGGACGGCAAGGACGCCCGCCTGCTGCTCGCCGCGTTGAATCGGTATTCGGGGCGTCACTACGACTACCGCTACGCGCCGGGCGACGACGAGATCTACTGCTCCGAACTGGTCTACAAGGCCTACCGCGACGCCTACGGGGTGGAACTCGGCGTTTGGGAGAATCTCGGCGACCTGAACTGGCGGCCTTTCGAGAAGTTCATCCGCGGGATGGAGAACGGAGGTCTTCCGCTTGGCCGGCCGATGATCACGCCGGTCGGCGTGACGCGCAGTCCGGCGATGGTGAAGGTTTACTGACCGCCCGGCGCGGGCGGCGGCGAGGAAAGGCGTTTCGGATTTTAAACCGCGGATCTGACGGATCGCCACGGCTGGAGCATTTCAATTAATCAGTGGCGCTCTTTGCTTTGCAGGTAGGGCGGGCCCGCTGGGCACGCCGCGCGGATTTTAGAGGGGAATCGCCACTACGACGCGGCGCACCCAGCGGTCGCGCCCTAACTCGGCTACAACTCTATTTATAGAAAGCGGTCGGCCGGGCGCATTTGGTTTATCGGTGGCGCGCCGAGATTCGGGGCGACGAGCCGAGGCTCGTCGTCGAAGGCGGCGTCATGCCGCCGCAGTCCATGGAAAAAGGGCGGAGCGTCTTACTTGCTCCAGTCGAGCATGCGCTGGATCGGGGCGAGGGCTTTTACGCGGACGTCCTCGGGGACCTCGATCTTGGGCTTCATGAACTTCAGGGCGTCGCGCACCTTCTCGATGGTGTTCATCTTCATGAAACGGCAGTCGTTGCAGGCGCAGGTGTCGGTCGGGCCGGCGATGAAGGTCTTGGTCGGGACCTCGCGACGGAGGCGGTGCAGCATGCCGCTTTCGGTGACGACGATGATGCGGTCGGCGGGCGAGTTTTTGGCGAATTTCACCATCAGCTCGGTCGAGCACACCTCGTCGGCGAGGTCGCGCACGGCCTGCACGCATTCGGGGTGGGCGACGACGGGCGCATCCGGGAACTGGATACGGATCTTCTCGATCGCCTGCACGGTGAACATGACGTGCGCGTAGCAGCTGCCCGGCCAGAGCCGCATCGCGCGCCCCGTCTTTTGCGATACCCACTGGCCGAGGTTCTGGTCGGGGACGAAGAGGATCTCGCGGTCGGCGGGGACGCGCTGGACGATCTTCTGGGCGTTGCCGCTGGTGACGATGACGTCGCTGAGCGCCTTCACGGCGGCGGAGCAGTTGATGTAGGCGACGACGTATACGTTCGGGTGCGCGGCCTTGTAGGCGGCGAGGCGCTCGGCGGGGCAGGAGTCGGCGAGCGAACAGCCGGCCTCGAGGTCGGGCAGAAGGACGGTGCGGGCGGGGTTCACGATCTTGGCCGTCTCGGCCATGAAGTGGACGCCGCAAAACAGGATGACGTCGGCCTGCGCGGCCTGGGCCTGGTAGCTGAGGCCGAGGGAGTCCCCGACGAAATCGGCCACGCGCTGGATGTCCTCGGTCTGGTAGTTGTGCGCGAGGATGACGGCGTTGCGCTGCTTTTTGAGCGCGAGGATCTCTTCCTGAATCGCGGTCAGCGGCGGGGGCGCGGAGCGGGGCGGGAGAACGAGGGGCTCGTAGTTGAGGACGGCGGGCATGGGAAGCGGGGAGCTGGGAGCGGTGAGCGAGGAGCCGGAAAGGGGGCGCGGGGAAGGACGGCCGCGGACGAACGCGGGCGTGTTCAGTTTTTCGGGTTCGCGGCCTGGCGGATCAACTCCAGGAGGGTGATGAACTCGGGGCGTTTGTGAAGCGGGGCGAGGTCGGCGTCGTTGGCCATCCATTCGGCGTCGTCGTAGCCGAGGGCGATGGCTTGGGCGAGAATGGCGAGGGCCTCTCCGGGGCGTTTGGACAGGGCGAGGCTGCACGCGAGGTTGTAGCGCGCGGTGGCGTTGTCGGGCTGCAAGCGCACGAGCTTGCGGTCCATCCTGAGGCCGTCGGCGATGCGGCCGGCCTTGGTATAGAGGCCGCCGAGGATCTCCACCACCTCGGCGTAGGACGGATCTCGGCGGAGGATGCTCTCGTAGAAAGAAATGTCGAAGGAGTTGTCTTCTTTGCGGGCCATGATCGGGAAAATAGGGGACGCGGGAGAAACGGCAACGCGTGGCGGCGTCCGGGCGGCGTGGGCGGGCGCGGGGCGGCGTCGATTCAGCGCGCGGCCGACGCGGCGGGAGCGGCGCGGTGTTTGCAGACGCCGGTCGACTTCAGCGTGTCGCAGTGGGCGTTTACCTGGAGGCGCTGGGAGATGGGCGTGAGACCGAGCTTCGAGGAGACGGTGCTGCCATACCAGGTCATGAAGGGGGCGCTGATCTCGAAGATCTTGTCGCAATCGACGCAGATGACCTGGGCGACCTGGGCGGAGGCGTCTGTGTTGGGCAGGTAGTATTTGAGATTCTTGCCGATATCGACCTCGCGAAGGACGCCGCTGCCGATGAGGTGGGGCAGCGTGCGGTAGACGGTCGCGCGCGAGACGGAGTCGTCGATGGCGCGGGAGTGGGTGAGCAACTCTTCGGCGGTGAAGTGCTCCTTCCGGCCGAATGCCGCGTCGAAGATCGCCAGGCGCTGGTTGGTGATGCGCAGGCCGTGGGCGGCGAGGTGGGTGCGGAATTTGGCGCGGGAATCTTCGGTGCTCACGACGTGGAGTCTCAGTTGAGTCTCAGGTGTGTCAACGGTGCGGGCCGGATCACGGGTTTCTTGCCGATGAATACCCGACCAGTCAGGGGCTTGCGGGTTTCGCGGGCGGGATGGGCTTGGGGACGACCGGTTTGTCCGAGGACTTTTTGAAGTTCGGTGTGTTGTTCTGCTTCTTGAGGAAGCGAACGGCAGCTTTTTGGTCCCGGACCGTCGGGATATATTTCATGCCCATGCGGGGAGGGCGCGGGAATCCAGTCCTGCGGGCAACCTCAAACGCGGAGCGAGCGAAGGACGACGCGCGCGCGCGCGGGCGGAAGGGCGGAGAGAGGCGAGCTGGAAGCTGGTCCTACTTTACCAGCGGGCGACGTCGCGGACGAAGGCGGAGCGGTCGGGGGCCTTGAAGAAGGCGGTGCCGGCCACGAAGGTGTCGGCGCCGGCGGCGCGGCACTCGGGGCCGGTCTTGGCGTCGACGCCGCCGTCCACTTCGAGGCGGAACTTGAGGCCGGCCTCGCGGCGCCAGGCGTCGAGTTGGGCGATTTTGGGCAGCATATCGCGACGGAAGGACTGCCCGCCGAAGCCGGGCTGCACGGTCATGACAAGGAGGAGGTCGATTTCGGCGAGGAAGGGTTTCGCGAGCTCGGCGGGCGAGCCGGGGTTGAGGACGAGGCCGGTCTGGCAACCGAGCTGGCGGACGCGGGCGAGCAGGGCGCGGTGATCGATGGCGGGCTCGAGGTGAAAGCTGACGAGGTTGGCGCCGGCCTTGGCGAAGGGCTCCACGAAATCCTGCGGGTTGCCCAGCATCAGGTGGACGTCGAAGAAAAGCCCGGGCACCTCGCGGCGGAGCTCGGCGACCATCTGCGGCCCGAAGGTGAGATTGGGCACGAAGTTGCCGTCCATGATGTCGAGGTGCAGCCAGGGCGCGCCGGCGCTCGCGACCTGCGCGGCGCTCTCGGCCAGGCGGATGTGCTGGCCGGCGAGGATGGAGGGGGCGAGGAGGGCGGGATGAACGTGGGCGGACACGGGCGAAGACCGTGGAGAAACGGGACGGGAGAGGGCAAGGGCGCGGATCGAATCGATTTCGGCGCGGAATGCGGGCTGGCGGGCGGGGCGCGGATGGGTATGGGTGTCGGGTTTTCACCTTTTCGATGAGCCTGCCCGAGAAACGCCAAGCCTTGATCGACGATTTGACCACGCTGCCCGACGCGGAGGAGCGGTTCATGTATCTGATCGACAAGGCGAAGAAATGGACGCCGCTGGAGGCCGCGCTCAAGACGGACGCGCGCCTGCTGCCGGGCTGCGTGTCGCGGCTCTGGTTGTATCCGGAGTATCGCGACGGGCTCTGCTGGTTCCGGATGGACGCGGACGCGATGATCTCGAAGGGCATCGCCGCCGTGCTTTGCGGATTCTACTCGGGCGAGACGCCGGCCGACATCGTCGCGACGGAGCCGGATTTCCTCGCCGAGGCGGGGCTCACGCAGGTGCTTTCGGCCAACCGCAGCAACGCGCTCGCGAACCTGCGCCGCCGGATCAAAGCCTACGCCGAGGCCTGTATCGCGGGCGAGGTGACGGCGGCGGGCTGAGGCGGGCGGGGGCGCGGACGCCGTTCGCCGCTTTGGAGCGCGGCGGCATGACGCCGCTTTTGACGACGAGACCTGGCTCGTCGCGGGCGGGCGTAAAAGGGGGCGGGTGGCGGGGGACGGGAGAGGGGCTGAGCCGCGGGGCGAGCCATCGTGCCGGCTCGTCCAAAGCGGCGACGTGTCGCCGCACTCCACAAGGGGCGCGTTTCTCCGGCGGGTAAGCTCGACGCCGAAAACAGGTTGGCCAAGCGCGGGCGGGCGTGGCTGAAGCGTTCCCATGCGCATGGTGCGGTTTGCGAAAGGGTGGCGGAATTGGCTGGCGGGCGTGCTCTTGCTCGCGTCGGCCGGAGCGGGCGGCGAGGCGCGCGCGGACGGCAAGGTGCTGCCGCCGGTGTTGGTCGCGCAGGAGATCGAGATGCCGGATCAACGCGCGCTGCTGGCGTGGAAGGACGGCGTGGAGACGCTGGTCATCGAGTCGAGCTTCGTGGGCGAGGGCACGGATTTCGCGTGGGTGGTGCCGCTGCCCGCCAAGCCCGAGGTCGAGGCGGCGACGCGCGGCACCCTGCCCTCGGTCGCTGCCTTGATGCTGCCGGTGGTGCGGCCGGCGAACGCGGCGCTGTGGAAGCTGATTTTAGTATGCGGCATCACCGTTGTGGTGGCGGCCCTATGCGGCTGGCAAGCGGTGGGTTGGTGCGTGCGTATCGTAGCGGTGGCCGGAGCCGGTGCCGTGGCTGGGCTTATTTTGGATGCTATCCTAAATCTGTGGCCGCTCTTTACCGTGGTGGGGATAGTATTGGCCTGCGTGGCGGGGCGCCGCGTGATCAAAAATGAGTCATCCCTTTTGGTTCAGCTGGCGTCTGGGTTGGTGGGATTGTTGCTGTTCGGTTTGACGATCCCTTCATTCGGTAAGGTGAGATCCCTTGGTTCTGGCGCCGAGCAGGAGGCGGCCGGCCTCGTTCTAGATCGTCGAGTGGTCGGCGATTTTGACTTGGTTCTTCTTTCAGGGCGCGATGGCGCGGATGTGGTTCGCTGGCTGGCGGACAACGGCTTTGCTCTACCTGAGGCGGCGCGAACGGAGGCGGAGCGGCACGCGGCGGCGGGCGGGTGGTTCGCGGCGAGCAAGGTGCGGCGGGATTTCGCGGAGCGCGGGAAGAGCGTGCCGGCGCCGCTGGTGTTTCGCTTTCCGTGTGAAAGGCCGATTTATCCGATGCGTTTCACCGGCGCGGGCGCGACGGAGCCGCTGGAGGTGGAGCTTTTCGTTTTTGGCCCGGAGCGGGCGGTGACGGATGCGCTGGAATCACGGGCGTGGGGGCCGGTGGAGTTCCGCGAGCCCGACGAGAACGCGCATTATCGGCGTGGCACCGGTCAACCGGACGACGCACGGATGGTAAATCACCCACAATTACGGCGTTTGGCGGAGGGGACGGCGATGGTGACTCATCTGCGAGGTAAACTTTCACCGACGGAGATGCAGGCGGATCTCGTGCTGAGGTGGGTGGCGGGCGGGAGCTCGGCGAAGGGCTTGGTCGCCTATGCGCCAGAGGCGGCGTGGCAGCGTGGTATCATGGCTGGCGTAGGCCTTGCACTGATCGCCATGATCGTGCTGGGATTGATTCATGGCGGGCAGTGCGTGCCCTCGCGTTGGAGCCTTCCTTCGTTGGCCGTCGGAGCGGTCCTGACTTGTTTGGTCGTCTGGTGGATACCCGTCGTGCCAGTGCGTGAAGCCAAAGATGCGATTCCGTGGCATGTGCTCCGCCAGATCGATCAGGTCGGAATGATGTTCCTTTTGGACGGGAAGCACAAAGAGGCGGACACTGCTCGTGTGCAGGCAATGTTTGCCGAAGAGCTGGCGCTCGCGGTAAAGCCCGAAGTATGGACGCCCTCCTTTGGCGACGGGCCTGGGCAGATCGAAATATCTGCCGAGCCCGGCGGAGGGTGGCGTTTCACCCGTTACGACATGGCCGGCCAGACGGCGCTCTCGATCACGGAGTAGCCGGCGCCGGGGTCGGTGCCGGCGCGGCTTTCGCGGCCTTGGCGTGTTCCTGCGCCATCGCCTGGATCTTGGGCATGGCCTTCATCATGCGCGGCATCATGAGCTCGGTGATGCGGGTCTGGAGCTGGGGCTGCTTGTCCAAGGTGGCCTGGCCGGCCGGGGTGGAGTAGAAGGCGCTCTGGGCGCGGAGTTCGTCGGCGGTGTAGATCTCGGCCATCGCCTTGGCCATGTCCTGGCGCATGCCGGGCAGGTCCATCTCCTCGATCATGATCTTCATGGCCTTGGCCTGGACTTCGGCCATCGCCGTTTTTTCGGCGTCGGACATGTTGCCCCCGCGCGCCTGGCTCATGGCCTTCGCCATCGCCTTTTGCTGCCCTTCGAGGCTCTTGGAGATCATGTCCTCGAAACGCATTTTCTCGAGGAGCGCGTCGGCCTCGGCGGCGGTCGCGTGGACCTCCTCGGCCTTGATGCGGGCGGTTTCGAGGCCGATCTCGCGGGTCTGGCCGTCGCGGCTGACCACGAGGACCTGACGGTCCTTGTTGAAGGACTCGAGTTTCCAGCCGTCGTGGGTTTGACCAATTTTCGCCCAGGTGGCGGCGCCGGTGAGGTCGGCGAGGCAGAACAGATCGCCCGATCCGTCGAGCAGGACGCCTCGGAGGAGGGGAAGTTTTTCATCGGCCGCGCGGGCGGACGGCAGGCAGATCGAAAGCGAAAGCGCGGCGAGGGCGAGGGCGGGGCGGAGGAGGCGCATGGTCGGGTGTGGGTTGGGTAAAGGTCCAAAGCGAGCGGGCGGGACCGCTCGGGGCGCGCGAGGCGGCTACTCGGAGGCCGAGACGGGGCGCACCGCTTCCAGCCACCATCCATCGGCTTTTTTCACCAGCGTGGCGGTGATGGCCTGGTCCTTCTTTGCGGCCGCGAGCGTGGCGGCGTCGACCTTGAGCAGCATGGTCATGGCTTTCATCACGCCGGGAATCTCCTCGTGTTTCACGAGCAGCGCGGATTTGTCCGCGAGCACGGCGACGATCACGCCTTTGAGCGGATGGCCGCGCGGGGTGTCCGGGGCGGCGGGCGCGCTCGCCGCAGGCGCGTCGGATGCCGGGGCGGCGGCGTCGAGGGGCTTTTCGCAATCGCAGGTCGCGGAGGTGGCGGCGTGGCTGATTTGCGAGGACAGGAAGCCGAGGGCGAAAAGCGGGAGGGCGAACGTGGATTTCATGGCCGTCGCATCCTCTTGAGCGAGAGGCGGGAGCGAGTCGAGCCGAGCCTGTGCGCGAGACGTTATTATTACCGGGGGAAATTCTCCTGCGAAGACGCACCTGCGCAGGCGGACCGGGTATCATCATCCCGGGACAAATTCCGCATGGCCACGCGCGGGAGATTTCCGGATGCGTGGTGCGTGCCGACCACCGTATCCGAAGTTCGCGGGACGTTCCTGCAACGGGGGCGGCGCTTTTTTCCTCTCCTCATGCTTTCCGTTTGCCTTGGCGGCGCGGCGTCGTCCGCGTTCGCCGAATCTCCCGTCGTCGCCGGGGCGCCCGCCGCCGGTTTCGGTCTCATCCAGAACCCGCTGCTCCGGCCGCCGGCGCAGGACCCGCAGATAACGTATCATCGCGGCCACTACTATTACTGCGAGTCGTCGGGGCAGGGCGTCTTCTTGCGCGTGGCGGTGGATCTGGCGGGCCTCGCGCACGCGCCGGCCCGGCGGGTCTGGGCGCCGGAGGCGCGCGGGCCGATGGCGAAAAACATCTGGGCGCCGGAACTGCACATCCTCGACGGGCGCGCCTACATCTACGTGGCGGCCGACGACGGCGACAACGCCAACCATCGCATGGGCGTGCTCGCGGCCGAGACCGACGACGTCGCGGGACGCTATCGGCTGGTCTCCGTGCTGGAGACGGGCGGCTGGGCGATCGACGGCACGGTGCTGGAGGTCGACGACGGCCGGCGGTATTTCATCTGGTCGGGCTGGCCCGGAAAAAAGGACGGGCAGCAAAACCTCTACATCGCGGCGATGAAGAGCCCGACCGAACTCGCCGGTCCGCGCGTGTTGATCAAGCAGCCGGATCAGGCCTGGGAGCGGCGCGCCATGCCGATTTGCGAGGGGCCGCAGGTGCTGCGGCGCGGTGGAAAGACCTTCGTGATCTATTCGACGAGCGGCTCGTGGACGGCGGATTACTGCCTCGGCATGCTTGTGCTCGAGGGCGGCGATCCGATGAAGGCGGTCAACTGGAGGCCGGCGGGGCGGGTGTTCGCGCGCAACGCCTTCGCCTGCGGCGTGGGGCACTGCGGTTTTACGACTTCGCCCGACGGGCGCGAGGACTGGCTGGTGTATCATGCCAAAACGACCACGCGCGATGGCTGGGGCGATCGCGAGGTGCGGGCGCAGCCCTTTGTCTGGGATGCGCGCGGCTGGCCGGTTTTCGGCGAGCCGGTGGACCCGCGGACGCCGATCAGGCATCCGGCGGCCGCGGCGGTGGAGGCGACGGCGAAGACCGAGCCGGGCTTGGTCGAGGCGGTGGCGAATTGAAGATAGATGTGGTGGCGCGCGGATGCCGGGGACGGCGTCCCTCCAGAACGGTTTATCGCGTGGCGGCGGCGCGGGCGCGCTCGAGGAGCGATTCCACCGCGGGCCAGGTGACGGCGACACTCGCGGTCTCGTTCGGGTGGATGCCGTCGGGGACCATGTCTTCGAAACGCCTGGGGTCGTCGCGCCGGATGTTTTTCCAGACCGGATAGTGGTCGACGAGCGGGAGGGCGTGCCGGCGGGCATAGTCGCGGTAGCCGGCGTAGTAGGCTTCCAGCAGAGGGCGGTCGGAGCCGAATTTCTTTTCCGGCATGCGAGGAGAATCGTAGGCGGGGTTCATCGTCTGAAGGACGATCTCGACCCGAGGGTTCTGTTTTTTGAGCGCCTGGATCATCGCGTCGAGGTTGGCGACGGACTGCTCGGGGGAGACCTGGTTTTTGGTGCTGGCGTCGTTGATCGCGAATTCGAGGAAGACGAGGTCTGGGTTTTGGGAAAGCACTCGCTCGGCGAGGTTCTCCACCCCCCAGCCCGAGTGCATGCCCGACTTGGCGGCGTTGGCGAAGGCGACCCGGCCTGGGTAGTGTTTTTCCCAATACTCGCCGAGCGCCCTGGCCCAGGCGCCGCCGATGGTCAGGCTGGTGCCGTAGGCGACGACGGTTTGTTTTTTGCCGGAGGCGAGGTTTCGAAAAATCGCCGTCGGGAGCGGCGTTTCCTGAACGGGCACGAAGGTCGCGGAGGAGCCGTCTTGCGGAGGCGGAGAGGCCGCTTCGGGAGACCGGGCGTGAGCCTGCGGACGCACCAGGAGGACGAGTAGAACGAAGAACAGGCGGGTGGCGGACATCGGGACGGTGAGTTCTGATTTTCGACGCAAGGACGTGAAGCCGTAGGACTCGCGACGCCACGCGGAGAGCGGCGGGACGGCGCGGTGATCAGCGTGATTGAATACGGTAGGAGCCGGGTTTCGCGATCTCGAACGCCATGCCGGTTCCATCTGTCGAGGCCGGCACGATTTTTCCGTCCACGGTGACTTCGCCGTGGTTTCGGCGGGGCAGATCGATTCGCGTCCTGGCGCCCGGGGGGAGCGTGAGCTCCAGCTCAAACACGTCTCCGTCGCGGGCGTCGACCTCGACGGGACCGAGCGGAGTGGGGACGCGGCCGCGCGCCCAGCCGAGTCCGCCGAGGCGGGGTTTGACGAGGATCTCGGCGTAGCCGGGCCGGAGCGGTTGGACGCCGAGCACGAAGCGGGAGACGATGTTCGCGGGAGCGGCGCCCCAGGCGTGGTTCCAGGTGAGGTTTCGCTTATACTTCGCGTCCCACGCTTCGAGCGTCATGGTCGAGCCGAGCTCGATCATGTGCCACCAGCCGCGTTGCTCGCGCGAGGCGAGGAGCTTGAGCGCGGCGTCGGAGCGGCCGGCGGCGAAGAGCGCTTCGAGCAGGTATTGGGCGCCGTAGACGCTGCAGGCCATGCCGCGCGAGACGACGAAATCGGCGACGGGGCCGACGTGTTCCTCGGGCACGAGACCGAAGGCGAGGGGAAACATGTTCGCGTGCAGCGAGGCGTGGGAGGAACCCTCGCCGTCCAGGTAGACGCGGCGGGCGGGGTCGAAGAAGACGCGGTTGAAGGCATCGCGGACGCGCCGCGCGGAAGTTTCGAGCTGGTCGGCCTCGACGTTTTTGTCGAGGGCGCGGGCGAGGAGGGCGGTCTCGCGCAGCGCGTGGTAGTAGAAGGCGTTGGCGACGGTGTTGATTTCGGGGCCGATCTGGCGGCGGTCGCCGGGGGCGGGCCGGCCGTTGTCGTAGCCGTCGCGTTCGCCGGAGGGCCAGTCGACGATGGCGGTGGCGCGGAGCAATCCGTCGGGCCGGGCTTTTTCGCGGAGAAGTTTTCGTTTCAACGGCTCCCAATGCGCGGCGGCGAGGGCGGGTTCGCCGGTGGCGCGGTAGTCGGCGGCGGCCATCATGGGCATGTGCAGGCTCCACTCGGTCGGCCAGGTGGGGTGGCGAAGCAGGTGGGCGAAGGTGGCGCGGGCGACGCGGGGATCGAGGTCGCAGGCGTAGTGGGAGAGCTGGTTGATGTAGGCGTCGGCCTCGTAGGGGATGCGCTCGCGTTCGCCGTCGATGTAGACGCCGAAGGCGGTGGTGGCCTTCATCGTGTGATGGCAGAGCGCCCAGACGGCGTTGAGCGCGGCGTCGGAGCATTCGAAGCGGGCGGCCTGATCGTCGAAGGGGGCGTGGACGAAGAGCTGGACGAGCCCGGAGGCGTCGAGCGCGGGTGGCGCGCCCTCGATCTCGACGTAGCGGAACGGGGTGATCTCGCCGATGTGGACGGGCGGCTTCACCGGCGCGCGCCCGAGGTGGGCGGGCTTGGACGGGATTTGCAGGCGATAGGTTTTTTGGCCGGGGCGGAGCGCGAGCGTGAGTTCGCGGTAGTTCACGCTGCCGGGAGGGCGGCGGTCGATCACGCCGTCGGACGCGAGCTTTTCGCCGAGGCGGATCGTCAGCGTCGAGGGCGCCGCCGGTTCGGCGGCGAGATCGATCTGAAGATTGCCGAAGGCGGCTTTGCCGAAGTCGACGAACAGCAGATCGTCGCGGGTCTGCGAGCGCGCCGGGGCGACCTTAGAGATTTGAAGAGGCGTCTCTTCCGCGCGGGCGAAGCCCGGCAGGGCGCAGAACAAGACCAGCGTGAACGAGGCGAGCGCGCGCAAAGGACGGCGCGCGCGCATGGCGGCGGGGCGGGGCATGGTTTCCTATGGCGCGCGGCGGAGCCCCGGGCCAACGAAACCGTGCGCTTACCGTAAACCACGGCCACGCCCGGCCCGGCGATTTGGGGGCTTCAGCGCTCCGCCGGGGCGGCCTCGTAGAACTCGATCTCGACGACGCCGAGGGAGCCTTTGGCGACCGGGGCGCGGTCGGAGGCGTTGTTGGCGTTGGCGAGCTCGGTGATGGTGCCGAAGGTGGTGTCCACCTCGCCCTTGCCGATGAGCTGGACGCGGACCACCCGGCCGTCGTTCACCGGGCGGAGCGGGAGCGTGACATAGCCGAGGCTGACCGGGGTGGTGCCGCGGAACGCCTCCTTGCCGTCGACGGTCACGAGGATCGGATAGGTCCTCGAGCGCCAGCCGGGGAGGCGGGCCGAGAACTCCGTGAGCGTGGCGGGGCGGGCGAGGGTGAACTCGGCCCAGGCGGCTCCCTCGGCGTCG
>CBINJQ010000030.1:0-18489 GCA_966251015.1 uncultured Akkermansia sp. | reverse complement strand
GACGACACCTGCTTGGAAGGCAGAGGTTTTACCATTAAACTATAGCCGCAAAAACGGGCCAAGCGTGCCCTCGGCGCATGGACGTTCAAGCTTTTGTTCGGCCGCCGCGCGTCGCAGGCGAAAAGGGATTGCCCGCCTCCGGAGAAATCCCTTACCTGCCCGCACCATGGCGACACCTGCAACCTCGGCGAAACCCCAATCCAATGTCAGGGCTGCTCAGGCGATGGCCAAGCAGAAGGCCCTCGAGAAGAAGGCCAAGACCTACAAGCTCGACCTGGGTGAGCTCGCCATCTTCACCAGCCAGCTCGCCTCACTGCTCCAGGCCGGTCTCCCGCTGGTGTCCTGCTTGGAAGCGCTGCAGGACCAGACCGAGGATCAGGTTTTCCGCATCGTCATCCGCGACGTGCGCAACGACATCTCGACCGGCACGTCGTTTTCCGCGGCGGTCAAGAAGTTCCCAAACTCCTTCAATTCCCTGTTCATCTCGATGGTCGAGGCCGGTGAAGCGTCCGGCGGCCTGGCCGAAATTCTCGGCAAGGTGGCGAGCTACTTCGAGTCCACGGTCAAACTCACCAAGAAGGTGAAGTCAGCCATGACCTACCCGATCGCGGTCATCGGTTTGGCCGTCGCACTGGTGAACGTGCTGCTCATCTTCGTCATTCCCGTTTTCGCCGCCATGTTCGCTGATTTCGGCGCCAAACTGCCGGCGCCGACCCAGATGCTCATCGATCTGAGTGAATTTCTCCAGTCATGGTGGTGGGCACTCCTCATCGGGGCCTATCTCGTCTATTTCTTGCTCGGTAAATACACCGCCACGCCGAATGGCCGCCGTCAGAAGGACCAGTTCCTCGTGCGCGCTCCCATTTTCGGCAACTTGGTGCATAAGATCGCTCTTTCCCGTTTCTGCCGCACCTACGCCACGCTCATGCGCTCGGGCGTGCCCATCCTGCGCACGCTTGAGATCGTTTCCGCCGCCAGCGGCAAGGTGCAGGTGGAAGATGCATGCGCCGAGATCGCCAAGCATGTCAGCCAAGGCGGCCAGGTTTCCGACATCATGGCGGCGAACACTTTTTTCCCGCCCATGATGAAGCACATGGTCAAGGCCGGTGAGACCACCGGCAACGTGGACGGCATGATGAACAAGATCGCCGATTTCTACGACACCGAGTGCGACGCCACCGTGGCGGCCCTCACCTCGCTGATCGAGCCGATGCTCATCGTGTTCCTCGGCGTGGTCGTCGGCGGCATCGTGATGGCCATGTTCCTCCCCATCTTCCAGCTCGGTGCGGTGGCGGGCGGCATGCAGTGATCGGGGCGATTTTGGAAAGTCGCTTGCGTGCCGTGGATGAGCGCGCAAGCTGACCCTCCCCTCATCACATGGCTTCCATCCTCATCGTCGACGACCTCATCTCCATTCACGAGATGCTGGAGGCCGTGATCCAGCCCAGCGGCCACAAGACCGCGTTCGCCACCGACGGCGAGAAGGCGCTGGCCCGTTACAAGGCCGAGAAATTCGACCTCGTCCTCTGCGACATCGACATGAAGCCGATGGACGGCATCACGTTGCTCAAGCAGCTGAAGCAATACGACCCCGGCGCCGTGGTGGTCATCATGACCGCCTACGCCAGCACCGAGAGCGCCATCCAGGCGCTCAAGCACGGCGCCTTCGACTACCTGCAGAAGCCCTTCAAGGTGGACGAGCTCATGCATGCGCTGAAGCGCAGCCTGGAGTTCCGGAAAACCATCTCCGAGCGCGAGGCACAGGGCACGACGACCGCCGTCAAGGCCGAGGATTTCGATGCCCGTCTCGTCGGCCAAAGCCCCAAGATCAAGCGGCTCGTCACCCAGCTCAAGAAGCTCGCGACCGCGCACACGCCCGTGCTCATCTCCGGTGAACCCGGCACCGGTCACGAAATCGCCGCCGAACTGCTGCACGCGGCGCGCAACGCTCCCGACAGTCCGATGATCCGCATCGACTGCCGGCTGAGTTCGATGGAAAGCCTGCGCTCCGGCCTGCTCGGCGAGAACGGCGCCGGCGGCACCTGGGTCCAGCAGGCCAAGGGCGGCACGCTTTTCCTCACGCACCTGCAGAGCCTGCCCAAGGAGGCCCAGACCGAGCTCATTTCCGTTCTCCGCAACAACGCCCACACCTTCCGGCTCGTCTGCGCCACCGAAGAGGATCTGGAAAAGCTTTCGGAGACGGGCGCGTTCAACGAGGAGCTCTTCTACCGGGTGGCCGCGCTGCCCGTTGAGATGCCGCCGCTGCGCGAGCGGGTGGAAGACATTCCCCTGTTGCTCAAGAGCATTGCGGCCAAGATCTCCAACCCGCAGCTCGATCCCCGCCTCGTCGAGTTTTCCGAGGATGCGCTGGCTACGCTCCGCACCAGCCGCTGGTCGGGCAACCTGGAGGAATTCACCCAGGTCATTTCGCAGATTCTCACCACCACCGAGACGCGTGTCATCACCTCGGCCCAGCTGCCGCTCCGGTTGCGGGAACTGAAGGACTGGCCCAACTTGGCGGACTATCTCGCCGGGCAGGAAAAACTTCATATCGCCCGGGTGCTCAACGCCTGCCAGGGCGACAAGGCCAAGGCGGCGAGGATCCTCGGCGTCGATCTCAGCCGTCTCGACTGAGTGGCGAAGCCCGGCCCTGAAGCGGGTCGTGTCACTTGTGCTTTACCGCTTGCCCCGCCCTAGGGGGGTAGCAAACCTCGCGGGCGCTCACGCCCATGCCCAAACGCACAGACCTAGAGTCCATCCTGATCATCGGCGCCGGCCCCATTGTCATCGGCCAGGCCTGCGAATTCGACTATTCCGGCACCCAGGCCTGTAAGGCCCTGCGGGAGGAGGGTTACCGCGTCATTCTGGTCAACTCCAACCCGGCCACGATCATGACGGACCCGGAGTTTGCCGACGTCACCTACATCGAGCCGCTGACGGTGGACATCCTGGAGAAAATCATCGCCAAGGAGCGCCCCTCGGCGCTGCTCCCGACCCTGGGCGGCCAGACCGCGCTGAATCTTTCCATGGAGCTGCACAAGGCCGGCATTCTCGACCGCTACAAGGTCGAGATGATCGGCGCCCGCCCCGATGCCATCCAGAAGGGCGAGGACCGCGAGCTCTTCAAGCAGTGCATGCTGCGCATCGGTCTCGATGTCGCCAAGTCGCGCACCGTCCACACGCTCGACGCTGCGCGCGCTGCGGCCGACGAGATCGGCACCATGCCGCTCATCATCCGCCCCAGCTTCACGCTCGGCGGCTCCGGCGGCGGCATCGCCTACAACCGCGAGGAATTCGACCAGATCGTCGCCAACGGCCTCGAAATTTCCCCCGTCCACGAGGTGCTCGTCGAGGAGTGTCTGCTCGGTTGGAAGGAATACGAGATGGAGGTCATGCGCGACCACAAGGACCAGTGCGTCGTCATCTGCTCCATCGAGAACTTTGATCCGATGGGCGTTCACACCGGCGACTCCATCACCGTCGCCCCCGCCATGACCCTGACCGACAAGGAATACCAGGTCATGCGCGACGCCTCCTTCGCCGTCATCCGCGAGATCGGCGTCGAGACCGGCGGCTCCAACATCCAGTTCTCCATCGACCCGAAGACCGGCCGCCAGGTCGTGATCGAGATGAACCCCCGCGTTTCGCGCTCCTCCGCGCTCGCCTCCAAGGCCACCGGCTTCCCCATCGCCAAGATCGCCGCCAAGCTCGCCGTCGGCTACACGCTCGACGAACTGCGCAACGACATCACGCGCCTCACCCCGGCCAGCTTCGAGCCCACCATCGACTACGTGGTGACGAAGATCCCGCGCTTCACCTTCGAGAAATTCATCGGCGCCGACACCACCCTCACCTCCGCCATGAAGTCGGTCGGCGAGGCCATGGCCATCGGCCGCACGTTCAAGGAGTCTTTCCAAAAAGCCCTCCGCTCCCTCGAGGTCGGCGCCCGCGGCTTCGGCGGCGGCGGCAAGCTCGGCGGCGACGAACTGCCGGACGACAAGACCATCCGCTCCAAGCTCGCCACCCCCAACAACGAGCGCGTCTTCTACATCCGCTACGCCTTCCTCGCCGGCTATTCGGTCGAGCAGATTTTCGACCTCTCCAAGATCGATCCCTGGTTCCTCACCCAGCTCCAGGAGATCTACCAGCTCGAGGTCGAGCTCAAGGCCCACGACCTCGGCTCCGTGCCGCTCCCGCTGCTCAAGCGCGCCAAACAGGCCGGCTTCTCCGACGCCCAGCTCGCCCACCTGCTCAAGGCCGCCGATCTCTTCGCCGTGCGCGACGCCCGCAAGGCGCGCGGCCTCGGCACCACCTACCGCCTGGTGGACACCTGCGCCGCCGAGTTCGAGGCCTTCACCCCCTACTACTACTCCTCTTACGGCGACGAAAACGAGGTTATGCCCCCCAAGGGCAAAAAGAAGATCATGATCCTCGGCGGCGGCCCCAACCGCATCGGCCAGGGCATCGAGTTCGACTACTGCTGCGTCCACGCCTCCTTCGCCCTGCGCGAGGCCGGCTTCGAGACCGTGATGGTCAACAGCAACCCCGAGACCGTCTCGACCGACTACGACACCTCCGACCGCCTCTATTTCGAACCGCTCACCCTCGAGGACGTCCTCGAGATCTACGAACAAGAGGGCTGCGAGGGCGTGATCGTCCAGTTCGGCGGCCAAACCCCGCTCAACCTCGCCACCGCGCTCAAGAAGGCCGGCGTCAACGTCATCGGCACCAGTCCCGAATCCATCGAGGCCGCCGAGGACCGTAAACTTTTCTCCGCCATCCTCGCCGAGACCCGGCTCATGTCGCCCGCCCATCGCACCGCGATGAACGAGACCGACGCCCTCGCCGCCGCCCACGAGCTCGGCTTCCCCGTGCTCCTGCGCCCCAGCTTCGTGCTCGGCGGCCGCGGCATGTTCATCGTCTACTCCGAGGAGGAGTTCAAAAACGTCGTCCGCCAGGCCTTCGACGTCATGCCGGACAAGCCCGTCCTCATCGACAAGTTCCTCGAGGACGCCATCGAGCTCGACGTCGACTGTATCAGCGATGGCGATACGACCGTGATCGGCGGCATGCTCGAGCACATCGAGTTCGCCGGCGTCCACTCCGGCGACGCCGCCATGGTGATGCCCCCGCACACCCTGCCGAAGGCGATGCTCGACACCGTTCGCGCCGCCGCGCACTCGCTCGCCAAGGCACTGAAAGTCGTCGGCCTCATGAACGTCCAGTTCGCGATCAAGGACAACCAGCTCTACGTCCTTGAGGTGAACCCGCGCGCCTCGCGCACCGTGCCCTTCGTCGCCAAGGCCATCGGCGTTCCGCTCGCCAAGCTCGCCGCCCGCGTCATGACCGGCAGCAAGCTCAAGGACCTCGGCTTCACGCAGGAGCAGACGCCCAGGCACTGGTGCGTGAAGGAGGCCGTGTTCCCCTTCGCCCGCTTCCCCGGAGCCACCATCGTGCTCTCGCCCGAGATGCGCTCCACCGGCGAGGTCATGGGCCTCGACGCCGATCTCGGCGTGGCCTTCGCCAAGGCCCAGGCCGCGGCCAAGCCCGGCCTGCCCGTCGGCGGCAACGTGTTCCTCTCCGTGAAGGACGCCGACAAGCCCCGCGTGCTCGACCTGGCCCGCGAGTTGTCCTCCCTCGGTTTCAGCATTTTCTCCACCGGAGGCACCGCGAAGGTCCTCGCCGACAACGGCGTCGCCGTCACCCGCCTCGCCAAGATCGACGAAGGCCGCCCCACCGCGGTCGACATGATCAAGAACGGCCAGATCAAGCTCATCATCAACACGCCCGCCGGCATGATCCCGCGGCAGGACGAGAACAAGATCCGCGCCGCCGCCTACGCCCACAGCGTGTGTATCATGACCACCCTTACAGGCGCCAAGGCGGCCCTCCAGGGCATCAAGGCGCTTAAGCAGGAGCAGATCGGCGTGAAGCCCATCCAAGCCTACAAAGGCAACGTGAACGTCCTCGCCTGACCGACGACTTCACCAGTCTTCATCCCGGCCCGCCGTCCCTGTGACGCGCGGGCCTTTTTTGTTGGCAGGGCGGGACGGCCGAGCCCACCGGACGGCCCCAGCCGAAATGTCCTGAGCCCAGAAACGGCAGTCGGATCGGGTCGTATCGCGCAAGCTGTTGGCCGCCTGCCGCCCGCGTCACCCGCTCCATGCACCCGCCGGGTGCACGTCGGGGTTCCGCGAGCGCCATTCGACTCAACATCTTGCGCGATACTCCGCCACCCGACTGCCGTTTCTAGGCTGAGAAATTGCCCGTATGTCCATTTCCTTGCGGGAGTCCGCCTTGGGGACACCGTTTCTGATCGCCCCTCCGCGCCCATGCCGCCCCGCCGCACCGCCCCGGTCCGCTCGCTCGCCCGGTTTTTCGCTCTCGGAGCCGCTTTCCTTTGGGGGCATCTCCATGCCCTCTGCGGCCAACCCGCTGCGCGTCCCGACGTGGCCCCGGCTTCGGTCGCCGACATACTCGACGCCTCCGGCGACTTGGCCCTCCCGGAAAACCGCCGCGTCGCCGTCGAGCGCGTGCGCGCCTTTGAGAACGACCGCCGGGTCGCCGCCGAACAGCTCGCTCGCGCCCGCGGACTTCCTCTTCGCATCGAGCGCCCCGATGGGACCGTGCGTGAGCTTCTCGATTTCAACAACGACCGCCCGGTCTATTTCACCACCCACAACACCAACGCCGCGATCTCCACCGGCGCCAGCGTGCTGCGCGCGACGCCCTACGGCCTCGTCGGGTCCGGCGTGCTCGTCGGCGTGTGGGACGGCGGCGCCGCCCGCGCTACGCATCAGGAATTCGTCGCCGATGGACGCGTGGTCGTGGAGGACGGCGCCGTCTCCATCGATCACGCCACCCATGTCGCCGGCACCATCGCCGCCGCGGGCGTCGTCGCCTCCGCGCGCGGCATGGCCCCGTCCGCCCTGGTCGACAGCTACGATTGGAACAGCGACAAATCCGAGCTCGCCGCCCGAGGCGCCACCGGCCCCGCCCAGGCGGACAAGCTCTATATCTCCAACCACAGCTATGGCTATGTATCCGGTTGGAACTACGTGAACGGCGGAAGCCCCCACCGCGTTTGGGAATGGACGGGCGACGGTTCCGCCGCCGCCGCCGTCGACACCGACTTCGGCCGCTACAACACCTACGCCCGCGACAGCGATTCGCTCGCCTTCAACGTTCCCTACCTCCTGATGTTTCGCAGCGCCGGCAACGACCGGGTGGACAGCCCCTCCGCCGGACAACTCGTCGCCCTCGCCGCCGGGGCCGCCACCGTCGTCGCCTACGACCCCGCGTTGCACCCAGCCGGCGACTCCTCCTACCGCGGCGGTTTCGAGACCATCGGCTTCGACGCCCTCGCCAAAAACGTCATCACCATCGGCTCCGCCGCCGACGCCGTCACCGGCGGCCTGCGGGATCCTACGAAGGCCGCCGTCAGCTCCTTCTCCTCCTGGGGCCCGACCGACGACGGCCGCATCAAGCCCGACCTGGTCGCCAACGGCGACGGCGTCTACTCCGCCCTCACCAGCGGCAACGCCGCCTACGGAACGATGAGCGGGACGAGCATGGCCACGCCCAACGCCACCGGCACGGCCGCGCTTCTCGTTCAGGAATACGCCCGCCTCTTCGGAGGTGGCGCGATGCGCTCCTCCACCCTCAAGGGCTTGCTCATCCACACCGCCGACGATCGCGGCCAGCCCGGCCCCGACTACAAGTTCGGCTGGGGTCTGCTCAACGGTCAGGCCGCCGCCGATCTTCTCCGCGATCACGCCACCTATCCCAGGAAAGTTCGTCTGGCCGAGGGGCTCGTGACCTCCGCCGTCACCACCGTCACCCGGGAGTTCGTGTGGGATGGTGTCTCGCCCATCCATGCCACCCTCGTCTGGACCGACCCCGCCGGCACCGCCACCACCAGCTCCGATCTCCGCACTCTCCGTCTCCGCAACAATCTCGACCTCAAGATCGTCGCGCCCGGTGGCGTCGAGTTTCTTCCCTACGTCATGCCCTTCGTCGGCGCCTGGACGCAGGCTTCGATGGACCTCCCCGCGACCACCGGGAAAAACAATACCGACAACGTCGAGCAGGTCCGCGTCGCCGCGCCGCCCGCGCCCGGCGTTTACCGCGTCGTGGTTTCCGTCGACGGCACGCTCGCCAACAACCAGCAGCACTACTCGCTTCTCATCACCGGCTCGGCCGACGAGGAGCCTCCGCCGCCGCCGCTCGGCCTGAGCGGGGTCTCGCCCGCCAGCGCGCTTCCCGGCCCCGTGACGCTCGACCTCACAGGCACGGGATTCAAATCCGGCGCCACCGTTCGCCTCCTGCGGTCCGGCCAGACCGAGCGCGTCGCGGGTTCCACCGAGCTCGTCGGCGAGATGCTCCGCGCGCAGATCGACCTCACCGGCGCCGCTGCCGGCTTCTGGGACGTGCGCGTATCCAATCCCGATGGCGAGACCGTGAGGCTTGTCGCGGCGTTCCACGTCGTCGGCGCGCTCTGGAGCGAGACTTTCGACGGCGTAGTGGGTGGCTGGGCCTCGACGGCCGACACCGGCTCGAACACATGGACTCTTGGCACCGCGCAAAGCCACACGCCCGCGCACTCCTTTTTCGCCCCCGGCCCGGCGGCCAAGACCACGGCCAGCCTCGTCTCGCCCGCGTTCAACGTCCCCTCCGGCGCCACCAGCCTCCAGTTCAAGTTCTGGCACAGCTACAACCTCCAGTCCGGTCTGGACGGCGGACGACTCGAGTTCTCCGTCGGCGGCGGCGCGTGGTTCGTCGCCGGTGCTTCGGGCTCCGGAACGAGCTTCGCCAGCAACGGCTACAACATGACCCTCTCGAACTCGGGCAATCCGAACGCGCGGGGCGAGTTCGCGGGCACCGCCGCCTGGTCCGGCAATTCGGGCGGCTTCGTCGAGACCATCGTCAACCTCGACGACACGGCCAAGTTCGCCGGCAAGACCCTGCGCGCCCGCTGGCGCCTCGCCACCAACGCCAGCACCGCCAGCGCCGGCTGGTATGTCGACACCGTCTTCTTGGTCGGCGGCGGCGACCTGAGCAACGCGGCCCCGGCCATCTCCGTCGCCGCCGCGACGACGAGCACCGAGACCGTCACCGACGGCGACGGCACGGTCTACGCCGTCGTGCGCGGCCGGGAGATCGGTGTGAGCGTCACCGCCACCGACGACGGCGGCGCGGCCAACCTCACCTACACCTGGAGCGCGGCGTCCACCGGCGGCGAGCCCGTCGGCTTCCTGCCCAACGCCACGAATGGCGCGCGGCTCGGCACCGCCTACTTCGAGGGCCCCGGCGACTATCTCCTCACCGTCACCGTGCGCGACGCCCAAGGGCTCGCGGTCGCGAGCTCCGTCAACGTCCGCGTCCTCGCCACTGCCGACGCCATCGGCGTGTCCCCCGCGGTCGCGAGCCTCGTCTATGGTGGCTCGCAAACCTTCTCCGCCACCGTGCTCGACCAGTTCGGCGATCCGCTCGCGAGCCAGCCGGGCTCTTTCATCTGGACCGCGAGCGGCGGCGGCACGATCACCTCCGGCGGGCTTTACACCGCGACCGCCGCTGGCGGCCCCTACGTCGTCACGGCCGCCTCGGGCGGCATCTCGGGCGGCGCGAGCGTCACGGTGAACCGCGCGCCCGCCACGGTTTCGCTGGACGGGCTCGAGCGGCTCTACACCGGCGCGCCCCTGCCGGTCTCGGCGACGACGCAGCCCGCGGGCCTCGCCGTATCCATTTTCTATGACGGCTCGTCCGAGGCTCCGGCCGCGACCGGCAGCTATGCGGTCTAGTCGGTGATCATCGATCCTAATCATCAGGGCGGCTCGAGCGCGACGCTCGTCGTCCGCACCGGGCTCGACGCCTGGGCCGGTTCATTGGGGCTGACCGGCGACGACGCCGCGCCGACGGCCGACCCGGACGCCGACGGCACGCCCAACCTTCTCGAATACGCGCTTGGCGGCGATCCCTTGTCCGCCGGCCGCGCGCCCGTCGAGGCCGCGGTGATCGAGGGCCGTCTTGCGCTCGTGTTCACGCGGATCGCCGATCCGGGCCTCGTCTACACCGTCGAGACCAGCGACGATCTCGCGCAGTGGTCGACGCTCGAGGTCCCGGGTAATCCGAGCACCGGCGAGGCGAACATCGCGGGCCCGGCCTGCATCGTGGATACGCGCGAGCTGGCCGCGTCGCCTCGCCGTTTCCTTCGGCTGCGGGTCTCCTACTGAGTCGGTGGAGATACCCGTTTCACGCCGGGATTCGTGTATTCGCGTTTCCTTTACGAGGTCCCCGGTAGGTTCGGGCCTAGCGAGGGCAAAGCCCGCGTAAAACCATCCCGGACGGGGCACCGGATCATCGCGGAGGTTTCACACCGGGTGTCAGTCGCAACCCGAACCCACCATGAAAACAACCTGCCAATCCCTGTTATTGCTCGCCGCAGTATTCGGCGTCTCGTCCTCCTTTGCGCAAGACGCGGAGCCGCCGGCCGCCGTGCCCGCCTTGGAATCGGGCGTCATCGTGTCCGTCGTTCTCACCACCACGGGGACGGAGAAGGTGAGCGGCTCTCCCGAAGCGCCGGTCTACAGCGCCGACTTCGACGTCACCCGCATGAACACGAAAGCGTTCATCGAACTCCTGGACGAGAAATACGACCTCGTGGCCCGGCCGAAGGATTTTTCGCTGGTCGCGGTGCTCGTGAAATCGGGGGAGGACGAGAGCTATCGCTTCTATCTCAAGAACACGAAAAGGAACGGCACTCCCGCCTACGTCTACCTTGCGCCAGAGATCATCGGTTTTACGATCGACGCGAGCGCGAACAAGTATCGCGAGGTCAACGAGGGTGATGCGTTGCAGAGCGGCGGCGGGCGATACAAGCACGCGGTCACCCTCGCGACCGCCGGCTTCTCCACCCAAGGCGTCGCCACGGGCGGCTATGACGTGAAGGATGTCACGGTGGAGGGCGTCACCTCGAAGTTGAGCGTGCCGCGCGCGATGAAGGTTTCGACAACCGGCTACTACACCGAGAATCCGGAGACCCCGGACGCGCGGACCTATATCGCCGAGACGAGCTGGACGTTCAACGCCGGCAAGAAGGTCGACCTGAACGATTATCCCGCCCCGCCCGCGCCTCCCGCGCCCGAGTCCGAGCCGCCCGCGGCCCCTTGAGGACGCTTTGCCGGCGACGATGTATTATTGAAGCGGATACGATAAGCCCGGAATAAAAAGCCCCGGCCGCGTTGGCGGCCGGGGCTGTTTAGTTTTCCACGCCGGGCCCGACGGAGCCCGGACGGGGATTAGAACTGCCAGTTCACGATGGGGAGGATGTGATACAGGTCGGAGTTGGCCGCGTAGTTGACCAAGCCGATTTGCAGGCCGCCGTCGAGGCGCTCCGCCCAGTTCACGAAGCCGAGTTGCAGGCCTTTCAGGCTCTCGGCCTTGTTAAAGAGGCCCAGCTGCACGCCGGTGAAATCGACTTCGTTGAGATTCACCCAGCCGCTTTGCAGACCGCAGGAACCCGGTCCGCCGATGCGGCTGACGATGCCGCTTTGCCAGCCGGTGAACTCCCCGTCGGTGCGGGAGTAGATCCAGGACCATTGCACGCCCACGGCGTCGCCGTCGACCAGGTTGGCGCCGGGCGCCCAGCCGAAGCCCACGAAGTCGCCGGTGGTGGAGTTGACGATGCCGAGGTCGACGCCGCTCACGTTGCGATTTTCGCCGTAGACGAAGTCGATGCGCAGGCCGCGCACGTCTTCGCTCGCGTCGACGAGTTGCAGGTCGGGCGCGAAGAAGCCGAACTGAAACACGGCCTCCGCCTTGGCCGTGGCGACGGCGGCGACGAGGGCGAGGCTGCTGATCAGGGTGGGGAGGGTTTTGCTAGGTTTCATGGCAGATGCGAGTGAGCGGTTCGCCGCCGGAACGTCAAAACGACGGCGCGTGAGCGCCTTGTAAACTTTCCCCGGGATCGGCGTCGGGGAAACGTCCGGGGGCCGGCGGATCGACTTCCGCGACGCGCGGGGGCGGTTCATCCGGAGAACCGATCCCTCCCGGCGGGGGAGGTGAGGTGTGTAACGGCCGGGTGGATACGCGCGGAGGCATGGGCGCGCGGCACGGCGAGCGATCTCCGGTCGGGGCGCGGTTCGGGGCGACGAAGGCGTCCGGCGCGATTCTCACCGCGCGACTTGCGTCCCGGCCCCGGGTCTCCGCATGCTGGCCGCTTTCGCCCATGTCCGCCTCGTTTGCCCCCGCCGCCCTTGTCGCCCTGTTGCATGGTCCCGATCAACCGGGACTGGTCGCGCGCGTGTCCGGTTGGATTTTTGAGCGCGGAGGCAACATCCTGCACGCGGATCAGCACCGGGACATGGAGGCGGGGGTGTTTTTCCAACGCGTGGAGTGGGTTCCGCCGGCCGGCGCCGACTCGGGGGCGATGGCTTCCGAATTCGAGCGGTTTGCCCGCGGCCTTGGCATGAATCCGCAGGTGTTCCGCAGCGATCGCCGGCCTCGGGTGGTGCTGTTCGTCTCGAAGTTCGACCACTGCTTCCACGACTTGATCCTGCGCTGGAAAAGCGGCGACTACGCGGCGGATTTTGTCGCGGTGGTCTCGAACCATCCGGACCTCGCCGAGGCGAGCCGCGGGTATGGGCTGCCTTACCACCACATCCCGGTGGGCGCGGCGACGAAGGCCGAGTCGGAGGCGAAGCAACTCGCCTTGTTGGCGGAGCTGGGGGCCGACCTCGTCGTGATGGCGCGCTACATGCAGGTGTTGTCGGCCGAGTTCCTCGATCGCGGTCCTCCGGTCATCAACATCCATCATTCCTTTCTTCCCGCCTTCGCTGGCGGCCGGCCCTATCACCAGGCATACGAGCGCGGCGTAAAACTGATCGGCGCGACGGCTCATTACGCCACCGCGGTTTTGGACGACGGCCCGATCATCCAGCAGGACGTCGCTCGCGTGACGCACCGCCAGGACGTGGCGGACTTGATCCGACTCGGGCGCGATTTGGAGCGCATTGTTCTCGCCCAGGCGGTGCGAGCCCACTTGGAGCATCGTGTCCTCGTGTATGGGAAGCGAACCGTCGTCTTTGACTGAGTTCGCCTCATCGCCCGCTCGTTCATCTGTTAGTTGTTGGTTGGTTTTGGGTTAAGATTAGATAAATCGCGGCTTTACGGCCGTGGCGGCGGCTGTTTTGTTCTCGACCCTTACCCTATTTCGCATGGCCGCTTCCGCTGACCAGAAGTCTTCCTCCACCTCCGGCGACGATCGTAACTTGGTGACGATCGACGAGAACTACCTCGCGCCCTCATTCGAGGACAAGTTGCTGATGTTCTGGGAGAAAAACGGCCGGGCGGTTATCGCCGTCGTGGTGGTGATCGCCTTGGCGATAGTCGCGCGATGGGCATTTCAGGCTTATGCCGAAAGTCGTGAACGCGCCGTCGCCGCCGAGTATGCCTCCGCGAAGGACGCCGCAGGGCTCAAGGCTTTCGCCGAAGCGCATCCCGACGCCGAGTTGGCGGGCGTGGCCCGGCTCCGCGTCGCCGACGAGGCTTATGCGGCCGGCAACTTCGCGGCCGCCCTGTCCGATTACGAGGCGGCCGCCAAAGCGCTTTCGGGCCAGGTTCTGGGTGATCGCGCCCGTCTAGGAGCCGCCATCAGCAAGCTTCAAGCGGGCGACAGCGCCGGTGGCAAAGCCGCTTTGGAAGCGTTGGCCAAGGATGTTGTTTTCACCCGCACGCTCCGGGCGGAGGCCGCCTTTCATCTGGCCCTCGAGGCCCGCAATTCCGGGCAGTTCGCCGAGGCGAAGAAGATGATCGAGCTCGTCCTCACCGCCGACGGCACCGGCCTGTGGGCTCAGCGGGCGATGCAGCTCCAGTCGAGTTTGCCTTCCGAGCCCGCTCCTTCCGCGGCCTCCGTTCCCGAGGCCGGCGCATCCGCTCCCGCCGTGTCGACCTCGTCCTCCGCCGAGGCCACGCCGTCCGTCTCTTTTCCCAGCACGAAATAAGATCGCCACTTTCCTTTCTCCCATTGGTTCTGGGGGACACCCGACGAGCCCGCCGCGGCCCCAAACGGCGGGCTTCGTTTTGGGCGTAAAGGTCGTTTAAATGCGATTTCGTCGGCTTGAGTGGAACAGACGTTGACTCGTTCGCTTCGCGACGCCTCCTTCCTCCGCTCGCACGAGTGTTTTCGGGGTGTAGCTTAGCCTGGTAGAGCGCCTGGTTTGGGACCAGGAGGTCGTAGGTTCGAATCCTATCGCCCCGACCATTTGACTCGTGGAGCCCTTCGGGCTTTTGGCGGTGCGGCTAATCTCTGCTTGAATCGCTTCCCCTCACCCCGTAGCCACGAAGTGAAACTTTAAACAAATGGACACGATTTCGCGTGAATCTTCCCCCAGCTACCTGCCTATCGCGGGTCTCGTCGTCGGCATCGTCGGCGTGCTTCTCGGGGGCATCGCCTTGGCCAACGCATCCAAGGCCAACAAGGCCGCCGCCGCGGCCGACGCGAAGGTGACCGAGCAGGTCGCGCGTATCGACGGCGCGGAATCCGCCGCGAACAACGCCAACTCCACCGCCGAGCGCGCTTCCGGCAATATCGCCTCGCTCCAGCGCTCCACGCAGGACGCCTTCACCGCCGTCGCCGGCGAGATGGGCAAGATCAACGGCGAACTCGCCAAGCTTCAAGAGGCCGCCAGCAAGCGGGCCGTCGTGGCTCCGAAAGATGGCGCCAAGGCTCCCGGCGGTCCCGTCACCGCCGGCCCCGACGAATATGTCGTCAAGAGCGGCGACACCGGCATGAAGATCGCGGCCGCCAACGGCGTATCCATTGGAGAACTTCAGGCTGTCAACCCGAGCGTCAACTGGAAGGCCCTCAAGGTCGGCCAGAAGGTCAAGCTCCCGGCCAAGAAGTGAGCCCGCGCGCGAATCGCCTGATTTGATCCTTTTTCGCCTCCCGCCTTTTTTGGCGGGAGGCTTTTTTTCGCCCATGTCCATCGATCCATCCTCCCGTTCCGATACGAACCCTCTTTCGCCCTCGGACGCGGCGAAGTCGCATCCCGCTCCCGCCCATTGGCATCGTGGCGAGCCCCGGCTCCTTCAACGCACGCGGATTCTGGATCTGACCAGCGTGCCCTTTCATCATCCGCGTCGGGATGTGCGGCGCGACTTCGTGATCGTCGACGCGCCCGACTGGGTGAACGTCGTCGCGCACACGACGGACGACCGGCTCGTGCTGGTGAACCAGTTTCGCTACGGCACCAACGCCTTCTCGTGGGAGATCCCCGGCGGCGTGATCGAGCACGGGGAGGATCCGGTCGCCGCCGGCGTTCGTGAACTGCTCGAGGAGACCGGATACGAGGGGAAAAACGCGCGCTTGCTGGCCAGCGTGCATCCGAACCCCGCGTTCATGAGCAACCGCTGCCATCTGGTGCTCGTCGAGGACTGCCGGCTTGCGGCGCCGCCCGCGTGGGACCCCGACGAAGAAATGGAAATCGCGGCCGTGCCCGTGGAGGAGGTGTATGCCCGCGCCCGTTCCGGCGGCATCACCCATGGCTTGGTTCTCGACGCCCTGCTGTTTTTCGAGCCGCTTTGGCGCGCGCGCCGGAACGACGGCCGCTGACCGGGGATTTGCCGGCGTGGACCGGGGAAACGTCCCCCCGGTTTGACTTGGCGGGCCGCACGTCGTTTTTTGAGTTTTGATCTCGATGTCCGCCGACGCGCCCGCCTTCGCCAATTCCCCCGACTTGCTCGCCAGCGAAGCGCCCACGCGTCTGCCGGCTCCGCTCGAGAAGGAAATCCGTCGTATCTACGAGCGCAGCCCGCTCTACGGAAAGCGGTTCCCGCTGCATGCGGAGCCCCTGCACTGGAGCTGTTACCAGGAGATCCCCGCGCTCTCCAAGAAGGACATCGTCGCCCATGGCCACGAGGCGTTCTTCGAGGACTACCGCGTCATCCAAAAGGGGCTCGACGAGAAGCGCTACGAATACGAGTCCACCTCCGGCACCACCCAAGGGCCGATGACCGTCATCATGGAGGACGGCTGGTGGAACGCGCAGCTTGCCCGCGCCTACCGCGCCCACCCGCTTCTCGCGCCCTACGCCGACCGCCCCCACCGCAAGTGCGTCCTCGCGCCGGTGGGCTGCTCCTCGAACCTCTGTCCCTACGAGGACCATCCTTTCCCGCATCGCTATTTCGACGGCACCGTCTACCTGAACCTCACGAGCGATCCCTTCGTTTTCCCCGAGACCGAGTGGGACCGCATCGTCACCGAGCTGCAGGCCGTGAAACCCGAGGTGCTCGAGGGCGAGCCCGTCTACCTCTCGCTCCTCGCCCGCGCCGTGCTCCGCCGCAGGGTATCCGTGCCCTCGATACGCGCGGTGATCCTCACCTACGGCAAGGCGAGCCTCGTCCATTCCCGTCGCGTCGCCGAGGCGTTTCCCGCGCCGCAGGTCGACCTCTACGGCTCCACCGAGGCCGGCTACATTTTCGTCGGCGAGGCCTTCAAGGACGACTCGCGCGTCGTCGACGGCAACGCCTTCGTCGAGCTCGCGCCCTACCGCGGGCTGGCCGACGTTTTCCGGCTTTACGTGACCACGCGCGACCGCGAGGCGATGCCCTTGCTCCGCTATCACACCGGCGACGTCGTGCGCCGGCTGCCGACCGGTTACCGCGTGCTCGGTCGCGAGGGCGGCCTGCATTTTCGCGCCGACGGCTCCATCGTTTCCCCGACCGAGATCGACGCCGCCGTTCCCGCTGATTTTGCCTGTTGGCACTACAGCCTGACGCAGGCGGGCGACACTCGCTGGAACTTCGATTATGTGTCGGAAGGAACCGCGCCCGCCGGCCTTGAGGCCGCCATCGCGACCGTGCTCGGCGACGGCGCCCGCGTGTCGGCCTTCCGCAAACGCCTCATCGCCCCCGCCGCATCGGGCAAGTTCGCCCTGCTCAAGCCGCAGGCGAAGTAGGGCTTGTTTCGACGCGCCGGCCGCCCGCCGGCCTTTTGGCGGGCTTCGCGGGCGACGCGACCGGTTCCCGGACGGACCGGCGGAGCCGGTTCGCCGTGCTCCACCAGGATCGTTCCGCGCGCCGGTTCGGAAATGCGGCTCGGCGTTTATTGGTTTTGCCACCTCGCCTCGACGGTCATTTGCCCGGCTGCGAACCCCGCGCAGGTCGCCTAATAAGCGCTGTTAGGGCACTGCATGGCCAAGGCGTGTTCTTTACAAGGCGGACCCCGGCCGGTTAGGTCTCGCCCCCGACCACGCGTATTTTGCGCGCAGCCCCTGACTTCGACCACCCGCACCGACCACTCGCGATGAGCCTTCTCGCCAACCTGTTCCGTTCCTCCATCGGACGAAAATTCCTGATGGCCGTCTCCGGCCTCGTTCTCACCGGCTTCGCCTTCGGGCACCTGCTCGGCAACCTACAGGTCTTCGGCCACCCCGACCAGATCAACGGCTACGCCCACTTCCTCCAAGGTCTTGGCCCGGCCCTCTGGCTCGTTCGTCTCGTGCTTCTCGCCGCCGCGGTGATCCATGTCTGGGCCGCCGTCGCGCTCACGCTTGAAAGCAAGGCCGCCCGCGGCTCCGAGCCCTACGGCGTCCACAAGTGGCTCGAGGCGACCATCGCCTCCCGCACCATGCGCATCAGCGGCCTCGTGGTCTTTTTCTTCATCATCTACCACGTGCTCCACTTCACCGTCGGTCTTGTGGGCACCGAGTATTACAAGGGCGGTCTCGACCACGTGATTCTTGGCCACGATGTCCGCGAGTTCGGCATCCCCCTCGCCGCGAAGGGCGCCGAGGTCCACGACGTGTATTCGATGATCTTCATCGGCTTCTCCAAGCCCGTCGTCTCCCTTTTCTACATTCTAGCGACCAGCCTGCTCGCCGTTCACCTCTGGCACGGCGCCGACTCGCTCTTCCAGACCCTCGGTCTACGCAGCAACAAGTGGTCCTGCTGCCTCCGCAAGGCCGTCGGCCTCCTCGCCCTCGTTTACCTCCTCGGCAATCTCGCCATCCCCGGCGCGATTCTCACCGGCATCGCCAAGCCTGCCGCCGGAACCACCGCCGCCAAGGTCCTCGCCGCCCGCTGAGTCGTGGCCGAATCGTAAACTCATCAATCGCGAATCCTAAATTCCGCCATGGCTTCCCTCGACTCCAAGATCCCCTCCGGCCCGCTCGCCGACAAGTGGCGCAAGCACAAGCTCGAGACCAAACTCGTCAACCCGGCCAACAAGCGCAAATACCACGTCGTCGTCGTGGGCGCGGGCCTCGCCGGCGCCTCGGCCGCCGCCTCCCTCGCCGATCTCGGCTACCAGGTCACCTGTATCGTCTTCCACGATTCGCCCCGCCGCGCCCACTCCATCGCCGCGCAGGGCGGCATCAACGCCGCCAAGAACTACCAGAACGACGGCGACAGCGTTCACCGCCTTTTCTACGACACCCTCAAGGGCGGCGACTACCGCGCCCGCGAGGCCAACGTCCACCGCCTCGCCGAGGT
>CBINJQ010000029.1:0-18742 GCA_966251015.1 uncultured Akkermansia sp. | reverse complement strand
CCGCCCCATGAATCTTTCCCTCTACTCCGCCGCGACCGGCATGGAAGCCCAGCAGCTCAACCTGAACACCATCGCGAACAACCTCGCGAACGTGAACACCCCGGGTTTCAAGCGCAGCACCATCGGCTTCCAGGACCTGCTCTACCAAAAGCCGCGCAACGCCGGCGCCGAGAACGGAGGCGGCAACCTCCTCCCCACCGGCATCGAGGTCGGCAACGGTTCGCGCGTCGCGTCCACCTCCAAGGTTTTCACGCAGGGCCAGCTCACCAACACCGGGGAGCGTCTCGACGTCGCGCTCCAGGGCGACGGCTTTTTCGAGGTGCAGCGCCCCGACGGCACCACCGCCTTCACCCGCGACGGCACGTTCAAGCTCAACGCCTCCGGCCAGGTCGTGACCTCCGAGGGGCTGCCCGTCCTCAGCGGCTTCCAGCCCGTGCCCGCCGGCACCGTCGCGATCAACATCGCCGAAAACGGCGAGGTCACCTACCAGACGTCGTCGGGCGCCCAGACATTCCGCCTCAACCTCACCCGCTTCGCCAACCCGGCCGGCCTGCAAAGCATCGGCGGCAACCTCTACGCCGCCACCGGCGCGAGCGGCACCGCCGAGACCGGCCAGCCCGGCGAGGAGGGCTACGCCCGCGTCCTCCAGGGCTACGTCGAGGCCTCCAACGTGAACATCGTCGAGGAGATGGTGAACCTCATCGTCGCCCAGCGCGCCTACGAGGTGAACAGCAAGTCCATCCAGACGTCCGACGAGATGCTTCAGAACATCAACCAGCTGAAGCGCTGATACCGCCCGCCATGTCCCGCCGCCTCGCCGTTTTCGCCGCCGCCGGCCTCCTCCTGGGAACGCCCGGCTCCGCCGTGGCGTCCGGATCGCCCGTCGCCGCGTCCGCCGCCGCCGCCGAACATCCCTGGCTCGCCACGCTGGCCGCCCTGCTCGTCGACCGCTACCAGGCCGAGGGCGAGCTCCGCCTCGCCTGGCAACGTCCCCCCGCCGCCTCCGCCCCCCGGGACGCGGATCTCGAGCTCGTCAACTGCCCCGCCGTGCTCGCCTCCCAGATCCTCGTCCTTGTCCGCGCCCGCGAGGCCTCGGGTCGCGTGACCGAGCACACCCTCCTGTTGCGCGCCGAGCTCCTCCGCGACGGCTGGCAGCTTCGCCAGCCCGCCGTGATCGGCGCCCCGCTCGCGCCCGCCGCGCTCGAAAGCCGGCGCGTCGACGCCCTTCGCGAGCGCGACGCCTTCGTGCTCGACGCCGCCTCGTCGTCCGGAGCCGCTTCCTTCCCGGAGCTTGATTTCGCCCGCTCCGTCCCCGCCGGCCGCGTTCTTGTCTGGCGCGACGTCGTCCGCCGTCCGCTCGTGCGCCGGGGCCAGCCCGTCGACGTCGTCGCCAGCGACGGCTCCCTCACCGTCTCGCTCCGCGGCGTCGCCCTGCACGACGCCGCCCGCGGCGAATCCGTCCGCGTCCGCAACCCCGACTCCAAGCGCGAGTTCGTCGCCGTCGTCACCGCCGAATCCCGCGCCTCCGTCCGCTTCTAGCGTATCCAAAAAACCGACACCATGCGCTTTTCCTCCATACACCGAGCCGGCCCTCCGCATCCATTGGGCATGGGACATTGGTCATTGGTCATTGCCTGCGCCGTCGCCGCGGCGACGGCGCAGGCCGATTCCCTCTGGACCGCCGCCGGTTCCCGCGAGCAGGGGGTCGCCGCCGATTTTCGCGCCGCCCGGGCCGGCGACATCATCACGATCCTCGTCGCCGAGAACGCCGCCGCCAGCTCCAGCCAGAACAAGACCACCGGCTCAGATTCCTCCGTCGACGCCTCGGTCTCGCAGTTCCTTTTCCCCGCGGGCGCCAGCGGCTTCGGCCTTCACAACGGCAAGCTCCCGGGCGTCAAGTTCGGCGGCAAGTCCTCCCACGGCGGAGGCGGCCAGGTCAGCAACACGCAGTCGCTCACCACCCGCGCCGCGGTGCTCGTCACCGACGTGTTGCCCAACGGGAACCTCGTCATCGCCGGCGCCCGCAAGTTCACCTTCTCCGGGGAGACCCAGCATGTCGTGCTTCACGGCCTCGTGCGCCCGGCCGACATCGGCTCGGGCAACATGGTTCTCTCCAGCAACATCGCCGAGGCCCGGCTCGAGTTTATCTCCGAGGGCGCCCTTTCCGACGCCCAGAAGCGCGGCTGGTTGAGCGATCTCTACGAGAAGCTCCGGCCGTTTTGACGAACGGTCGGAATGACCAATGTCCAATGCCCAATGATCTGACTCCGGCATGACCACGCTGCTCCAACGCCTCGTCCGATTCTTTGCTCCGCGCGCCGCCCGCCTCGCGTCCGAGCGCCCGTGTAGCCACGGTCGTCCCGGCCGTGCCCTCCGTCTCCCGCGCGCGGCCTTCTGCGCATTGGTCATTGGACATTGGTCATTGGTCATTTCACCCGCGCCGCTCCAAGCGGCGCGGGTGAAGGATCTCGCCCGCGTCGACGGCGACCGGGACAACCAGCTCGTCGGCTACGGCCTCGTCGTGGGTCTCGCCGGCGACGGCGATTCGAACGCCCTCGCCACGCTCCAGTCCGTCGCGAACGCGCTCGAGCGCAACGGGGTCAAGGTCGATCCCTCCCTCATCAAGTCGAAGAACGCCGCGGCCGTCATGCTCACCGCCGACATCGGCCCTTTCCTCCGCTCCGGCGCGCGCATCGACGTCACGGTCGCCTCCCTTGGCGACGCGAAATCCCTCCAGGGCGGCGTGCTTCTCCAGAGCGCGCTGCTCGGCGCGGACGGTCGCGTCTACGCCGTCGCGCAAGGACCGATCGCCGTGGGCGGCTTCATCGGCGGTTCCGGCGGCGCGGGCGGGGCGTCCGTCCAGAAGAACCACCCGACCGTCGGCGTCATCAGCAACGGCGCCATCGTCGAGCGCGAGATACCGGCCGCCTTCGTGCGCGACGGACGCCTCGTCTACACGCTGCACGAACCGGACTTCACCTCCGCCTCGCGTCTCGCCGAGGCCATCAACGCCGTGCTGCCCGAGGCGGGCGCCCGCGCCCGCGACGCCGCCTCGGTCGACCTCGTCCTTCCCGCCGCCTACGTCGGCCACGAGGTGCGTTTCCTCGCGGATGTCGGCGCGATCGCGGTCACCCCGGACGCCGCCGCCCGCGTCGTGATCAACGAGCGCACCGGCACGATCGTCGCCACCGCGCCCGTCGGCCTCTCCCAGGTCGCGATCAGCCACGGCTCGCTCACCATCACCATCGCCCAAACGCTCACCGCCTCGCAGCCCGGCCCCCTGGCCCGCGCCGGCGAAACCGTCGTCCTGCCTTCGACCGAGACCACCGTGACCGAGACCAAGGGGGGCTTTCTTGTCGTCCCCGAGGTTGCTTCCGTCGAGCGTCTCGCCTCCGCCCTCAACGCCCTCGGCGTCACCACGCGCGAGATGATGGCCATCTTCCAAACCCTGAAATCCGCCGGCGCCCTCCAGGCCGAGCTCGTCATCAACTGACATGATCGCCCCCGTCTCCGCTCTTTCCTCCGCGCCGGTGCCGCTCGATCTCGCGGCTTCGGCGCGCTCCTCGTCCGCCGCCGGAAAACCGTCGCCCGCCGACGTGCAAAAGGCCGCGCGCCAGTTCGAGGCCATCATGGTCCGCCAGCTCCTCGCGCCGTCCATCGAGCCGATGATGAACGGCGGCTCGCTCGGCGCCGCCGGTCCCGCCGGAGGGCAGGGCGGGGGAGTCTACGGCTACCTTTTGACCGACACACTCGCCACCTCCATCTCCCAAGGCGGCGGCCTCGGCCTCGCCTCGGTCATTTCCCGTCAACTGTCCCCGGCCGGTTCCGCCGCGTCCATCGCCGCGGACGATCCAGAATGAACCCCTCTTCCTCCGCCCAGCTCGCGGACCTCCTCCGCGCCGAGCTCGCCGCCTACGGCGGGCTCCTTGGCCTTTTCGACCGACAGCAGGCCGCGTTGATGAAACGCGACGCCCAGGCCGTCGCCGAATACGCCGGCGCCATCGAGCGTCTCGCCCTGGAGACGGCCCGCTCCCGCGAGGCGCGCGAGCTCCATGTCGCCTCCCTCGCGCGCGCCCATCGGCGCCCGGTCACCGACCCGCTCCGTCGCCATCTCGACCTTTTCCCCGCCGACGAACGCAACCTGCTCGACGCCCTGATCGAGGAGATCAACCGCCTCCTTCAGGTGGTGCGGCGTCGCGCCCGCCAGAACCACGCGATCCTCGCGCGCGCCGTCGAGCTCCGCCGCGAGCTCCTCGCCGCCGTCCGTCCCGAAACGGGTCCGCTCACCTACGCTCCCGGCGGCCGCTCGCGTTCCCCCGCCGCGCCGCTCTCCACCCTCCACGTCACGGGCTGATCGAGAACGAGAGAACGGCAGAACTACAGAGAGCGGAGCAACGGAACGACAGAGAACAGAACCCACAGAACCATGAAAACTCCCTCTCCTGCATTCTCCCTCCTCCTTTCTTCGGGTCGGCCTTCTGTCGCTCCGACCCTCTGTCGCTCTGTCTCTCCGACCTTCTGACGCCCCGATCCCGCCATGTCCGGCCTCGTCTCCAGTCTCAGCCAAGCCGTCCGTTCGCTCCAGGCCCAGTCGCGCGGAGTCGACGTCGCCGGCCGTAATCTCGCGAACGTCAACAACCCCGACTACGCCCGCCAACGCGTCCTGCTCGGCGAGCGCGGTTCCGTCCTCACGCCCCAGGGCGCGCAATCCCTCGGTCTCGAGGCGAAGGCCGTCCAGCAGATCCGCGACGAGCTCCTCGACCGCCAGGTCGCCCGCGAGATCGGGCGGACGGCGAGTTTCCAGGCCGAGAGCGACGCCTACGCCCGCGGCGAGGCGCTTCTCGGCGAGAACATCGACCGCACCCGCTCCGCCGACGAGATCGCCGCCTCCGGCCAGGGGATTTCCGCCGTTCTCACCGGCTTCTTCAACGCCGTCCAGGCCGTCGCCGCGCGTCCCGCCGACCTCGGCGAACGCCAGAATCTCGTGCAGCGGGCCGACCTCCTCGCCGAGCGTTTCCGCGTCGCCGACGAGCGCCTCGGGCAACTCCAGGCGGATCTCGGCGCGCAGGCCGACATGGACGTCTCCGAGGCCAACGGCCTCCTCGCCTCCATCGCCGAACTCAACGCCCAGATCGCGCGCTTCGAGGTCAACGCCCCCGGCTCCGCGGCCGATCTTCGCGACCAACGCCAGGCGGCGGTGGAGAAACTCTCCGGCCTGATCGGCGCCGAGACCCGCGCGAGCGCGTCCGCCCCCGGCCAGCTCGACGTCTTTGTCCGCGACGCCTCGGGCGTCCCGGTGGCGCTCGTCGACCGCGCGTCCGTCGCCGCGCCGCTCTCGGTCGACGGCGGGCGCGTCCTCGCCGGTTCCGCCGAGGTCGCGCTCTCGGGCGGCTCCGTCCACGGCCTGTTCAACGCCCGCTCCGGCGCGATCCAGACCCTCCGCGACCGGATCGACGACCTCGCCGCCCAACTCGCCGCTTCCGTGAACGCCGCCTACAACCCCGACGGCGCCGGATCCGACTTCTTCGCCTGGGACGCTTCCGCGCCCGCCGCCGGCCTGCGCCTCGCCGACGGGCTCACCGCCGCCGGCGTGCGGACATCGGCCACCGGCGCCGCCGGCGACAACACCGTCGCCCTCGCGATCTCCGAACTCGCGACGAAAAAATTCTCCACCGCCGAGGGCGATTTCATCGACGGCACGTTTTCCCGTTTCCACGGGAATGTCGTCGGCGATTTCGGCCGCGCCGTCTCGATTTCCGAGGGACGTTTCGACGATCAAAAAGCGATCGCGGCCCTCGTGCGCGAACAGCGCCAGGCCGTCAGCGGCGTCTCGATGGACGAGGAGATGGCCGACCTCATGAAACACCAGCGCGCCTTCCAGGCCTCGTCCCGCGTCGTCGCGCTGATCGACGATCTCCTCAACACCGTCGTCAACGGCCTTGTCCGCTAGGCGCGGCCGGCCCGTGTCGCGTCCGCCCGATCATCCGCCTTCAACCAGATTCGCCATGCGCATCACCACCGGTTCCACCGCCGACGCCGTGCTCGCCCAGCTCCAGCGGCTGGCCGGCCGGCAGTCCGAGCTCCAACGCCAGGTCGCCACCGGGCAGCGCGTCGAGAGGCCGGGCGACGACCCCGCCGCCGCCGGCCGGGTCCTCGCCGCCGGTTTCGAGCGCGGTTCCATCGGGCAGTTTTCGCGCAACGCCTCGACCGCGCTCGCGTATTCAAAGGCCGCCTACGGCGGGCTGGACCAGCTCAAGAAACTTTCCGACCGGGCCGGCGAGCTCGCCGTCCTCGGCCAGGGCGCCCTCGACGCCGGCGCCCGCCGCGCCTACGCCGCCGAGGTGGATCAGCTCCTCGAGCAGGCGGTGGTCCTCGGCAACACCCGCCACGACGGCGACCACGTCTTCGCCGGCTCCGCCGTCGACACGCGCCCTTTCGAGCCGTCCCGGGGCGCCGACGGCCGGATAACGGCGGTCTCCTATGCCGGCGACGCCGCGCGCGTCGCCGTTCCCGTCGCCGAGAACGCCACCCTCCAGCCCGGCGCCGACCCCGCGGTCAACGCCGGCCTCGCCGGGTTCATGAACCAGCTCGCGGGCCTGCGCGACGCCTTCTCCTCCGGGGACGCCTCCGCCCTCGGCGCGTTGCGCGACGGGCTCGCCGCCTCCGAGGATCTCCTCGTCGGCGGTCTCTCCGAGCAGGGCGCGGTCCAGCTGCGGATCGAGGTCGTCCAGGCCGCGCAAAAATCGCGCCTCCTGGAGCTCGAGCGCCAGATATCCTCGGACGTGGACGCCGATCTTCCCGAGGTGATCGTGCGCCTGAACCAGGCCGGGCAGGCCTACGAGGCCGCGCTCTCGTCCTCCTCCATGGTCCTGAAGCTCTCGCTCCTTGATTACCTCCGCTGAGGGCCGCGCGCGCCCGCCTTACTTTTCCATCCCGTTTCCCCATCATGAAAGTCCTCGCCGAGATTCCTTCCCCGCCCGCGGCCGCCGCGGCGCCCGCGCCCGAGCTGCGTTTCGCCTCCGGCATCGTCGGGTTTCCCGACCATCGCCGCGGCGAGATTTTCCAGATCGCCGACCAGCACCCGTTTCAATGGCTCCGGCTGCATGGTCCGTCGCCGCTGCATTTCGTCGTCATCGACCCGTGCGGCATCGTCCCGGACTACGCGCCCGAGCTTTTCGACGACGACGCCGCCGCGCTCGGCATCGCCTGCTCCTCCGACGCGCTCATCTTCAACATCGTGACCGTCCGGGACGACCCTTCGCGGGCCACCGTCAACCTCGTCGGCCCGGTCGTGGTCAACCGCCACACCGGCGTGGCCCGCCAGGTCGTCGTCGCGAACCACTCCCTCTACAGCGCCCGCCATCCCCTCGTCGCCTCCGCGTGACCTTCCCGCCATGCTCGTCCTCACCCGAAAGGTAAACGAAGCCATCGTCATCGGCGACAACATCGAGATCCGCATCACGCGGATCGACGGCGACGTCGTGAAGATCGGCATCCAGGCACCCCGCGAGATCTCCATCATTCGCAAGGAGGTGCTCGTCGACATCGCCGCGAGCAACCAGGCCGCCGCCGTCGCCGCTCCCCGCATGTCCGCGCTGCCGCGGCTTCCCGCCGCCCAGACCCAGACCCGATCCTGAACCCGCCCCGCTCCCGCCTCCCCATGTCATTTCCTCCCATCGGCAACGCCCCCCTTGATCTCGCCTCGGGCCTGGCCCGCGCCGACTCCGCCATCGAGACCGTGTCCGCCCGCATCTCGTCCGCCCGCCGCATCGACCGTCCGGCGGTCGACGGGGCCGGCGTCGGCCAGGTCGCGCGCATCGAGGCCGGACAGGCCCGGCTCCGCGCCGTCGACGTGAACATTCAGAACGGCGTCAGCCGGCTGCAGGCCGCGGACGGCCAGCTTTCCACGCTGGGCCGGATCGTCACCCGGCTTTCCGAATTGGCGACCCTCGGCGCCGACGCCACCCGGCCCGCCGCGGATCGCGCGCAATACGCGGTCGAGTTCACCCAGCTTCAGACCCAGCTTCGTCAGATCGTCGGAGGCACGCGCGCCGAGATCGGCGGCGTCTCCGACGTCGAGCGTCCGCTCGGGCGCTTCAACGACCGCGAGCTCTTCGGCCCGGGCCCCGGCGACGTGATCGCCGTCGGCGTCGAGGCCGGGGAAACCGTCGCGTTGCCCGTGACGAACCTCCGCCAAGGCGCGCTCGGCGCGCTGTTGCGCCAGGATTCCGCCGGCGATTTCACCCTGTCGCCGTCCTCGCCCGGTTCGTCGGCCGCGTTGGGCGAGACGCTCGTCGCCGCCCTTTCCCAGCTCGGCGAGGCGCGCGCCTCGACCGGCGCCGCCCAGGGCCGTTTGGTTTTCGCGGCGGGAGTCGCCGAGGTCGCCGGCGCCAATCGCGAGGCCGCCCTCGGCGCGATCCAGGACGCCGACATCGCCGCTGAGACGACCCGGCTCGCCAGCCTCCGGATTCGTTCCGAGGCCCACACCGCGATGCTCGTGCAAGCCCGCGACGTCACCGCCAGGCTCCTGCCGCTCCTCGCCCGCGATTGACCCGGCCGCGGCGCGCGCGGCCGTCGCCGAATTAGCGGGGCGAACGAAAAGCGCTCCGCGCCTCGGGGGCGGGTCCGGCGGAGGACGGGTCCGACGGCGTGTGGTCCCGGCTTGCGGATGTTTCCGTTCTTTACCGCGGCGTGACGATATTTTAACACGTCGGAATCCCGCGTCGGCCATGAAGAAAGACATCCCCGCCCAGGCATCGTTCGTGTTGGTGGCTTGCGAGGAGCGGTCGAGGCGGGAGCTTGTTCGAGCGTCCCTCGAGGTGAGCCACGCGAAACGGTGGCTTGGGGCCCGCACGGAGGACGGCCCGGAGATGGCGCGGCGGCATTGCCCCGCCGTGGTTCCGCTCGACGGATAGGCGCCGGTGCCGGCCGCGCTGTCGACTCCGCGCTGGCCGCCTTGAGGACGCTCCACACACTTGCCCCGCCGATGCCCTTCTTCCTGCATTTTCTCGCCTCCAAGAAAGGCGCGTCCGCGAAGGCTTCCTTCGATCCGGCGTGGGGCGCGTTCATCGACACCGTGCCGGCGATGACCTGGGTCGCCGACAACGAGGGCCGCGTCCTCTACGCGAACGCGGCCTGGCGCGAGGCGACGGGCATCCGGGGAAAGCTCGGCGCGCTCGAGGATTTGGTGCATCCCGAGGATCGGGAGCGGCTCGGCGTATCCGGCGCCATGCCATCGGGAGGTTCCACCGCCTTCGAGTTTCGTCTCCGGAGGGCCGACGGCCAGTTCCGCTGGGTTTTGGAGCAGATCCGGCCTTGGTGCGACGCAAAGGGCGTCCACCTCGGGTTCATCGGCAGCGCCATCGATATCCACGAGAAAAGACACCACGAGCGGCGCCTGTCGCTGATCGCCCTGCGCCAGACCTCGCTCGCGTGCTTCGGCCGCTTTATCGTCGAGCACTCCGAATCGGCGGTGGTGGCGGCGGAGGCGGTGCGGCTGTTCTGCGAGCATCTCGGGTTCGAGGCCGGCTTGCTGATTCGGCTGGGCGGCGAGGAACCCTCCGTGCCGCGCGTCGTCCACGCCCGCGGCCTGCCCGACGGCGCGGATCCGGTGCTTCGACCTTTTCCGGGCGTCGGCACGCCTTTGCATTTTCCGGAGGACGGCGACGAGTTTCCGGTCGGCGGGGACTGGCTGGAGTCCGAAGGCTGGCGACACGGGCTCGCGGTGCCGGTGGATCCGGCCGCGCCCGAGCTGGGCTGGTTCGTCGGTCTTTCGACGGAGGAGCCGGAGGCGCCCCCGTCGCTCACCTATGCGCGCGATCTGGTCTCGATCTTCGCGGTGGCGGAGGCGAGGCAGCGCGCGGAGCGGGATCTCCGCGCGGGCAGCGAACGCGCCTTGCTCATCCAGAAGATGGAGGCGGTCGGCCTTCTCGCCGGAGGCGTCGCGCATGATTTCAACAACCTGCTCACCGCCATCCGCTGCATCGCCGAACTTCTCCGCGAAGACCTGTCGGACGAGGCGCAGCGTTCGCGCGCCGACGACATCCTCCACGCCGCCAGCCGGGCCGGCCATCTGGTGCGCCAGCTCCTCGCGTTCAGCCGGCACGAGGTGGTGCAGCCCGAGCCCGTCGACCTGCAGCTGCTGGTCGACAATCTGCGAGGCTTCATCCGTTCGCTCCTGAGCGAGCATATCCGCATAGATTTCGATCTCCGCGGCGATCCCGCCTGGTGCATGGCGGACCCCAAGCAGGTGGAGCAGGTGCTTTTCAACCTGTGCCTGAACGCGCGCGACGTGATGATCGTCGAAGGCACCTTGCGCGTGAGCGTCGGTCCGGGCCCGCTGTCGGCCGCGGGGGCGAAGCAGGTCCGCCTTTCGGTGGCCGACACCGGTCCGGGCATCCCGCCGCAGGTCGCCGCCCGCCTTTTCCAGCCGTTTTTCACCACCAAACCCAGGGGCAGGGGCACCGGCCTCGGGCTGGCCGCCTCGCGTTCCATCGCGCGGGGGTTCGGCGGCGATCTCACGTTTGAAACGGAAGCGGGGCGCGGCACGGTTTTTCACCTCGACCTGCCGGAGGTCGCCGACCCCTACCACCTGGGGCGCGAACCGGCCGCGGCCGAATCGCCCGCCGGGCGGAAGTGCGTGATCCTGCTTGTGGAAGACGACGATCTCGTGCGCTCGATCACGTCGCTGCTCGCCAAGGCGTTCGGGCACCAGACCATCGCCTTCGGCGACCCCCTCGAAGCGCTCGCGTGGGCCGGGCGGGACGGTCTCCAGGGCGTCGACGTGCTGGTGACCGACATCGTCATGCCGGGCATGAGCGGACACGCCTTGGCGAAACAGTTGCGCGGGCTCCGGCCCGATCTCCCGGTGCTTTACATGTCGGGCTACGTCGACGACGAGGAAACCCGCGCCGCGATCGAGCAGCCGGGCGTCGCGTTTCTCGCCAAGCCGTTTTCGAACCAGGAATTCGCGAGCCGGTTGGAGATGGCCCTCGCCTCGATGCCGCCGAGCGCGGCGGAATGAGGGCCGCCGTTTTGTTTCCGGGGTAGGGCGGGCCCGCCGAGGATTTCCGAGCGGGATCGCCACTCCGACGCGGCGCGCCCGGCGGTCGCGCCCCGCCTTGAAACGGCCACGACCCTATTTGAAACGCACACGGCCGGGGACGGCCGTTGCGGCAACTATCATGAAACCGTCTTCTTCCCGTAGGCGCGCAGCGCGCCGGCCGCGTGAACGCCGCCCGCCGCGGCGGACGGGCGCGGGGCGCCGAGGCTGCAACGCAGGAGGAGCTGTTCGTTTTCGCGGTCGAGATGCAGGATCTGGAGATGGCGCTGGCGCGCTTGTTCGAGCGCCTCGCCGCCGTGCTCCTTGGGATCGGCCGGCCGGGACCGGAGCGCCGCGAGACTCTCGTCGAGGCGCGCCGCGACGGCGCGTTTGCGCTCCCTCCACGCCTCGTCGGGCGGCCGCCCCTCGTTTTTAAGAATGCGGTTCTCCTCGATGCAGAGGCGGTGCAGGTCCTCGCAGATCGCGAGATGACGGGCGAGAAGTTCGGGGAGGTTCATGTTTCGGGGGCTCCGGGCAGCGAATCCGTGCTCGTCCCGGCCCGCAACCGCCGGATTTGGCTCTCCGTGTCGCCCGCCCATTCCAGGTGTTCGCTCCGCCATCGCGCTTGCCGCCGCAACTCGTCCGCGGCGGAGTTTTCGCCCGGCGCCTTTTCGAGGAGGGCGGCGAGTTCGGCGTAGGCCGCCCGGGCCTCCTCGGGCCGCCGGAGCTCCTCCAGGCAGCGGCCGATCTCGTAGAGCGCGGCCGCGCGGGCGTCCGGCGTCGGGTCGAGGCGTTCGAGCGCCCGGTAAAGCAGGAGGGCGGAATGAGGCTCGGCGGACTGCTGGAAACGCCGGGCGAGGAAGCGGCCGGCGCGCAGCTGCCATTCCCGCCAGCCCGCAGGGTCGGCGACCGAACTGGTGGACCGCAGAAGCTCGAGCGTGACGCGGAGCGCCTCCTCGTCCCGTCCGTCCTCCGCGTGGATGCGGGCGAGAAGGAACCGCGCCTCGGCGGACTCCGCCGCCTCGGGGTCCCGCTCGAGAAGCCGCTCCAGCGTGTTGGCCGCGGCGGCCCTCTCCCCGAGAAGAAGCTCCGCTTGCGCGACGCGAAAGCGGGCGCGGGCGCGGTCGGCGGGCGCGAGATCGAGCGCGTCGAGGCGCTTGAAAAACCGGACCGCCTCGGCGGAGTCCCCGCTCGCGAAGTGCGTCTCCGCGATCTCGAACTGCGCGGTGCGCACCAGCCGCCGGTAGTCTTCGCTCTCGGCTTCCGACAGGCGGAGCGTCGATTGGATCACCGAGTAGAAACGGGCGACGGCCAGACGCGGCGCGCCCAGCTCGCGCAGGGTGCGGCCGAGCTCGATCATCGCGAGCGGGACCCCGTTCCAGCCGGGATGCTCGCGCAGGAGGTGCTCGTAGGTCGCCGACGCCTTCACTCCTTGGCCGGCGACGCGGTAGGCCCGCGCGAGATGGAGCAGGGCGGGCGCGGCCTCGTCCCCCTGCGACAGCCGCAAGGCCTGGCGCGCCGCCGCGATCGCGGATTCGGGGTCCTTGTCCTTGAGCTTCTTTTCCGAGAGTCGCAGGAGGCCGGCGTAGTCGGCCAGCCTCTGGTCGCGCAGGCCCGGCATGCCCGCGTCGCCGCCTCCGGACACGGGCGCGAGCTCGACGGCGGGAGCGTTTTCTCCCGCGGCCTGCGCTTCCGCGACGGGGACGTCCGCGGCGGGAGCGGACGCGGCGACCACGCAAACGAAGACGCAAAGAAGACGAGCGGTCCGGGATCTCATTTTACTTCGTAGGTCGCGCGGCTGGCGGGCTTGGGCGGGAGGGTGAAATAAGGCAGCAGGTCCTCGATCGAGACCGGCGCCGACGGCGCGTAGCCGTCGGGAATGATGGGCAGGCCCTCGGGCGCGGCGGGGCGCGCGGCGGCATCGCCCGCCGTCCGGGGCGGCGCCGTTTCCGCCGTCGCGGGCGGGGTGGTCGCCGGGGCTTCGTCGCCGGGACCGGCGAGCGTAGCCGGAGCCGCAGCGGGGTCCGGGTTCCGTGCTTCCGGTTTTTCGGGAGGGGGCGGCGGAGGCGTGGGCATGCGCGCCGTCGCGAAGCGCAGGGCAGCGGGCGACGAGCGCACGAGGTAGGGGAGCGGTTCCGGCGCGGCGCGGGCCGCGGACTGGTTCGCGAGAAGCAGCGTGAGCACGAGCCCGGACGCCGACGCGCCGATCCGCGCGCGGCTCGCGCGGTCGGGGGCGGACGGAGATCGGGGCGACGAAGACATGACGCGGAACGGGTCGCCGCAGGGATTCCAAAGTTCGCGACGGCTCCGGAGAGACTATCGGCACCGAATCCGGAGGGCTTGAGCCCAAATCCGCGTCCCGCGGAAAACAGTGCGACCGAGCCGCGATCGCGGACGAAGAAAACCCCGCGTCCGATCAGGGACGCGGGGGGCGCAGGGCCCGTGTCACACCTGGGTGGGACGCGGGAAAGGGGGCGATCGACCCCCTGTTATCGGCGCGAAACGGGAAGACTTGAGGCTGCCGGGTTCCACCCACGTAGACGCTGTATGAAGCAAGTGGATGGAAACAGGCGTCATAGGCAACATTCCCTATCGGTCGACAGGGAGAATTGTTTAGCCTGTTGGCGTGCGGAATGTATGAAAACGGACGCTGGTTTCGCCCCCGCCCCGTTAGCCCCACAACCACCTCCGAAACGGTCCGCCCCTCGCTCCCATGGCCTTGGACAAAATTCTGGTCGTCGACGACGAACCCCTGGTGCGGAGATCGCTCGAAGAAATTCTCAAGGCGCGGAAGATCGAGGTCGTGGGCGCCGCGAGCATCGCCGAGGCGGAGTCGAAGTTCGCGTCCGCGAGTTTCGATCTGGTCATGCTGGACGTGAAGCTTCCCGACGGCGACGGCCAGCGGCTCCTCGAGCAGGTGGTGGCGCTGCCGTCCCATCCGCTGGTGGTGATGATGACCGGCAACGGCACGATTCAGAGCGCGGTGGGCTGCATGCGCGCGGGCGCGTTCGACTACATCACGAAACCCTTCAGCACCGCCCAGGTGGACATGATCCTCCGCAAGGCGGACAACTACAGCCAGCTGGTGAAGGTGAACCGCTACTTCAGCGAGCGCTCCGGCGAAAGCGAGGGCGAGCCCATGCTCGGGCGTTGCGCGACGATGCTGCGCGTGCGCCAGCTCATCGAACGGGTGGCGCCCACCGACGCGACCGTGCTCATCGGCGGCGAGCACGGTTCGGGAAAGGAGATGGTCGCCCATGAGATCCACCGGCACTCGCCCCGGCGCAACGAGCCCTACATCAAGGTCAATTGCGCCGCGCTCTCCGAGCAGTTGATCGAGAGCGAGCTTTTCGGACACGAAAAAGGCTCCTTCACCGGCGCCACGGAACGCCGCGAAGGGCGCTTCGAACTCGCGAACGGCGGCACGCTGCTTCTCGACGAGGTCAGCGAGCTTCCCCTCAACCTTCAGGCGAAGCTCCTGCGCGTTCTCCAGGAGCGCGAGTTCGAGCGCGTGGGCGGCACGAAAACGATCAGGGTCAACGTGCGCATCCTCGCGACCTCGAATCGCGATCTGCATCAGTTCATGCAGCGGGGCCTGTTTCGCTCCGACCTCTATTACCGTCTGAACGTGTTCCCCATCGTGGTGCCGCCCTTGCGCGATCGTCCGGACGACATCGAGCATCTGGCCGAGACCTTTCTGCGGCGCTTCAGCCGCAAGCATGGCGTCCGGCTGCCCGGCTTCAGCGAGCACGCGCAGGAGGCCCTGCGCGCCTATCCCTGGCCCGGGAATGTCCGGGAGCTGCACAACACGATCGAGCGAGCCGTCATCCTTTCCGAGGACCGCCGTCCGGTGACGACCGCGGCGCTCAACCTGCCCTCGCTCGCCCCGTCGGCGGTCGGCCGTCCGGTCGCCCATTCGGGCCTGGCGGCCGATCCCTCGGCCCCTCCCTTTCTCTCGGCCCCCGCGGAGCCTCGTCCGGTCGCCGCGGTCCCGCCCTTTGCCGTCGTGGGCGGCCATCCGTCGGCGTCCGAAATCGTGGTCGCGGCGCAGCCGGCGGCGATGTCCGCGCCGGCTTCGGCGGAGGACGACGGCGAGCTCGTCCTGTCGGTCACGACCGAGTCCGCGCCCGCGGCGGTGGTGCCCCTGAGCGAGGTGGAAAAAAAGGCGATCCTCGACGCCCTGATCGCGACCAAGGGCAACCGCACCCGCGCCGCCGAGCTGCTCGGCATCTCGATCCGCACGCTGCGCAACAAGCTCAACGAATACCGGATCGACGAGCAGGTGACCGCCGGCTGAGCGGCGCCCGCGGCCCGTGTTCGGCCGAGGTGTTCGCGGGAGCTTCCGGCGAACTCACGCGGCCGCGTGGTGCGTGGAGTCTTCCGGGCCTCGCCTATGCGGCGCGTAGGCTCCGCGCACGGAGCGCAGCCGCTTCGAGCCGCGTTCGATCTCCGCGCGCTCGGACTCGGCGTCGGCGCGGGCCCGCTCCACGCGTTCGCCGAGGGCAGCGTAGCGCGAGCGCAACGCCTTCGCCCGGGCCAGCGTGGCGGCGTCGTTCGCCGGGGCCGCGTCCTGCTCCAGGCCGAGACGCGCGATCACTTCGAGCTCGCGTTCGAGAATCGCGGCGAGCGCGGGCCAGTCGTCGTGGCGGATCGCGCCCTCCTCCTCGTGGGCGAAGGCTTCGACGCACGCGAGGAGGCGCCGGGTCGCGGGACTGGGGGGCTGCGATGGCATGGGGGTGGGGAGAAAGAGATGCAGGGCCGCTCAGGCGACCTTGGCTTCGCCGCCGAGCAGCATCTCGGCCCAGGCCTCGCGCAGGCTCCGGACCAGTCGCTCAACCTCGACGAGGGGGGCCTCGTCCTTGCGCAGGTTGCATTCCTGGAGGCGCCGGAGGTGGTAGTCGTAGAGGCGGTCGAGATTGCCCGCCAGCTCTCCGCCTGCCTTGGGGTCGAGGTTCGCGCGGAGCTCGAGGATCACCGCCTGCGCGCGGAGCAGGGATGTGTTTATCTTTTGGATACGCGACAGGTCGTCCGCCGGCAGGGCGAAGGCCGCGCGGGCCTGGGCCATGAACCGAAGCGCCCCGTCATACAGCAGGAGCACGAGCTGGCCGGGGCTGGCGGTCAGGATCGACTGGGTCTGGTAGGCCCGGGCGTAGGGGTGGGCGTTCGACATGTCGGGGAGGGGGTCAGTCGGGGATTTCGCTCAGGTCCTGCGAGTCGGCGATGAGCCGCGCGACGCGCTCGATGATCTGGAGGGGCGGATAATTGGGATCGAGGGCGAGGGCTCCGGCCCGGGCGACCTCCTCCGGACGCGAGGCGGGCGAGCGCGCGATGGCCTCGCGCAAATGGTCGGCGCGGGCGGTGGAGACGTGATCGCCCTGGACGCGCGGGCCGGCGGGCGGGCCCGCGAGGCGGGCGGGGCGGGGGCCGGGTTCGCCGGTTCCCCCCGTGCCGATGGAAGTGGAGTTGGTGATCATGAATGGGTCCTCGATTCGTGTTCGCCGGGGCCGTCGCGTCCGGGCGTCGCGGGTTGCTTGCCGGGTGTCATCGGCACATGCGCGGAATTATTTAGGAGTGTCTTGTAAATAAATCGGGGCGGTGGGAGGGGAGGGCGATTTCTACACGGAGGTGGATACCGAGGTGGATGGGCGGGTCCCTCGGCCCGTGGATCGGCCGGCTGGGCGCAAGTGGGGTGCATAAGCCTCGCGCGCCCGCCGTTCTGATCCCATTTCTCATTCCGTCATATCAAAACCCGGAGGGCTGCGATCCATGTAGGCCAGGCCGCTGGCCTGGCTGCCCGACCAGCGGTCGGGCCTACATCGTTGCCAAGTTTGAAAGATTCGAATGCGAAATGGTATCAGTCGTCGGCTTTTTTCGCGGGAACACACGGGGGAAGCAAAGACGCGACGGCGCGGAAGGCATGGTCCGCGAAGCGGGCGGGGCTTTGTTGCACGGCGGTCGCGGGGTCGCCGACGCCCGAGGCGTGGGCGCGCGCCTCCTGCCGCGCGCCGCGGGCGGTGGCGGAGTCGCGGGCGTCGAAAATCTCGTCCGCCATCCAGACCGTTTCGGCGCCGTCCGCGGAGACGAGGCGGGCGCGAAACGCGAGGGAAAGGGGCGGGTAGGGGGAGACCTCGACGAGATCGAGGAACATCACCGCCTGCGCGCCCGTTTCGGCGGCGATGCGGGCCGGCAGGCCAGACGGGAGCTCGGCGGTGGAGTCGAGGGTTTCCCGACCGGCGAGGGACGACAGACGCCCCCGGGGGAGCGCCACGAACTCGGCGCGCTGGGTGGCGGCGAGGGCGCGGCTCCAGCTCGCGTCGTAGGCGCCGACAAACTCGGCCGGCAGACGTCCCGACGAGTCGTGGGCGGGGAGCACGGCGACCCGTTGGAACTCCGCCGGCCAGGCGGCGGGGCCGCGGATATTCCGCGGATGGCGCACCGGGCCGACGTCCTTGAGCTCCGGGACGGACGAGCAGGCGGCGAGTCCGAGCAGGGCGAGAAAAGGAGCCGTCCGGACGAGACGAAAGAGACGACGGTGGCGCGCGGAGATCATGCTTTGGCGGAGGTGGCGGGGAACGCGTTGGTGAGCTGGCTTTGCATCTGCTTGATCGTGGCCTGGGCTCTTTCCATGGCGATGAAGCCGGTCTCGAGCTGGGCGCGGCGCTGTTCGAGGCGGCGATCGAGGGCGGCGATCTGCTGGTTCAGGGCGGTGTTGCGGTTGACGAGGTTGACGCGCTGGCCGCCGAGGAGGCCGGTGTCGCCGAAGGCGCCGACATAGCTCGAGAAGAGCCCCTCGATCCGGGCGGCGAAACCGGTCGAGGCTTGCCGGAAGAACGCCGAAACCTGGTCGGGTTTGCGAGCGAGGGCGTCGTCGAGTTTGGCGGAGTCCTTGATCACGAGCGTCGAGTTGGTGCCGTTGAAGTCGATGCCGAGGTGGTCGAGCCGCGCGATCGCGCCTTCGAGCCCCGGCACGGCGTCGAAGACGGCGAAGCGAAGGCGGGCGCCCCAGTTCTGCACCTCGCGGTTGTCGCCGAGCGTGGCGGAGGAGACTTTGCCGTTGCTGGACGTCACCTTGGTCTGGCTCTCGATGTATTCCTGAAGCGAATTGAAGGCGCTGATGAAGGTGTTGATGCGGCCGCGCATCAGGGCGGTGTTGCTGCCGACCGTGATCGTCGCCGCTCCGGTGTCGTTGGGGCTGACGGACAGGCCGGCGACGCCATGGGCGGTGGCGTCGAGTATATTGCTTTTGCTCGTGAGCGTCGGGCCGCCGTTGACGGTGAATTCCGCGTCGATGCCGCGGGTGAGCGTGGCGCCGGCGGCGGGCGTGAGGCCGAGCGCGCCGAGGAGGCCGCCTGCCGGCTCGTCGAGCGCCACGCCGAGGTCGCCGGTGGCGTTGTTGACGAGCGTGACGCGGTCGCCGAGCGGATCGAAGGCGGCGGTCACGCCGGCGGAGGATGCGTTGATGCGCGCGACGACGGAGGCGAGGGTGTCGGTGTTTACGTTGTAGTCGAAGGCGACGCCGTTGAGCGAAAAGGAGCCCTTCCCGTCGCCGTCGACGGCGGTGATCGCGGTCGTGAGCCGGGCGTTGGCCAGCGTGGCCGAGGTGGAGGCCGCGCCGAGGGCGGCGGAACTGACGACGGGTCCGGTGCCGTGGTTGGCGAGGCGCAGCGCGGAAAGCAGATTCGAGCTGTCGGTCGCGGAGCC
>CBINJQ010000028.1:0-20216 GCA_966251015.1 uncultured Akkermansia sp. | reverse complement strand
ATAGGGTGGGGCGGGGTGGCGCGCAGACCGTCATGGGCCATCCGGAAGCTCCGCTCGGCGCGACGGAGCGCGTCAGCATGCCGGGCATTCACCGCCAGATGCTCCTCCTGCACCAAGGCGGGGGCCAAAGAATCGGCCCTCGAAATGATCGCGTGGCGCAACTCGTCCAAGCCCGCGCCAGTATGAGCGGATAGATAGATCTGCGGCAGCAGGGAGGGAACCAGAGGCGGATCAGGCAGGAGATCGACTTTGTTGAGCACCAAAAGCGTATTATCCGGCCGCATAAGCGCGGCCGCCTCGGGCGGGAGCAGCGGGAGCGGTTGAGTGCAATCGGCAACCCACAAGACGAGATCGGCTTCCCGCAGGCACTGCATGGTCTTCTCCATTCCCCTGCGCTCGATTTCCCCGGGAGCCGGATTCAACCCGGCGGTATCGATCAATCGCAGAAGGTGCGCGCCCACCTGAAAAGGCTCCTCAAGGAAGTCCCGCGTGGTGCCGGGTTCCGGGCTCACAAGCGCGCGATCCCGACCGATCAACGCATTCAATAAGCTGCTTTTGCCGGCGTTGGGCGCCCCCAAGAGCACGGTCTTTAAACCATCGCGCAGCAGGTCCCCATACCGGTGGGTGGCGAGCAAACGATTTGTTCCACGTAGAACATCGCTGATCGCAGTGGCCACCACGTCCCGGTCTTCCGCAGGTAGATCCTCCTCCGGAAAATCGATATAGGCCTCGATACGAGCCAGGGTTGAGAGGACTTGCTGGATCAGCCCATCCAGATGTCTCCCCAAGGCGCCCTCAAGCTGGCGCCGAGCCGTATCGAGCGCTCGCTCGCTTCGGGCGTGGATCACATCCATCACGGCCTCCGCTTGGGTGAGCTCGATTCGGCCCGCCAAAAACGCCCGTTTCGTGAACTCGCCCGGCTCGGCGGCCCGGCACCCGCGTGCGAAAAGGTCCGCCAAGATGAGCTGCACGATCAGCGGATTGCCGTGCGGGGTGAGCTCCAGGACGTCGTCGCCGGTGGCGGTTCCCGGCCCCGGGGAAAAAGTCCACACCAAGTCGTCCAAGACACGGCCATCCATTGCTCGATAAGAAGCGTGGATCGGGCGACGCTCGGGGAGAAGGGCAGGGGACCGGGAAAAAGCGCCCGTCGCCAACTCGCGGCAGGCCGGCCCGCTCACCCGGATCAAGGCCAAGGCGGATGTGCCGGTGGGGGTCGCCAAGGCGGCAATGGTGTCATTCATATTCGTTCGCGGTCCGGAGGACCTAAGCTCGTTCAAGCAGCCCTCAATGATGCCATCGCCCGGTCCAAGGGGATGGGATGCCTGCGCCGATCCAGAACCACGTTTACCTCCCGGTATCCCACGGATTTCAACGCCACGAGCGCCTCGTAAAAGCGGTCGCCCACGCGTTCGGGACGATGTGCGTCCGCTCCAAGGACCACTGGAATCTCCCGCTCCCGCATCAGCCTCAACTGATCCAAACCCGGATTCATCTCACGGATGGCCTTGAGCATCCCGCTGGTGTTTAGCTCCATCGCGACACCCGTGGCGGCTATGCGGTCCAAGGATTTCTCAATGAAGGGGCGTATCCTCGGAAAATGCCATTCAAGAGGGGCCTCGTTCTTGATGAGGTCGGGGTGGGAGAGGGTGTCGAAAAGGCCGCACTCGGCGGCCTGGGCAAGATGCTCGTAATACGTTTTCTGATAGGCAAATACGTCACCACTGAAGTAGAGATCGCGATAAAAGCCCATTTGGTAATGCACGCTTCCCAACACATGGTGGAGCGGCGCCCGGCGGTGCAGCTTCTCCAGCCACGGTTCGATGCCGGGAAAATAGTCGCTTTCCAAACCAAGGCGGACGTCGAGCCGGCCGGCATATGCTTCTCTCGCCCGCGCGACCATCGCGACATAGCTGTCGAACTCCCCGTCGCCCATACGCACGTCCGCCGACCATCCGTTGGGCAGGGGAGCGTGACAGGTAAAAATGATCCCGCGTAGTCCGCGCAAAAGCGCGATGGCGCAGTAATCCTCCGCCGCGCCCACCGCGTGTTTGCACAACGGAGTATGGCAGTGGGATTCGTAAAGAATGGGCGAGGACGCGACGGACATCGGAGGAGCTACAAAATGGGTCGTCCGCCGAGCCGTGCGCAAACCGAGAGCGCCCAAACCGTCTCTCCCGGGAAGGCGCCGCATCCGTCGGGTATCATCTCGCTCGCACCAAAAGCAGAGCCCGGTCGTCGTGCCGCGGCGCAAGGGTGCAGAACTGCCGCAAATAACGATCCACCCGCCGCAGGATCTCCGCCAGGGGCTCCTTTTGATGCCGGCGCAGGCTGTCGGCCAGGCGGTCCCGGCCAAACTCGTCGCCGGCCGCGTTGCACGCTTCGTTCACCCCGTCGGTGTAAAGCGCCAGCAGATCGCCCGCGTCGACCACGACGCGCCCCTCGTCGAGCGTCGCCTCGAACAATTCGTCGGGCGCCATGCCCAGCGCCATCCCGCCGTCGCCCAGAAGCACCGGCGGGCCGCCCGCCTCGCGAAGGAGCAGCGCGGGCTCGTGGCCGGCCCGGCAGAACCGAAGCGCCAGTGTATCCAGGTTTAGGATACCGTAGAACAGCGTGATATACATCCCCGGCGGCATGTCGGGCTGGAGCGCCCGGTTCACGCGCCGCAACACGGCCGCCGGCGAAAGCTCCCCGGGGGCGCAAAGACGAAGGCTCGCGCGGCACGCCGCCATCATGAGCGCGGCGGGCGCGCCTTTTCCCGAGACGTCGGCGATCACGAACCCGTGATGTTTCTCGTCGACCGGCAGCACGTCGTAGTAGTCGCCGCCGAGCTGTTGCGAGGGTTGCGAGAGCACCTCGACGTCGATTCGTCCGAGCGGCGGAAACCGGCTGGGCAGAAGGTGCTGCTGCACGTCGCGGGCGAGGGCCAGTTCGCGTTCCTGCGCCTCGCGCGCGCCGGCCTCGGCCGCCTTGCGGGCGGTGACGTCCGTTATGAGCCCCTCGTGATGGGTGACCTCGCCCTTCTCGCCCATGCGCACGATCGTGTGGTCGTCCACCCAGCGGACCGATCCGTCGGCGCATTGGATGCGATACTCCTGGTTGTATTCGCGGTGGCCCGCGGCCGCATGCGCGTCGACCTCGGCGCCCACGCGCTCCCGGTCCTGCGGATGCGTGATGTCGCGGAAACTGAGGCGTCTCGAAGTGAGATCCTCCGGCGTGTAACCGAATTGCCTGATGCTCGCGGACACGAACTCCACCGGCCAGCTTCCGCCCTCGGCCCGCCACAGCACCACGACGGACGGCGAGCGGTCGACGATGCGGGCCATCTCCTCCAGGCGCGCGAGGGCGGTGCGGAGCTCCTGCTGCGCCTGACGCCGGATCGAGATGTCGCGACCGACGCCAAAAAACGCCCGGCGCTTGTCGCGGTCGGTGTAGGCCGAGCCGGTCGACGCGTGCCAGATCCAGCGACCGTCGCGATGCCGGGTGCGATATTCGATCCCGTCGCCGTCCCCTCCCGTGGCGAGCGTGCGTTCAAAAAACGCGTCCCAAAGGCCGACATCGTCGGGATGGATGAAGGAGCGAAACGGCGTGTCGACGACCTCGTCGACCGGATGCCCGAGTTTTGAAGTCCACGCCTGCGACACGAACTTCACCCGGCCTTCCGGCGTGAGCGCGTAAAGAATTTCGCTCGCGGTCTGGATATACGTGCGCCACCGCGCCTCGGTGCGGCGGAGCTCGTCCTCCGCAAAGCGCCGGGCCGTGATGTCCTCCAGCATCGCGAAGTGGTGCGTCACCCGCCCGCTGCCGGGCGCGCGCACGACCACCACGGTCAGAATTCCCCACACTATGCTCCCGCCCGGGTGCAGATAACGTTTTTCCAGAACGAAAGAATCCCGTTTCCCGGCGTAGACCTCCGTATTCAGTTCGTCCTGACGTTTCCAATCGTCGGGGTGGGTGACGCGCTGGACGTTGCGGATGTCGGCCGCCTCCTCGGGCGAAAGACCGATCAGCTCGCAAAAGCGCCGGTTGACGTGGTTGATGCCGGCGTTGCCCTGCTCGTCGACCTCGCGCCAGCTCAAGCCGATCGGCGAGTGATCGAACAGGAGCTGCAGCTCCCGGGTCTTTTGCGTCAGCTGCCGCTCGACGCTGATCAGCCGCGTGACGTCGGTGCGGACGGAGAGGTAGCCGAGCCGTCGTCCGGCCAGGCCGAGCAGCGGGATGATGGTCGAGTGGACCCAATACAGCGTCCCGTCTTTGGCCCGGTTGCAGATCGTGCCCTTCCAGATCGCCCCGCCGATGATCGTTTGCCAAAGCTCGACGTAGAAAGAATCGGGATGCTGGCCGGATTTCAGGATGCGATGCGTCTGCCCGATAAGTTCCGCCTCGGTGTAACCCGAGATCTCGCAAAAGCTGCGGTTGACGTAGCGGATGACGCCCTCGGGGTCGGTGAGAGCCACGATCGCGTGGTCGTCGAGCCCCTGGCGAAGCCAGGCAAGCAACATCGGCTCGTAGGCATCGAGAGTGGTGTCCAGCGACATCGCGGCGGCGTCGGGCATGGTTATTGGGGACAAATAGGGAACACGCGCGGGGCCCGGGCTCAACCCTTGAGCGCGCCGGCCGCGATGCCTCCCACGAGCTGACGTTGCAGGAGCGCGTAGATCAAAAGGATCGGCAAGGTGACGACGACAAGGCCGGCGAACAGCAGCGCCTGGTCCCCGCCATACTGCGCGGTGATGGCGAGATTCGCGAGGCCGAGCGGCAGGGTGCGCGCCTCCCCGGCGCCGCCGCCCACGAGCATGAACGCGAAAAAATACTCCTTCCAGATTCCGATGAACTGGAAAATGGCGACCGTCACCAGGCCGGGTCGCGCGAGCGGAAGCATCACCCGGTAAAACGCGGCGAACTCCCCGCAACCGTCCACGACCGCGGCCTCGTAAAGCGCGCGGGGCAGACCGCGGAAAAAACCGGCGAGAATGAACACCGCGAACGGCAGGCCGTTGGCCGCATAGACGAGGATCAAACCGAATCGCGAACCGAGCAGACCCAACGCGCGCAGTTCGAAAAAGAGCGGCACCATCGCGAGCTGGGCCGGGATCATCAGCCCGGCCAGAAACAACGCGTAAGCCGTCCGTCCCAGCGGCAGGCGAAAACGCGCCAGCGCATAAGCCGCCGGCGCCGCGAGCATGAGGATGAGGGCGACGGAAGCGCAGGTCACCAAACCCGAGTTGAAAAAATAGTCGCCCAAACGCGCGCCTTCCCAGGCCCGGAAATACGCGCCCGCGTCCGCCTCCTGCCAGGTCGGCGGCATGAGGGGATCGCGCAGGATCGCCGTGTCCGACTTCAAGGAAGAGTAGGCGACCCAGACCATCGGCAGAACGGTCCACGCCGCGTAGCCCAGGAGCACCAGCGCGAGCAAAAGACTCGAGACGCGAAACCCGCTTCCTCGTGGACGCGCGGCGGGGGAGGGGAGGGGGGAACTCTCGTTCACAGCTCCACCGCCTCCTTCCGCGTGGCGCGCAAAACCGCGAGGCTCGCGATCAAGACCATCAGGAAAAGCAGCACCGCGATCGCGGCGGCGCGTCCCACCTGAAACTCGGTGAACAGCGTGCCGACCATGAAGGTGCCCAACGTGTGCACGCCCGCCGAGGGATCCTGCGACGTGAGCAGCCACACGAGCTCGAAGGCGTTCAACCCGCCGATCACGAGGAACACCGCCGAGATCACCAGCACCTCGCGAATGAGCGGGAGCGTGATGAAGAAAAACTGCCGCGGCTTCGAGGCGCCGTCGAGCTCGGCGGCCTCATACAGCTCGTTGGGCACCGCCTGCATCGCGGCCAGATAGAGCACGAGGTTGAACCCGCAGGCCATCCAGAGATAGATCGGCACGAGCGACCAGTAGAGGTTCGACTGCGCAAGCCACGCGTGCCCGTGAAAAGAATGGAACCAGTTTTCCCACGCTCGCGGCCCGTGCAGAAGCTCGACCAGGTCGCCGCAAGCCACGAGCGTCGCGTTCACCAGCCCGCTCGTCGGCTCGTAAGCCGCCAGCCAGATGAGCGCGGCCGCGATGCCGCCGAGCAGGTTCGGAAACAACAGCACGACGCGCAGGGCGCCGGCGCCCAGCCCGCCGCGATGCACGTAGGCCGCCAACCCAAGGGCGACCGGCACCACGACGAGCGGCGGAACGAGCATCAGGAAGAGGTTGTTGCGCAACGCGGACCAAAACACGTCGCTCTCCAGCAACAGCCATCGGAAGTTGAAACGCCCGGCCCACGACATCTCGCCAAAGCCGTCCCAGCGCGTGAAGGCCCAGCCAAACGCCGCCAGTCCGGGCAACAAAACGAAGGCCGCGTAGAGGCCGAACGCCGGCCCGACGAATCCGAAGCCCTTCCGCGCGTTTAGCCGGCCCAAGACCTCCGGCGGGCCGCCCGAAGACGCCCGCGTCTCTCCGTCGTCTCCCCTCCGCCGCCTCGGCCAGCCCAGCCAAAGCACCGCGCCGAGCAACAAGGCGGCCAACGTGACCGCCTCGGGCAGATGACGCGTTTGGACGAAATTCGGGCGGGCCGCCCGCGCGCGTTCGACCGCCGCCGCCGCTTCGAGGCGTTCGCCAAACTCCCCGGGCGTGATCCGACCGGTCATGAGCAGGTAGCGCGCGTCGGTGAGCGCCTGGACGAGCGTGGCCTGCGCCGCCGAGCCGGGCGCGGGGGCGGCGTCGAAGGTCGAGTTCGCGCCGGCGAGAATTGCGGCCGTGTCGGTCATGCGCGCGGAGTAGTCCCCGGGGCCCGCGGCGGTCAGCGCCGTGGGCGCGTCGGCGAGGGCGGCAAAGCGGCGCACCCGCTCCCGCGAGGTGAGGAATCGGAAAAAATCGACCGCCGCCCGCTCGCGTTCCGGGTCGCCGGTGCGAAAGAGAAAGTAGTATCCGCTCTGCGCCTGAACCGTATCCGCCGGCGTGATACCGTCGGCGAACACCGGGAGGTTCATCGCGCCCAGTTCGAAGTTCTCCGGCAGGCGGCCGCGCATCTCGTTCGCGAACCACGAGGCGGAGAGCGTCATCGCGCAGCGGCCCTCGAGAAACGCGAGCTGGGCCGCCGTGTGGGTCATGCCTTCCCAGCCGCGGACCAGGTGCCGCGTGGTGATTTGCCGGAGCACGCCGGCGGCCCGGACGAACCGGGGATCGTTGCGCGCCCCCGGCTCGAGCGCGTGGTAGGCGGCATAGCCTTCGGGGCCGACTAGGTTGTAGTGCGCGGCGCGCAGGATCGCGTCGCCGTAGCGCATCGTGACGCCGGGCAAGGAAAGCGGCGCGAGCCCGGCCGCCTCGATCTTTTCACAGAGGACGAAAAACTCGTCCCACGTGCGCGGCGTCTCCCAGCCGTTTTTGCGAAACAGCGCCTTGTCGTAGAAAAGCGTCCAGATGGCATGCGCGAAGGGAACCGCATGCACACGGCCCCGGGCGTCGGTCCAGCGCTCGAGCACGCCCGGCCGGAAGCTTGCCCGCCAAGGTCCGTCGCCCTCCCAATTCGGCCCGTCCAAAGCCGCTTGGAGATCCAGGATGTCCCCGGCCTCGATCAGGCGCGGGTAGAGCAAGACCGCGTCCGTGGCGTCTGGATAGTCTCCCGCCATCACGCGGGTCCGCACCTTGTCGTTGATCCGCGGATCACCGTGGAGGTGGACACGCACCCCGGGACGAAGTTTTTCAAACTCCCGTGCGGTTTCCTCGAAAAATTCGGCCCCATACCCGGCGACCAACACGGGGATATCGAGGGTCTTGACCTCCGACATTCTCCCGCCTTCCCGCTCCGCGGCGCGCAATGCTCCCGCGAAGAGCAAGCAGACGACGACGAGGATTCGAAACGGTGACATGGGCGCGAGGGGGCGGACTACGGGCAAACTGGCGCGCTCGCCGAGGCGCCGGCAATGCGCAAACCGTCCGGCGTCCCCGCTTGGCCGCTCCGCCAAGGGCCTTGCCTTGGCAGGCGGCGATGAGTTGCTTGGCGAGCCATGTTCCAGGTCACCTTCTCCCCCCAGGCGCTTGGCGAGCTGAAGAAGCTCGATCCTCTCGCTCAACTCTCCGCCATCGAGCCGGTGGGCAAACTCCGACCCGAGGAGCTCGCGCATCCCCGCGAACCACTCGGGCGCTTCGTGCGTGGCGGCAAGACCCTTTACCGGCTCCGCGATGGCGAACTTCGCTATTACTTCGAGACCCAGGGAGAAAACGTCCTCCACGTGCTCTACATACTCCATCACCACTCCTTGGAGGATTTTCTTCTTCGCAACCGGCTTCCCGTTTCCGAAAGCCAGCTCGTCGAGCAGGACTCGAAGTTTTGGAAATACCTCGAATCTCTCACGAAATAAGCCTCTTCGGACAAGCGATTCACAACGCCCGCTCCCACCACAACCTGTTTTTTCCATGGCCTCTTCCCGCCCGCCGCTTCTAGACGAGGATTACGAGCCGCCGCTCGACGCCGCCGAGGCCAGCCGCATTTATTTCCTGCCGAACCTGATGACGGCGGGAAACCTGTTCTGCGGTTTCGTCTCCGCGATCATGTGCATCCAAGCCCACTACGCGATGAGGGGTTCCGATGTCATCACGACGGAAGCCTCCCAGCTCTTCAAACGCGCCGTGTGGTTGATCTTCGGCGCGATGGCCTTCGACGCCCTCGATGGGCGCCTCGCGCGCATGGGCGGGAAAGAGTCCTTTTTCGGCGCGGAGTTCGACTCGCTCGCCGACGTGGTGTCCTTCGGCCTCGCGCCGGCGCTGATGGTTTTCTTCCTCATTCTTTCGCCCACCCAAGGCTACCTCCACTTCCGCGAGATCGGCTGGCTGCTGGGTTTCATCTACCTGCTTTGCGCCGCGATTCGTCTGGCTCGTTTCAACGTCATCACGCACCCGCTGCTCCAGAAACCGGGACGTGTTTCAAACAAAGACTTCGTCGGCCTCCCCGTCCCCGCCGCCGCCGGCACGGTCGCCGCGCTTGTTCTCTTCCTGCTCAACCTCGCCGAGCGCGAGCGCGAGCTCCAACGTTGGGCGCTGATCCTGCCCGTGCTCATGCTTCTCATCGCGGTGCTGATGGTCAGCACGGTGCGTTATCCCAGCGGCAAGCAGATCGATTTTCAGACCAAGACCAAGATCCCGACCCTCATCGTCTACGTCGCGGTCGCCGCCGGCGTGGTCGTCTACAAGGAATACGGCATGCTCGCCGTGTGCCTCGGCTACATTTTCTACGGCCTCGTCAGGCATCTTCGCAATCCGCCTGCGACTGGTTCTGATTCCAATCCACCGATGTGAGCGACCCTGCGAGCAACTTTGCGAACAATCCCCAACAACCCGGCGCTTGCGGGCAAGTGTCCGTTTACCGGCGGCAACCGAGGTTTTGCTCGCAGCAAAAACCAGGGCGGTTTTCAGAGGAGAACACGACGGTTGTTGGAGTTGTTCGCAGGCCTGAAGAAGAGGTCTGACTTATATATAGAAAGAAGAGATTAAGACAGCCTGTGCGCAAAACCCCGGTCTCCGCCCCCAAAAGGCTCGGACCGAGCGTCGTTTTTCCCTTTCCCTCCGCCCCCGCGTCTTGCTCTTCTAGCGCAGACTTTTCCCTTCGAGCACCTCACCGGCCGACCCGCCCAGCCTTTCGACTTCGTCCCCATGAAATTCAAGATCAACCGCGACCACTTCAGCAATGGACTTGCCCAGGTGCTCAACGTCGTCGGCTCCAAGGCCACGATGCCCATCCTCAGCAACGTGCTGATCGAAGCGGAAAAGGACGGGATCACTCTCACGACGACCAATCTCGACCTTGGCATTCGCGCCAAGATCAAGGCCGAGGTGAAAGAAACCGGTTCGGTCACGCTCCCGGTCAAACGTCTCGCCGGCATCGTGCGGGAGCTCCCCCAGCTCGACGTCGCCTTCGACGCGGCGCCCAACCACCAGGTCAAGCTCTCGTCGGGCGGCTCCGTTTTCCGCATCATGGGCATCGGCAAGGAGGAGTTCCCTCCGCTGCCCGACTTCGGCGACGACAAGACCTTCACCCTCGAACAGGGCGAGCTGCTTGGCATGCTCAAGAGCGTCGCCTACGCCCAGTCGACCGACGAAACGCGCTACATCCTCAACGGCGTGTATTTCAATTTCCGTGACGCCAAGCTCTCGCTCGTCGCCACCGACGGACGCCGCCTCGCCCTTATCTCCAAGGAGCTCGAGGTGCCCGCCGAGAAAAGCGGCGCGATCATTCTTCCCGCGAAGACGGTTTCCGAGCTCCTCCGCATGCTGGACAAAGGCGAGAAACTGAAGGTTTCCTTCAACGACCGGCGCGCCGCTTTTCAGATCAACGCCGACAATCCCGACAGCGGGCTCGTGGATTCGATCTATCTCTACAGCAAGGTGGTCGAGGGCAATTACCCGAACTACCAGCAGGTCATCCCCAAGGAGACGCATCAGCGCGTGAAACTCGAGCGCGAGCTCTTCACCGAGTGCGTGCATCGCGCGGCGCTCGTTTGCTCCGACAAGAGCAATTCCGTGAAGTTGAAACTCACCAGCAACCTTCTCGAGATCAGCGCGAGCAGTCCCGACTTCGGTGAAGCGCATGAGAGCATGGCCATCGCCTACAGCGGTCCCGATCTCCAAGTCGCTTTCAACCCGCAGTTCATCATCGATCCTCTTCGCGCGCTCACGAAGGACGAGGTGTATTTCGAGCTCAAGGACGAGGTCAGCCCCGGCGTGCTCAAGACGCTGGAAAACTTCGTCTGCGTGGTGATGCCCGTGCGCATCAGCTGAAGACTGAAAGTCGGTTTCGCTCTCCGGCTTTCTCAACGAGCGCGGAGTAAACGCGAGCCGGTGAATCGGCTCGCCCGAAAGCTTCGCGGACCGTCTCGCCCCATAAACTTGTCGTCGGCTCCGGAAGCCGGTAGACCTTCCGTTTACTCCGCTTGTGGACGCTTCTTCCCACACACCGATCCTGTTCCTGATTCCCGCGATGCTTGCGTCGCTGGTGTTAATGCGCGTCAACCAGCACGTCGCGTCGCCTGCTCTCGCGATTCTTAACCGCTGGTTGCGCTGGTTGGTCCTGGCCGGAGGCTCGGCGCAAATGACCGGGCATTTTGAGTGGAGCGACCGTTCCTTCGGAGTGTTGTTCTCGGCTTATCTCATCGTCTGGTTCATGCTCGAGAGCGTTTACCACTGGTTGGCGATTCATGCGATGAGCGTGAGTCCCTTGCCGCTTTTCCCCCGCTTCGCGCTGAATCAGGGGGGGGACGAATGGCCCGTGCAGGGGCGATTCATGCGACTTCGCGAACAAATTCGCGCGGCTGGATTCAAGCATGTCCAGGCGTTGCGCGCCGAAGTCGCCGCCGGGCTGTATATCCGCGCCTCGTTTTACCACAGCACCGACAACACGACGCGGCTTCAGGTCACCTTCCTGCCTCAGCCGATGGGGAACGTCACCGTCTGCCTGCATTTCGCCACCCACACCGCCGACGGGCGTCGCGTGGTGACCGACAACCATCATTTGCCCTTCGCTGGTTTCTACCCTGAAAACTGGTTTGTTGAGCGCCGCCCCTGGTGCCGCTCGATGCCGCGCCTCCTCGCGCTCCATAACGAGCGTGTTACCCAAGCCGCGGCCACGTTGATCCCTTGGACGACCGAGCCGATGGACGACGTGAATGCTCAACAAGCGGAGCTTGAGCGTCTCAACACGCAACTGGGCTTTTTGCTGCCCAGTCCCGAACACGAAGAACGCGGACGCATAAGCTCCGAGGGTCGTTACCGGGTTTGGAAGGAAATGCTCAGCCTAAACTATCTTGGCCGACCGGCACGCTACGAATAACCGCGACGGCGGGTTCTGCGCCGCCGCCGGTTTTCCTCCGATCAGGTGAAGGAGCACCGTTAGTAACGGCGTGTGTAAATCGCGCCCGCCGGGTCCGTGAAATTCAGCAGACCATCCGAAATTCCCACGAAAGTAAGGCCGCCATCGAGGGCCTCGCCGGCGCGGATGACGCGACCGCCAACCATGATTTTCGCCGGATCGCCCGGAATCACCGCGCTGATGGAGAGATTCGCGACAGCTTGGTTTAGCTCCGCTCGAGGCGAAGCGGCGGGTTTGGATGGCGGGGGAGCGGGCTGCTCGGACGGTTTCACCGGGGTCGCCTGCGGCGTGGCGAGCGGCTCTTGCCGGCCTGTTTGAGAGCCAAGCGAGAGAGACGGGATGGGAATGTCCTTGTCCACGATCGCGGTGGCCCGCAGCTGATACCACACGACAAGAGCGGTGAGCGGCAGCGTGACCACGACCATGAGCACCCAAAAGCGCTGTCGGTTTTTCGCCTGACGAAGCGCGGTGGCGGAAGCGGTCGCGCGATCACCGGGTATGACGGGAGCGGAAGTTCCGGCCGCCAAGAACGGAGCGGCGGTTTGGCCTGTGCGCTCTTTCGCTTTGGCCAAGGCTTGGGCGATTTGGCTCATGGTGAAAGAATCGTTAATTTAACGGGTTTTGCAAGGAACTCTAAGGTAGAGGGCCTAGCAAATATATACATAGGGGGTTACACGCAGCGATGAGCCCGGAAACGGCCTGAACGGCGAGGTTCAGAGCGGAGGCGTTCTCTTTAATCGCGAGGGCACGGCACGCAAGTGCAGTAAAACGGCATTTGCGCAAATGAGCTCCGATGTCGTGTTTGTCCCCGAGAAAAAGCCGGGGCCGCGATGACGACGCCTGGTCGGCGCGAGAGGTTCAGCGCAGCCATTCCTTTCCGTGAAGGACGAACTGCCATGTCCCCCGGTATTGTCCCAGTTCACCGTAGAAGCGGACGGGAGACTTGGCCCGGGCCCTCTCCCGCATCTCGTCCCGCACTTCTTTCCGGTGGCTGTATACGTCGTATTCCAGACCGTTCAGGAGGACCTTCACGTGGCCCTTGTCGTTCACGTGGCAAGGCGCCTCGACGAGGAAGACACGACCGGTGTAGCTGCCATCCCGGATGTCGGCGTCGGCGGGCAGCCCGGCGAATTTCACCGCGTTGGAAAAAAGATCGACGGGCGAGGTGTCGACCGGAAGCGCGGCCGACGGACCTGTATCCGTTTCGCTAGGACGAACCAGCGGCATCCATTTGCCCCTGTCGTTCGTGTCGACCGTGCGGAACCGCGCGAAAACGGGAAAATGGTCGGAGAAGCCGCCCGGCGCTTTGCCGCGCGACCAGCGGTTGGGCAGGCCCAGGCCGTTGGCGTTAAGCCCCGCAAACTTCATGACCGCGAAGGAACCGTCCTCGTATTGCACCCCGTTCTGGTCGTAGAGCCCGCGCGAGACGATGAGATGCATGAGCGTGCCCCACTCGCCTTGATAGGTGTCGGATCCGCGCTGATCGGACGGAAGCTCGAACCAGAGGTTGTAGAGGTCGCGGTCCTTGCCTCGCAGCGCGAGTTCGTTCCCCTGCGAGCCGAGCACGTCGTTGATGCCGGTGGTCCGCATCTGCCGGTAGCGTTGCTTCTGATTGTAGTGGGAGTTGAGGTCGCCGGCGATGATCACGTCGGCGTTGGGGTCGTCCTTCAGAATCTCGTCGAGGCGCGCGCGGAGCACTTTTGCGTTGTCGCGTCGCGCCTGCTCCGTCGCAGCGTCGCCGGCGCCGGATTTCCAATGGTTGACCAGGACGGTGAGCGGATGGCCGTCCACATCGAGCCCGGCCTCGAGAATGCCGCGGGCGGAGGCGAGCGGATGGGTTCTCACCGCGGTCGGGGGAAACCGGGAGAAGAGGACGTTGCGCACGGCGGCGCCGCGTCCGTCCTCGTGTTTGGACGGGCGTTCGTCGGTGACCGCGACGTGGTAGCCCGTGAGGCCGGCGTCGGCGCAGGCCTTGAGCAGCCATGCCTCCGCGGGCAGCCCCGCGAGTTCGGGCGGAAGCGGATCGCGGGCGAGCAAGGCCGCGGCGGTGGTATCGGCGACGGAAGCAAGCCAGCCGGCGTAATCGCCGTCCTTCACCGTCGAGCCGGGAGTCTGGTCGAGCTCGATCTCGTTGAAGGCGACGATGTCCGGTCCCGCGCCTTTGTTCACCCGGGCAAGAACGGCGACGATGTTGGCGAGCTTTACGCGCAAGTGCTCCGACCCCCACGCGTCGGGCTGGTAGTCCTCGTAGACCGCGACGCCATCGAGGTCGTGGAGATTCTCGACGTTGTAGGCGACAAGGGAGAAGGGCCGGGCGACGAGGTTCGACGCCGCGGCCACCAGCGCGAGACCGACCATCGCCGCGGCGCGGCGAGAAAAACAAAGGGACATGACGAAAATCTAGGTTCGACAGGCGAGACGCCAAGCCAAGGGCGGGGTTGCGGGGTGACGATGCGGTGAATAACGCAAAAACACCGGCGCATGCGGGGCGTTGACGCGCGCCGGGGATGAAACAGCGTCGCCGCCGATGACAAAGACGCGCGGGCAGGAGGAAATTTTGCGGGTGGACGGACTGCGGGTGCGACGTGGTGAGACGACGGTTCTCGACGGCGTCGATTGGTCGGTTCGGCGGGACGAACATTGGGTGGTGCTCGGGGCGAACGGGTGCGGGAAGACCTCGCTCCTCAAGGTCCTGCTCGGCTACCTCACGCCGTCGGAGGGGACGATCCGGGTCCTCGGGCTCGAATATGGCTCCCACGACTGGCGCGAGCTACGCTGCCACCTCGGGCTGGTCTCGAGCGCGCTGCAGGCTTCGGTCCCGGATCACGAGCAGGCTCTGGCGACCGTGGTAAGCGGGCGCACCGCGCAACTGGACCTGTGGAAAGATCCGACGCCGTCCGAGGCGCGCGAGGCCCGCCGGCACCTGAGGCGGGCGGGGGCCGGGCATCTCGCGACGCGGCCCTGGGGGGTGCTTTCGCAAGGCGAACGTCAGCGCGTGTTGATCGCGCGGGCGTTGATGGCGCGTCCCCGCGTCCTCATACTCGACGAGCCCTGCGCGGGCATGGACCCCGTGGCGAGGGAGGCGTTTTTGAAACGCATGGAAACGATCGCGCGGGAGCCGCGCGGGCCGCGCCTCGTGCTCGTGACGCACCACGTCGAGGAGATCACGCCGAGCTTTTCGCACGCCCTGCTCCTGCGTTCCGGCGGTGTGGTTGCGGCCGGACCGCGCGCCTCCACCCTCACCGCGGCGCGGCTGGGGGAGACTTTCGGGGCGCGGCTGACGCTGCGCGATCGGAACGGACGCATGGAGCTGCGGGTCGCGTGACGACGAGCGGCGGGCGTCCGCCGTAACTATTTTTCGGATACAACGTTCGTCGTTCCCGGGTTTCTCGCGGGAGATGCGATCGGGAAAGGGAAAGGCCGGCCCCAAAGGGAGGGCTCTTCGTCCGCTTCCGGACTCGCGCCGGGCGCGAGGTGCGCGAGCACGTCCTCGTAGCGGAGGCTGCACTGGAGACGGCGCTGCCCCTTGTCGTCGATTTTCGGATTGAGCACGAAAACGGATTCCGAGAAAGGCGGGCGCGATTTCATGGCGCGGGCCCGCCGGCGGGCCTCGTCCGGGGAAACCGAGCGGTCCTTCACGACGGCGTCGAGGCGCTCGAGGTCCGCCCGGGTGACGGGACCCCAGAGGCGGCGCCAGGTCTCGGGCTCCACTCGCAACGCGAGAATCTTGACCAGGCGTTTCTCGTCCGGGGTGGCTTGCGTCCAATAGCCTACGACGAGAATGAAGGGTTCCTCGATGTCGTGCTGGCGCAAAGCGTCGCCCAAGCCGACCGGCGTGCGGAACTTCGCGGCCTTCGGGTTCACGGGAAGGCCCGTGAGCCCGGGTTCGGCGAGCCGGTTCAGCTCGGCGGGCACGTCCCATTTTTGCGTGTATGTCTCCGGCCGATACGCATCGAAAAAGGCGTCGCAAACCCAGCGCTCGAAAGCGAGGCCGTGGGCCTGCGTCTCGGAGCCGGCCGCCGAGGAGAAGATCGCGACGAACGCCGCCGCCGCCATCAGGGCGAACGGGATGACGGGCGGGGCGCGACGCGGTTTCACGGGAAAAGGAATGGCGGCCGGGATCGCCTCGGGCAAGGTCGCGGCATGGATGCGGACACCGAGAAAAAAATCGCGGCGGGCTTCGCCAAGATGGCTTTGGACGGAGCGCGCCGACACGCGTTTCTTTGCACGGGGCCGGAGTGTTGCCCGCGCGAGGAGGGAACCGCCTCGTGGGATGCGTTGAAAGCCGCGTGCAAGGCGTCCGGGGTGCCGGCGCTTCGCACGAAAGCGGACTGCCTGAGAGTGTGCGTCGGCGGGCCCTGGCTGGTGGTTTACCCCGAAGGCGTGTGGTATGGCGCGGCGACTCCGGAACGGGTGGAGCGCATCGTGCGCGAGCACGTGGCGGGCGGACGCCCGGTCACGGAGTGGATCGCGCGCACGCGACCGCTTTGCGGATGACCACGCCGGCCCGACGGGAAAGGTGAGGGGCAGGCGTCTGCCCGCCGGCCGGGCCCGCCGGAGGCAGGAGCGGAAAATCAGATCGACCGCGTCATGACTTCAGCGCTGAGCGCCGAAGTCCAGATCAAGTGTGCCGGGACCGGTGCCGCTGGCGGCGTAGCGTCCGCCCTTGAACTCGATCTGCACGGCGTCGCGCGAGGTGACGGAGACAAGCATGCCCGTGTTGGGCAGAGAATAGCGGTCTCCCGTGGCAAGCGCGGCGGGAAGGGGGCCGGGGGCGAGGTCGCGCCCGTCTGTCTTGCTCTTGACGGCGGTGATCTGCACGGGACGAAGGGCGACGATATAGACGCGCTCCTCCACGACGGCGGGAGGGACGTTCTCGTGCGCGGAGTCGGATCGGCCGCCGACGAGGGCCACCACGCCCCAGACGACGAGGGCGAGGAGCACGAAGGCTCCGATGCCGATCCAGAGGCCGTTCTTCGAAAGAAGCGCCCGATCAAGGCCGCCGAGAGGCATGCGCGGTTGGAACGGCGCGCGTTGCGGTGCGGGCGAAGGGGAACCGGATTCGGGAGCGTGCGAGCCAGAAGCCGGCGCGGGACCTGCGGAATTGTTTTTTTTCGCGGAAGAAGCGCCGTTCCCGGAGGCGTGGGTGATTTCCATCTTGCCGTAGATTTCGCGGTTCAGGCCACGTCCCGCAGGGCGTCCGCCTTCGCCCAAGCCGAGAGAAAGGTAGTCGGCGTTGATCTTTTCCGGAGGTAATTTCAGGAAACCCGCATATATTCGAAGGAAACCTCGGATGTAGATGTCGGGCAGCTTGATATCAAACTGGTTGCTTTCGAATTTGTGCAGATAATCGCCACGGATCTTGGTGGCTTCGGCGGCTTCACGGATGGATATGCCCTTCCGCTTGCGGGCTTCTTCGAGGCGTTCGCCGATCGTCTGCATGGGGTCGAGGTATGGGGCCGACCGTGCGGGAATAAAGGCAGAAGTGTAAAGACGGGTCCGAGACCGGCTCCGACTTAAAACGCCTTGGGCTCCGGCACGACACCCACGACCTTCACCTCGACGCGGCCTGCGGCGTCCGGGAGCCCGAGGTTCTGACGATAGATGTCGCCGATCTCCTGCTGGAGGTATCCTTGGATGGCATCCAGTTTTGCGTAGGGCCGAACCTTGAGATGCAGCGTCGTGTGGAATTTGCCTCCGCGCTTGCGCACGTGGGCGCGGGCGTGGGCGACGCCCTTGAGTTGTTCCGCGCAGGCCTCGAGGAGGCGATGGAGCGCCTGGCGCGAGATGGCGAGGCGACCCCCTTCGGACTGACGGAGAACGAGGCTGGTGGTCGGTCTGATGAGCACGAGCAGAACCCAAAGCGCGAGCGCCAGCCAAAGCAGGGCGATGTCGCGGGGGGCGTCGGCCCAGAGGATATCGATCCAAGTGGGCGAATCGGAAAATCGGGCGTCGGGCGTGGCGGCTTCGACCAAGGTGGCGAATAAAGCGATCATCGGCGGGGCGGTGGCGGCGGTTCGCTTAGTCGGTCGCGGGGGCTTCGGGCCACGCGTCGTCTTCGTCCCGGCTTTGTTCGGTCTGGCCGACGGGGAGGCGCACGCCCTCGATGATGACATCGACCTTGCGCACGGGTTTTCCCGTCATGGCGGAGACCTGTTTGGCGACGGCGACCTGGACCTCGTAGGCGGTCTTGCCGATTTCGGCGCCGAAGGTGACGACCAGGCGAATCTCGATGTAGTAGTTGTCCTCGGCGTCCTCGGTGACCTTGACGCCGCGATGATCGGCCTCGCGCTTGGCGAAAAGCTCGCTGATGCCGTCGACGATTCCTCCGCCGACTCCGGCGACTCCCGGCACGCGTAAGCAGGCGAGGCGGACGATGCCGGCGACGACGTTGTGGTTGATCTTGATGTCGCCGAGGGTGGGCTGGTCGTCGTAACGAGTGGTGGGCGTCGGGTTGTCGAGCGGCGTCATGGTAAGCCTAGGCAACAATCCCTTGCGCGGACGGCAAATCCGAATCGTGCCGACGAGCGCGGCCGCCCCCGGTTTCACCATCGGTGGACAGGAGGCGGTTGCGTGAAACGTGCGGCGGAGCCGCCAGTCGGCGGAGGCGGTCAGCGTTGGACCGCCGAACCGGGCGTGGAAAGCACCGGCCCGTAGAGCGTCTCTTTGCCGTTACGACCCACCGCGCCGAGCCAATACCAGTAGGCGCCTTCCACGCGGGGAAGCTGGTCGACGTAGCCTTTTACCTGAGAGGGTGAACGGAGCAGGCCGATGACGGTGCGGCCTTCGGTGGAGTTGCGATCATTGCGGTAGATAACGAGACGGCGCAGCGAGCCGGTGGGAATCGTCCAGTTTAGCATCACCGCGCGGCCGCTGCGGGCGGTTTGCAGCTCCTGAACCGAAGGGGAGGCGGAGCTTTCAACGGCGGGAGTCGCGGGCGCGGGAGCGGCGTTTGGGGCGGATACGGGTGTGGTGGTCGGGTTGACTGCCGGCGCTACGGCGGCGGGCGTCGAAGTCGCGGTGGAGGTCGAGGCCGCGACGGGGGACGGAGCATGCAAGAAACGGGAGGGCGACAGCGCCCCTTCCGTGAAGCGAACGTCGTCGATGCAACCATGCACGTGATCGACGAAACGACCGTCATACCAGCCGCGGCCGAAGGTCCAGAGGCCGCCTTGGGCGGCGAGGGCTTTGTTGGTGCCCGGCTGGGAGCCTAAAGCGACGGAACCGGCGAGCTCGTAGCCCTTGTTGTTGTTGCGATCAATATACATCGAGACGGTTTCTCCGTCGCACACCAACGCGACGTGATACCAGGCGCCGGCTTCGGCGGTGAAAGGGGACTCGATCAGATAACGCGCCCCGTCGGCGGTGGCGAAATCGAGGCGGAAACGGTCGGTTTCGCCGTCGTTTTGGAAGTAGAAGTCAGACTTCGGCACCCCGGGGAAGCTGCTGCCGTCGCGTCCGATGACGGTGTTCCACCCGGCGATGCTATCGAGCCGCACCGAGACCTCGATCGTCCATTGCTTCGGCGACCAGTAGTTGAAAGTGGGGTCGGTCGTGTAGCCGTCCTGCGGGGCGTAGAAGCGCGCGCACAGGCCTTTGCCGGTCAGCGTATCGCTCGAGTAGGAAGGGCCGAGGATGTCATCGTAACCGTGGATGACGTAATCGCTGCCCGAGAGGTCCAGAGCGGGATTGGCCGCGAAGGTCGTGGCGGCGATGCCTGCGTCAAAGGTCCAGTAGGCGATGGTGCGCTGGGCCGAGGCGGTCGTGGCTGCGGCCAGGAGAGCGAGGGCGCAGGACCCCAGGAGGGGAAGGGAGGAGCGTGAAGACATGGAGGTAGGGGAAATAGGAAAAGCGGACGGCAGACGTTTCGGCACCGACAATCTTTGCGGCGTGCGGGTGTGAGAGCGCCGAGGCGGGCCGAGGCCTGAAGCTCTCGCAATCGGAAATCAACCGGGTCGGAAGATAGGGCTACAGATGGGGCAGAGGAGAGCAAATTGAACGCATGCCCATATGATTTTGCAGGACCGGCGACCGGCCCGGCTTGCTAAGACGTGCGTGGTTTCCCTTCCAGTGGCGGAGGGGAGACCAAGATGGGTCGTTAACCGACCGCGTGCCGCCGCAGTCCGCGAAGCGTGGCGAAATCGCCGCCCCAATCGGTGAATGAGGGAAGCGGCTTGGGCGTGGAGTTCCGCCGCCTGCCGGTGCGAGCGCGGTAGGCGGCGAGATGTTCGGCGACGAAGGCTTGGGTGCCGATGACCGCGCCGTCGGTGAAGTGGCGGATGCGGCAGCGCAGAACGGTGGAGCGAGGCAAGCGGCCCTTGGTCTTGAGCGTCTTTTGGAGTTCGGCCGGAGAAATAGTTCCTTCGCCGG
>CBINJQ010000027.1:0-21247 GCA_966251015.1 uncultured Akkermansia sp. | reverse complement strand
TCATGGCCGCCGTGCCCGAGGGCTACGGCCTGCCCTACACGCTCGCCAGCGTGCTGATATCCAACCGCGTGCTCGCCGACTATTTTGATTTGGCAGTTCGAAACAGTCGGGGCGATATGGCTCAACCTATCGGCAACTGGATTGTGAACGATTTGATGCGTGTCGTCGCAGAGTCGGGCCTAGAAAACGCGACTAAAAAGGTCCCACCGAACAACCTTGCGAGCTTTGTGATGCTGGTTGCGGCTGGGCACATTGTTGGACCGTCAGCCAAAGAAGTCTTTCAAGTCATGTGTGCTACGGGAGAGCCTGCGGATAAGGTGGCAAATAGTAGAAACCTCTTCATGGTGACTGAGCCCGGTGATACGCGAGAACTGGAGCAGTGGTGCCGCGACGCCATCGCCGCCAACGCCAAGGCCGCCGAGGAATTCCGCGCCGGCAAGGAAAGCGCGATCAACGGACTCAAGGGGCCCGTGATGAAGGCCGCCAAGGGCAAGGTGAACCCGAAGCTGGTCGACGAGACCCTCCGCCGCGTGCTCGCGGCGACGTGATATCAGTTGTTCGAGGTTTTTGGACTTTTCGGTGGACGGGCGGGTCCCTCCGCCCGTGGTTCGATCTCCAGGCAGCGTGCGCGGGGACGCGCCCGCCCGCCTTGTGGTTCGACGTTAGGCGCCTCCCCGAAGCGGCTGCCAACTCCGCACTTGCGGTTCCATTCCGGGAATCGCAAGCGTGTGGCCCATGAAAGACGACCCACGCAAGCGGCGCGTGGACAGGCGCTTCCTGTCCAGCCAGCGCCATGAAATCGATTATGTTGTGCGCAAGCTCGCGCGCGCCTATCCGCATCGCACGCCCGACGATGTCCGGCGGGTGGTCGAGGCGGTCAGAGCGCTGATCGCTCCGTCCGAGAGTCGCGCCTACTTCATGCTCGTCTGCGATTTCGCGCTGCGCCCCGCGCGCTGAATACGAGGGTTTGGCGCGCAACCGGGGGGGGCGGCCAGGGCACTCCGACCGTGGATTGTCGGTGCGCAGCCGGCTTGCGGTAACCCGCTTTCGGCCGGCCGCGTCTCGGCTGGCATGCACCCATTACGTGCCCCTCGCTCGCGGATCGCCGCGTTGATGGCGGCCGGCTTCTGCGCCTGGCTTGTTTCTCCGCTTGTTTCGGCCGAGTCCGCTCCCTCCACCGAGGAAAAAGCCGCGCATGTGCTCAATCGCCTCGGCTACGGTCCGCGTCCCGGAGATGTCGCCCGCGTCGCGGAGATCGGTCCGGAAAACTGGATACGTCTTCAACTCGAACCGTCGAAGATCGCCGATCCCGCGGCCGACGCGGCGGTCGGCGAGCTGTCGAAATTAAAGCTCTCGCGCGCCGATCTGGTGGAGGCCTACCAGACCGAGACCCGCGAGCGGGGCCGGCTCCAGCGCGCGCAAGGCCGGCAGGACGCCGAGGCCGTCGCGAAGATCCGCGAGGAAATGCGAGAACGCGAGCAGGCGGTGGTCGCGCAGGCGCTGGGCGAACTCCAGCATGCCAAGCTCGTCCGCGCCGTGCTCTCCGAGCGCCAGTTGGAGCAGGTGTTGGTCGATTTTTGGTTCAACCACTTCAACGTCGACGCCCGCAAACAGCAGGTGCGCGCGACGGTGGCGAGCTACGAGCAGGACACGATTCGCCCGCACGTCTTCGGCGGCTTCCGCGATCTCCTCGGCGCCACCGCGCACAGCGCCTCGATGCTCGTCTATCTCGACAATTTCCGCAGCTCGCGGGAGATGGAGCTCGGTCCCCGCGAGCAGGCGGCCGCCGACCGCATCCGGCGCGAGATCTCGGGCGAGGAGGAGATGAAGCCCGAGGGCGACGCGATGATGACGCCCGCGCCGACGGCGCCCGCGACCCCCGCCGCTCCGGCGAAACGCGGTTTGAACGAAAACTACGGGCGCGAGCTGTTGGAGCTTCACACGCTCGGCGTCGACGGCGGATACACGCAGAAGGACGTGCAGGAGGTGGCGCGGGCTTTCACGGGTTGGACGATCAATCCGCGCAACGGCAACTTCGTCTATCGCCGCAACTGGCACGACGGCGGCCCGAAAAAAATCCTCGGTGTCGAGTTCGCGTCCGGCGGCGGCGTGAAGGACGGCGAGAAGGTTCTGGACATGCTCGCGGTTCATCCGGCGACGGCGAAGCGCATCGCGACCAAACTTTGCCAGCGTTTCGTCGCGGACGAGCCGCCGCCGGCGCTGGTCGAGCGCGTGGCCCGGGCGTTTCTCGAATCGAAGGGAAATCTGCGCGCGACCTACGAGGCGGCGTTTTTCTCCCCGGAGTTCTTCGCGAGCGAAAACATGGGGGCGAAGACGAAGTCGCCGTTCGAATTCACCGCCTCCGCTCTGCGGGCGGCCGGGGCGACCCTGGTCGAGCCCGACGGCGTCCGCACACGGCTGCCGCTGCGCGCCGTCGAGGCCGGCGCGGCGTTGGGGCGCGGCGGAGACCGGCTCGACCGCATGCCGAGAAAGACGACGATGCTGCATCTCGTGGAGCTGGGCCAGCCGCCCTACGTGTGGGGGCCGCCGACCGGCTTCCCCGAGGACTCCACGCATTGGGTGAGCGCGGGCGCGCTGGTTTCTCGGCTCAATTTCTCGCTCGCGTTGACTGCGGGCCAGGTCGCCGACGCGCGTGTCGATGCGCGCAAACTGCTCGGCGCCGCGAACGCCGACCGTCCGGACGAAGTCGTCTCCGCGCTCGCCGAAAACGTGCTCGGACGGCAGCCGAGCGCGAGCACACGGCGCGTGTTGCTGGAACAGGCTTCCCCGTCGCTCGAAGGCGCCACGGCGGTGCCGGATGTGCCCAAGCTGCTCGCGCTGCTGCTGGGCTCACCGGAGTTCCAGCGGCGCTGATCGATTTCCAACCGCTAAAATGCGCCAAAGATCGCTAAGGTGGGACGCTTCGTCGGGCGAAGCCGGCTTGGCGGGTCTTGGTGCGTTTTAGCGGTTCACTCAACCTCCACGCTTATGAACTCACCCCAGATCTCCCGTCGGTTTTTCGTGAAGCAGGGCGCGCTGGCCTTCGCCGCCATCGGGGCGGGCGCCTTGTTCGGCCCCGACTTTCTCCGCTCCTCGGTGTTTGCCGCGGAGACCGTCAAATCGAGCGGCGGCAAACGCGTGCTCGTATGTCTTTTCCAGCGCGGCGCGGCGGACGGACTCTCGATGGTCGTGCCGTATGGCGACAAGGACTACTACGCGTTGCGCAGCGACATCGCGCTGGCGGCGCCTTCGCAAAAGGCGGGCGCGGCGGGCGTGCTCGATCTCGACGGGCGCTTCGGCCTGCACCCGGCGCTGAAGCCGCTGCACGCGCTTTACGGGGCGGGCGAGCTGGCGGTGTTGCACGCCTGCGGAAATCCGCAGGCGACGCGCTCGCACTTCGAGGCGCAGGACCTGATGGAGTCGGGCGCGGGCTCGGACAAGAACCTCGCGACCGGATGGCTGAATCGTCTCGTCGGATGTTGTCCCGAGGACGCCGCGCATCATTCGGCTTTGCGCGCGGTCGCGATGACCGGGCAGATGCCGCGCAGCTTGCAGGGGCGGGAGGAGGCGTTGGCCATCGCCGATCTGGAGCGCTTCGGCGTGAAAGGCGGCGCCGGAGCCGGAAGCCGGGAGCAAGGCGCGGGGAGCCGGGGCGGGATGACGGGAGGCGGGATGTCGGGGCGTGGCGGCGCGGCGAAGGGCTTCGAGGACATCTACGAGAGCGCGGTGGGCGACGCGTTGCACGGCGCCGGGCGCGAGGGTTTTGCCGCGATGGATCTGCTCAAGAAAGTCGACCCGAGGCGCTACGCGCCGGCGAACGGGGCCGTGTATCCAAACGGTGGATTCGGGAAATCGCTGCGGCAGGCGGCGCAGTTGATCAAGGCGGGGGTGGGGCTGGAGATCGCCTTCGTGGAGATAGGCGGCTGGGACACGCATGCGAACCAGGGCGCGGCCAGCGGCGCGTTGGCGAACCGGCTGACCGAGCTGGCGAGCGGGCTGGGCGCGCTGCACAAGGACCTTGGTTCAAAGATGTCGGACGTGCTGGTGCTGACGATGAGCGAGTTCGGCCGCACCGCGCGGCAGAACGGCAATCGCGGCACGGACCACGGCCACGGCACGGCGTTCTTCGCGCTCGGCGGCGGCGTGCGCGGCGGTCGCGTGCTGGGCGACTGGCCCGGGCTCTCGACGGAGAAGCTTTTCGAGGGGCGCGACCTGGCGATCACGACCGACTACCGGGACTTCTTCGCCGAGGCCTGCGTGCGCCACATGGGCGTGGCGGAGGCGGAATTGGGGAAAGTTTTCCCCGGCCACGTCGCTGCGGCGAAGAAGTTTCGCGGCTATCTGGGCTGATCGGCGTTGTCGCCCGGCTTCGCGGTGGCGTCCGCCTACGTCTGCGGAGGGCGCACGATCGCGTGGACGTGATCGAGCAGGTCGGAGAGGACGAAGGGCTTGGCCAGAAAACCGATGCGGCCGAGGCCGGGGAGCAGGTCGGGATCGAGGGCGCGGCTGTAGCCCGAGAGAAGGATCACGGGGGTTTGGATCGAGGATGCGCGCAGGGCTTGCACGAGCTCGAGGCCCGTCATGAGCGGCATCGTCTGGTCGGTCACCACGAGCGAGAACGCGTCGGGCCGGGCGCGCAGGGACTCGAGGCAGGTGGGCGCGTCGGGCATGATCTCGGCGCGGTAGCCATAGCGTTCGAGCGCCTGCTGGGTGAGAAGCGCGACGCTTTCCTCGTCGTCGATCACGGCCACGCGTTCGCCGTTTCCGCAGGGGAACGCGGACGGCGCCGCGGGGAGGTCGACGGGGGCGTTTGATTCCGACGTCGACGAGAGGGTGGGCAGGTAGATGCGGAAGCTCGTGCCGACGCCGGGCTCGGATTCGATCTGGATGCCGCCGCCGTGGGCCGCGACCATGCTGTGGACGATGGAGAGGCCGAGGCCGGTGCCTTCGCCGATGGGTTTGGTGGTGAAAAAAGGCTCGAACACGCGATCGAGAATCTCGCGAGGGATGCCCGCGCCGTTGTCGGTGACGGAGAGCACGAGCGCGAGGCCGGGCGGGATGGCGCCGGCGTGCAAGTCGGGCGGATTGTCGATCTGAAGCGGCTCGAGGGTGATTTCCAGGCGGCCTCCGGTGCGCTCGCCGATGGCGTGCGCGGAGTTGGTGCAGAGGTTGAGCAACACCTGCTGCAACTGCGTGTGGTCGCCGAGGACGGTGTGGTCGGCGTCGGGGGCGACGCGGGAGCGGATCTGGATGGTGGAGGGCAGGCTGGCGCGGAGGAGGGGAAGCGTTTCCTCGACCACCTGCGCCACGCGCACGGGGCGGCGGGGCTGCTCGCCGGCGCGGGAGAACGCGAGGATGCGGCGCACGAGCTCGGCGGCGCGCTGGCCGGCGTTGCGGACGTTGGCGAGCTTGGCCAACGCGGGGTGGGCGTCGGGCAGCAGGCCGGTGGCGATCTCGGCGTAACCGAGGATCGCGGCGAGGAGGTTGTTGAAATCGTGCGCGATGCCGCCGGCGAGATTGCCGAGGGTCTCCATTTTTTGCGACTGGGCGAGCTGGTGCTCCATGCGCGCGCGCTCCTCGCGCTGGCGCCTCGCCTCGGTGATGTCGCGCGAGATGGACATGATGCCGAAGACGCGGCCGTCCTCGTCGAGGAGACGGTGGGTGCGGGCCTCGACCCAGACGCGGGAGCCGTCCTTGCGATGGTCCTCGAACTCGCCGTTGAAATCCCTTCCGCGGAAAGAATCGTCGATGATGGCGGAGGCTCCGGCCCGGGCTTCGGGCGGGAAACGATCGGAGACGGGGCGGCCGAGGATTTCGAGCGGTTGCCAGCCGTAGAGATCGGTGGCGGCCTGGTTCCAGTAGGTGATCAGGCCGGTGGAGTCGACGCAGACGACGGCGTCGGGCACGTGGGCGAGGAGCTCGAGATCGCGCGCGACCGCGACCTCGGCGGTCTTGCGGGCGTCGATGTCCTGCGTGGTGCCGAGCATGCGAAGCGGTTTGCCATGGGCGTCGCGCTCGGTGACGCGGCCTTTGTTGGCCACCCAGAGCCATGATCCCGACCGGCTCTTGAAGCGGTGTTCGCAGTCCCAGACCGGGGTGTCGCCGCGCAGCGCGGCGTCGAGGGTGGCGCGGACGCGGGCGAGGTCCTCCGGATGCACGAGCTCCAGCCAGCCCGCGCCGGTGCTGTTTATGACCTCGAGGTCGTAGCCGAGGATGCACCAGCCGGCGGAGTGGGTGGAGACGTGGTCGTGGGAGACGTCCCAGTCCCACCAGACGAGGCGGGAGGCCTCGATCGCGAGGTCGAAGCGATCCTGCATGTGCCGGACGGCGGTGATGTCGGTGAACGTGATGACGACGCCCTCGATCTCGCCCTTGATGTTACGGAAGGGGAGGATGCGCTTGAGGAAAAACTGGCCGTCGCGGGATCGGATCTCGCGCCGGGCGGTGGCGCCGGTGGCGACGACGCGGGCGACCTCGGAGAGCAGGTGCGCCTGGTCGTCGAGCTGGTAGGCGATGTGGCCGATGGGGCGGCCTATATCCTGCGGCAGGAGGCGAAAGCAGCGCTCGATCGCCGGGTTGAATTTCCGGATGCGGAGTTCGCGATCAAGGAAGACGGTGCCGACCTCGAGCGCCCCGAGGAGGTTGTCCAGATCGGCGTTGAGTTGCTTGAGCTCGGAGTTCTTCCGCTCGAACTCGCTGTTTACGCTGTGGAGCTCCTCGTTGAGCGAGTGGAGTTCCTCGTTGGCGGCCTGCAGCTCCTCGTTGGCGGCGAGCAACTCCTCGTTGGTGGACTGCAGTTCCTCGTTCGCGGTTTGGAGCTGTTCGACGGTGGCCTGGAGGTTTTCCTTGGTCGAGAGGAGCTCGGCCTCCAAGGCGACGAGGCGGTCGTGGCGCGCGGCGTCGGGGACGAATCCGGCGGGCGGCGCGGCGGGCTCGGGCGACGGCGTCTGCACGGGAGCCTGGCGGGCGCGCAACGCGGCGATATGCACCAAAGCGGGGCCGGAGGAGGGCTCGGGAATCGCCTCCGCGACCAAGTCGATCCATTCCGGCTCGGCGCCGGCGCCGGCGACCCGGACGCCGCGCGCTTCGCAGGGACCGGGCGCGCGGAGCGCGCGGGGCACGAGGGTGGAGAGGGCGAGGCGGAGGTCGCCGGACGTGCGGGAGAGAAGATTGTTTTCGATCCGTCCCCCGGGCGGCAGGAGAAGACGGCCGGCGTCGCCAAAGCAGTGCAGCAATACCCCGGATGAATCGATCAGGAAGCCGGGCGGGGCGTGGCGGTCCAGCAGGTGGTCGTAGGCGCGGAGAATGTGACGCCCGACGGACGCGGGCACCGCGGCGGCGGCGGCGGCGTTGCCAAGCGGGGAGGCGGAGGACTGGGCGGGGGGGCGCCGGGACGCGAAGGGCAGGCGGCGATCGCCGTTCTTGCGATAGACCTTGTGGCGCGCGTCGAGCAGGTCGAAGTCCTCGCCGTGTTTGCCGACGCTTTCGCTGGCGCCGAGAAAAAGCACGCCGCCGGGGCGGAGCGCGTGGTGGAAGCGGTTGACGACGCGTTCCTGCGCCTCGGGTTCGAGGTAGATGAGGAGGTTGCGGCAGACCGCGAGGTCGATGCGGGTGAAGGGCGGGTCGACGAGCAAGTCGTGCGGCGCGAACACGACGTGCACGCGTAAATCCTGGGAAACCCTGCGGTGGCCCTCGCGGGCCGGCTGGAAGTAACGCTCGATGCGTTCGGCGCCGAGCGCGGCGAGCCTGCCTTCCTCGTAGCGGCCCAGGGAGGCCGTTTCCAGGGCTTGCGGGTGGACGTCGGTCGCGAAGACCGACACCCGTCCCGTGAAGCCGACGGAGCGCGCCACCTCGTCGAGAAGAATGGCGACGGAATAGGCCTCCTCGCCGGTGGCGCAGCCGGCGCACCAGGCGCGAAATTCCTCGCGACCATGGCCGCGAAACAACTCGGGAAGGATCTCGGCGCCCAACCAGGCGAACGCCTCGGGCTCGCGGAAAAATTCCGTGACGCCGATGAGCAGATCGTGGCGGAGATTGTCGAGTTCCGCGGGATCGGCCCTTAACCGGGCGCCATACGCGGCGGAGTCGGGGCAGCCCATGAGAGTCATACGACGGCTGATTCGCCGGTCGATCGTGCCGGGCCGGTAAGCGGCGAAATCGAGCCCGTGGTGGGCGCGGAGCAGTTCAAGCACGGGACCGTGCCGCGCGTGGACGGTCTCGCTGGAAAGGCCCGGCGTGTCGTTCCCCGGGGTTCCCGGCGCGAGCTCCCTTTGCGCGGCGAGCAAGGCCTCGGGCATCGCCGAAGGAGGGAGCACGGCTCGCACGCATCCGCTTTGAATGGCCGCGCGGGGCTGATCGGCGGGGGAGGCGGTGGCCGGGTCCTGCGCGAAAACAATCCCTCCGGCGGAGGCGACCGAACGCGCGCCGTCGACCCCGTCCCGGCCGTCGCCGGCCAGGATGATGGCGGCGGCGCGCGGGCCGGCGTCCTTGGCCAGCGAGTGGAGGAAACGATCCAGCGGAGCTTCGTTTGAGCCGGGGGCCGTCCCGTTGGCGTGCGTTTCAAGGAAGCCGTCGCGCAGGGTCATGTGTTTGCCAGTTGGAAGGACGTATAGGGAATTGGCGCAAAGAGGCAGGCCGTCGGCGACCGGCCGGACGCTCAGGCCGGTCCGGCCGGAGATGGCGTTCTCAAGCTCGGAGGAGCGGTCCGTCGCGGGAGGGACCACCACGCACGCCCATCCGGCGCGGGGGGGGAGCGCGGCGAGGAAATCCTCCAAGGCTTTGGACCCGCACGCCGATGCTCCGATGCCAAGGATGAGACAAGGGGCGGCTTTGGGATCCGACGTCGGCGACACGGCAGCAGCTTGGAAACGCCCCTGGGCGACGCGACGGTAAAGAGGCGATAAATTACAAGGTTTTTACCTCAGGGAGCGGCTAGGGTGATTACTGTAAGGCGCTAGGGATGAACGGACGGGGCGCCTGAATCTCCCCGGGGTATTTGCCCGGCGGAGATGACGCCGTTTCAGGGCGCGGCGGGCCGGTCGTCCTGCGCCTGTTCGATCACGCTGGCGCGGCCGTTTTGGAAAGTGATCCGCAGCCGATCCTCGATGCGGGGCGCGTAGACCGGTTGGTAGTCCGGTTCGTGATACACGTGGTAGCTTTTGCTTCCGGGATCGAAAACCACCTCCCGGCGGAATCCCACCAGCCGGGTGCCTTGGTATTCTTGCCAGTAGGCGCTGTAGACCCACGTGGTGGTCTTGTCGCCGGCCGCGACGAGCTCCTGCTTCTGGTCGGGGGCGCCGAGGGCGATATAGACCATGTCCGGCGTGTCGCCGATCTCGATGCGCTTCGCTTCGAGCCGGGCCCGGGTGTCGGTGTCGAGGGCGCCGAACACGGCCGCCTTCTCCTTTGCGCGTCGCTCGAAGGTGCTGCACGCGGTGAGTGAAACGAGGGCGCAGATCACGGTGATCGCGCGAAAAAGCATGCCGAAAGACATGCTCGAAACATGCGGGGATCGCCGCCGAGCGCAACGAGCCAGAGCCGGGCGCGAAAAATCGGTTTGTCTCGGGCTTTGGTGGATATACTTACCTCGTGTGCTCATGAGAATTTTACCTGCATGCATCGTCGGGTCTGTCTTGGCGGTGGGCGGCCTGATGGGCTGCAAAGGGAAGATGCCCGCCGCCGCGCCCGAACAAAGGGCCACGTGGATGGACCCGCGCGTGTGGACGGCGAGCGACGGGCGCACTTTGGAGGGCGCCTTGGTGGCGCGCATCGGCGAGGATGGGGTGGTGCGACGCGCCGTCGACGGAGTTTTTCTGCGCCTGCCGCCGCGGTTCCTCAACGCCGACAACCTCAACTTTCTCAACGGGGCGTTTCAAAGCGGCAGCATCCCGACCACGCTTCCCGAGCTGTGGTATGTTCGCACCAAGCTGACCATTCCAGGAGGGGAGTCCTGGATGGCGCCCGACAACACGTTGGCGATCGGTCCGCGCATCGCCAAATCGGAGACCGGCTATTGGGCGCTTCTCAGCGAGCTCGACGGCAGCGGCGCGAAATGGGCGCGGATCGACAATCATTCGTATTCGAAGATCCGGTCCGACGTGCTCCTTCCTCGCCGCGAGCTGACTTCGCAGATAAACGGTTCGGGCAACTTCCTCGACGAGGTCGCCTGCCCCCGGAACGATCTTTATGTGATCGACGCCCGCTACGGGCTCACTTCCCAGCGGGTTAACGTGACGCGGGCGATGATGGGGCATCTGGCCGCCGGGCGCCTGCCCGTGACCGTGTCGCACGCGCTTTTCGACATGCCCTCGCATGCTCCCGATGTGTGGGATCTGACCATCACCTGGCAGCGGGCCAACGGCAGCGCGTTTACTCGCGTTATCCGGGACGGCTCCATCATGGCCTGGCCCGAGGTCAACTGAGCTCGGGCCGGCCGTCAGGCCTTGGGCGTCTTGTCCGCCGCCGAGGCGTGGGGATGGAGAATCTCCTCCAGCTCCAAGCCGGTCAGGCGCTTGATGCCTGTAAAAAGGCGGAAGATCGCGACCATCATCATGCCGGTGCTCGGAACGACGATCACCGGCCAGCTCCAGAGCTGCATCTTCGCGAGTTGGGAATTGAACTCGGGCGTGTTGGACGGCGCGGTCAGGAGCCAGCGCGCGAGGATAAAATTCAGCGCCGCGCTGACCAAAAACGACGCCACGACCAGCCAGCCCGCCCGCGCGAGCAGTCGCTCAAACTCCTCCGACGCGCCGCGCGCGGCCAACGCGGCGTCGACCTTGGGCACGTCGATCACCTGGTCGCTGTAGACGAATTCGCGGATCAGCGGGCGGCGCGATTTCATCGACAGCATCACCATCAAGCCGATCACGAGAGGCACCGACGCCTCTTTCACGGCGAACCAGATGCCGTCGAGCTCCGCCAGCCCGAAGCCTCCCGTGAGCAGGGTGCTCGCGAAGCCGATGCCCGCGATGAAGCTGAATTTTTTCCGCTGCGAGAAATCCCAGATCGCGTAGCCGAGCGGGAACGCCAGCGCGACGACCAGCGCCACGGCCGGACCGAGGCGCTCCGGCGCGCTCAGCTTCGACAGGATCAGCGCCGGCACGGCGATCGTGCAGATGAGATTGGCGAAAAGATTTTCGCGCGGGGGGCGGGGCGAGGCGGCGGCGGTGGAGTCGGACACGGATTGGAAAAAGGGAGGCGACTCCATCGGCTCCCGAAGACGGAGTCAGGCGAAAATCCGTGTTTCAAACGCGCGTCTTCCGCGTAGGGTGCGCGCTCCCATGATCCTCCTCGGCGTCAACATCGACCACTGCGCCACCGTGCGCCAGGCCCGTTATCGCGGCTACGCCGCCACCGTCGGCGGTCCCGTCGAGCCCGATCCCGTCACGCTCGCCACGCTTGCCGAGCGGGCCGGCGCCGACGGCATCACCATCCATCTGCGCGAGGATCGCCGCCACATCCAGGAGCGCGACGTTTACCGTCTCCGCGAGGTGGCGCAGACGCGCATAAACCTCGAGATGGCCTGCACGCCCGCGATGACCGAGTTCGCGCTGAAGGTGAAACCCGAGTCCGTCTGCCTCGTGCCCGAGAGCCGCGAGGAGATCTCGACCGAGGGGGGACTCGACGTGGTCGGGCAGCGCGAACGCGTGCGCGCCGTGTGCGAGGCGATGCGCGCGGCCGGGATCACGGTCAGCCTTTTCATCGACGCCGACGCCGCGCAGATCGACGCCGCGGCGGAGCTGAAGGCGCCGTGGATCGAGTTGCACACCGGAGCCTGGGCCAACGCCTGCCACACGCCGAAGCGCGCGGAGGAGTTCGCCCGCCTCGTCGCCGGCGCCGAGCGCGCCCACGCCGCCGGCCTCGTGGTCAACGCCGGCCACGGCATCAATTACATCAACGTCGCCGAGGTGCGCACGCTGCCGCACGTCCACGAGCTCAACATCGGGCACAGCATCATCAGCCGCGCGCTGTTCACCGGCATCGAGGAAGCGGTGCGCGAGATGAAGGCGCGGATGAACCCGTGAAGAGCGCGGCGGGAAACGAACAAGCGAATACAATGCATCGGTTCTTCCTGCGGTTCGTGATCGAGGGCAGGGCGCGACCGCCGGGCGCGCCGGTTTGGCGTCGTCGCGAGCGGCCGAGGGGCAACGGCGGCGGTCCCGCCCTACCAGGATGATCTCCGGACACGTCATCGGCCTCGGTTGCGACCTCTGCGAGGTCGCGCGCCTGCGCGGCGTATGGGAACGGCAAGGCGAGCGTTTCCTCGACCACACCTACACCGAGAGCGAACGCGCCTATTGCCTCAAAATGCGCGACCCCGCGCCGTTCCTCGCCGCGCGCTTCGCGGCGAAGGAGGCCGTCGCGAAAGCCTTCGGCACCGGCATCGGCGCCGAGCTCGGTTGGAAATCGATCGAGGTCGTCCACGGCGAACGCGGCGAGCCGCTCGTGAAACTCGACGCCCAGGGCGAGGCGCTCCTCGCCGCGCGCGGCGCGACGGGCGTGATGCTGACGCTCTCGCACACCGACACGATGGCGATGGCGGTCGCGGCGCTCGTGAGGGCCTAGCAGACCGGCCGGCCGAAAACGAAGCGACGGAAAACCACGATGCTACGCGGCGCACATCCCATCCTGAGCTGCGCGGAGGCGAAGGCCTTCGAGGCGGAGTATTTCGGCGGCGACGAGACGCGCGAATGGGCGGCGATGCAGGCGGCGGGGCGGGCGGTCGGACGCGGCATCGCGGAGGATTTTCGCGAGATCGGCCCGTGGCCCGCGTCGGCGCGCGTGCTCGTGCTGGCGGGCAAGGGCCACAACGCCGGCGACGCCCTGATCGCGGCCGCCGAGTTGACGCGGCTCCATCCGGGCACGGTGATCGAGGTCGTTTTTGTCTTCGGCGAGGCGGCGTTGCGTCCGCTGGCGCGGCGCGCCTGGGCCGAGCTCGGGAAGACGGCGCGGGTTCTTGTCGACGCCGAGCGCGGCGAGGGGGCGCCGGGCCGCGACGTGGTCGTCGACGGCGTGTTCGGGTTTCAATTTCGCCCTCCGCTCGACGCGCGGGCGGCGGAGATTTTGGCGTGGGCCAACCGGCTTCCGGCGCGGCTCCGCGCGGCCGTCGACCTGCCCGGCGGGTTGGGCGAACCGGACGCGTTCCGCGCCGATTTCACCTACGCGACGGGAATCGCGAAGTCACCGCTGCTCGAACTGCCCAACGCCGGACGTCCGCGCTTCGTCGACCTGGGATTTCCCGTTCGTGCCTCGTGCGAGCCGGCCGGCCGCGCCGCTTTGCTTGGCGCGGAGGTATTGGACGGGTTGCGAGGTTTGCGACCGCCGCGGGCGGACAAGCGCCACTTCGGGCATCCGTTGATCGTGGCGGGCTCGCGGCGCTACCCGGGCGCGGCGTTGATGGCGACGCTCACGGCGCTGCGTTCCGGCGCGGGCCTGGTCACGGCGGCGGTGCCGGAATCGCTCGTGCCGGCTTTCGCGGCGCAGGTGCCGGAGGCGATCTGGCTGGGCATGCCTGAGACGCCCGACGGCGGGCTCGCGTTGGAGGGGCTGCATCTCGTCCGCGAGGCGTTCACGCGCGCCGCCTCGGTCGTGCTGGGCCCCGGCATGGGACGCGAACGCGAGACCTGGGCCCTCGCGGCGGAGATCGCGCGCGAGTCGCCGCGCCCGCTGGTGATCGACGCCGATGCGCTGCGCCCCGAGATCGTCGCGGCGGGCAAGGCGCCGCGCGTCCTCACGCCGCACGCGGGCGAATACGAGCGCGTCTCCGCCGCGTTGCCGTCCGGCGCCGTCGTCGTGCGAAAGGGGCCGATCACCCGGATCGAGACGGCGGGCGGGGCGGGGCCGGTTTATCACAGCTTTTTCGGCGGCCCGGTGCTCGGGCGCGGCGGCAGCGGCGACCTGCTGGCGGGGATGGTCGGAACCCTTCTCGCGCAGGCTCCCGAGGATCCGCTCGGCGCGGCGGCGCGCGGCGTGGTCTGGCATGGCTTGGCGGCGGACGAGCTGGCCCGGACGGAGGGCGCGGTCGCGGTGCGGACCACCCGGCTTCTCGAATTTTTGGGACCGGCGTTGCGCGGGCGTTGACGTTTGGTTTTTGGCCCGGCCTCCGCGAGGCGCGCGGCGTCGCCGGGTCGTCTGGAATAATTTTGGCCGCGAGCGCGCCGTCGCGATTGCAATACGGCGGCCGGGAAACCCTGCTTGGTTTCACCTATGAATCGCAGGGAATTTCATTTCACTGACGGCACCTCGAACAAGTTTTGGGCGGTAGGTTTGAACGACAAGAATCTGACCGTGCATTTCGGGCGCATCGGCACGGCGGGCCAGGCGCAGGAGAAGACGTTCCCGACCGCGGAGGCGGCGAAGAAGGAGCACGACAAGCTGATCGCGGAAAAGACGAAGAAAGGCTACGTCGAGGTGTCGTCCGGCGCCTCTTCCGCCGCCACGCCGGTTCCGGTGGTGAAGAAAGCCGCCGAAGCGAAACCCAGGGTCGCGCCCGACGCGGTTGCCGCTCCCGTCTCGGCGTCGGCCGGGAAAAAAGCGGTGGTCGAGGGATCGGTTTCCGAAGCGACCGCAACCGAGCTCCAGGCGGGGACGCCCCCCGTTTCCCCGGCGCCGTGCGCGTCGACCATCGAGCGCCGGGTGCGTGTTTCCGACGCCGATCGCGCGATGGTGTCCTGGCTATGGCGCCAGCTTCCGCCTCCGGCCTTAAAGCCGTTCGACTACGAGGCCTGCATCCAGACGGCGAAACGGTGGTATTCTTCCCATAGCGTCGGCTATGGCGTCGTGGTCACCCACGAAGCCGAGATCCCGCTGCGCATGAGTCGGGAGGAGGCGTGGTTTTGGGCGCGCGCCTATCACGCCGGCACCGAAAGATCGCGGTATGGCGGGCTGGACTGGATGAACCGGAATCTGGAAACGGCCGAGGCGTGGGAAAAAATCCTGCGCGCGGCGACGGCCGACGTGGCGCCGCCGGCAAACCCGGATGAGGAAAAGAAGCTTCGTCGAATGATGGAAGCGGCGGGTCACGGAGAACAATGGATCAGCGTGGTCGCGGCCTTTTTTCCACCGGTGGAAACGGCGGAGCGGCTGATCGACGCGAACCTGCGCCAGATCGCGACGGGCGCGCAGAATTATTACAACCATCCCCATTTCGACATGGCGGGGGCCTACGCGGATCGGGTGCTCAACTTCGAGGGCGAGGAGGTGCGGCAAAAATTGCGCGAAGTCATGGCGCGACGTTTCGCCGCGGAGACGGATCGTGAAAGCCCCGCCGCGCAGCTGGCCCTGGCGTTTCTTTCGCTGGTCGGCGGCGGCGCCGAGCTCGAAGGCTACTTGCGCTCGCACGTGCCGACCCCTTCGCCGAACTATTGGCCGACGAACTGCCTGAACCTGCGCACGCTCGCGGGCCTGCCGGACGAGGAGTCGTTTGTCCGCGAGACGGCGCGCCTCGGCATCCAGATCGACGTGCCGAGCGCCTATCAAACCGAACGACAATTGAAGGTCACCCGCCTCTGGCTGGCCGCCACCGAGTGGCGCCACATCGACTTCGTCGTCAAGGCCGTGGTGCAGGGGACCTCGAAGGACGACGTCGCCCGCATGGCTCGTCTGCTCCATCTCGTCGAGGCTCCGGAGGCGGCGCCCGCGATGCTGGAGGTGCAACTGCGTTCCAAGGCGCCCGCGGTGGCGGCCGAGTGGTTCGAGAAAAATCCGCTCCACGCGGTCGTCGGACTTGCTCCCGTGGCGATGGGGAGCGGGCGCTCCGCCGAGGCCGCGCGCGACGTGTTGCTCCATTTCCGCCGCTCCGGCCGCGTCGACGTGCTGAACGCCGCGATCCGGCATCTGCCGGCAAACGTCGGCGCGTGGCTCGTCCGCGAGATCGTCGAGTTCGCCGAGGACTCGCTGCCCGAGGCGACGCGCGCGGACTTGCCCGCTCCGCTCGTCGAAGCGTTTGCCGGGCTCAAGGCCGCCAAGGCGCCGTCCTGGCTCCAGGTCACAAGCCTGCCGCCGATCAAGTTCGCGGGGAAACGCCTCGCGCCGGCCGAGGTCGAGCTCGTGCTCGCCGCGCTCAAGGATGCGACATTGGGAGGCGACGAGGCGGCCGCCAAAACGCCGCCGCCGCTCCTGTCCTTGCTGAAACAGCACGCGGACCCGGTTTCGCTCGACGCCTTCGCGTGGAAACTTTTCTCGCAGTGGATCGGCATGGGCGCGGCATCGAAGGACAAATGGGCGCTCGGCGCGGTCGGGCATCTCGGCAACGACGCGAGCGTGCTGAAGCTCACGCCGATGATCCGCGAGTGGCCCGGCGAGAGCCAGCACCAGCGCGCGGTCTTCGGACTGGAGGTGCTGCGCGTGATCGGCACCGACACGGCGCTGATGTCGCTCAACGGCATCGCGCAGAAACTGAAATTCCAAGGGCTGAAGGAAAAGGCGAAGGTCATGATGGAGGGGATAGCCCAGGCGCGCGGTTTCACCCGCGAGCAGCTCGCCGACCGCATCGTGCCCGACTGCGGCCTCGATGCCGACGGCGGGCGCGTGTTCGACTTCGGGCCGCGCCAGTTCCGCTTCGTTCTCGGTTCCGAGATGAAGCCGCTCGTGCGCGACGCCTCGGGCAAGGTGAAGCCCGATCTGCCTTCGCCGAACGGCTCGGACGACGCCGAGAAGGCCGCGGCGGCGGTCGCGGAGTGGAAGCTCCTCAAGAAGACGCTGAAGGAAGCGCTCAAGATCCAATCCGAGCGACTCGAAGACGCCATGATCACCGGCCGCCGCTGGACGCCCGAGGAGTTTGAGACGCTTATCGTGAAACATCCGCTGATGGTGAACCTCGCCCGCCAGCTGGTGTTTGGCGTCTATTCCGGCAAGGGGCCGGTGGCGCGGACCTTTCGCATCACGGAGGACCAGTCGCTCGCCGACGAGAACGACGATCCCTGCGAACTGCCGCGCGAGGGCGCCATCGGTGTCGTGCATCCCGCGCATCTGAGCGACGCGGTGAAATCCGCCTGGGGGCAGGTGCTCGGCGACTACGAGATCATCCCGCCGTTCCAGCAGCTCGGTCGCGAGATCTGCCGCGCCGAGCCGGAGGATTTGGAGAAAACGGAGATCACTCGTTACAAGGGGCCGAAGATCCCGGGCATCACGGTGTATGGCATGCTTGAGCGCAGCCACTGGTTGCGCGACACGCCGGCGGATGGCGGCGGCTTCATGCAGCATTCGAAATACTTCCCCTCGGCCGACCTCACCGCGTTTATCCAATACACCGGCATGGGCATCGGCTACTACGAGGAGGAGCAGGAGATCGAATCCGTCTATTTTGTTCCCGGGCACATCGAGCCCGAGTGGTGGGGCACGCATACGAACAAACTGAAAATCAAGGACGTGGACGCCGTGACCATCAGCGAGGTGCTGCGTCTCGTTCGCGCCATCATGGCCAAGGCGGCGTGAACTTTCATCCTTAACCTCGCCCCTCAAATCTCCCATGCCCGCCAAATCCACCGAACCTCGTCTGCAACGCCCCGCGGCGGAGATCCTGCACGCGGCCGAGCTGGCTGCGCTCGTCAAGGCCGACGCCGCCAAGCCCAAGCCGCCCGGGTGGCGAATGACGCCGCAGAGCGTGTTGCGCTTTATCCTCGGCGACGCCCAGGCGGGGCTCGCGGCGAAGTTCGTCGGGCGTCGCTCGATGCTGGAACGCTGCATCGTCGCGCTCGCGACGAACCGCGGCCTCATGATGATCGGCGAGCCCGGCACGGCGAAGAGCTGGCTGAGCGAGCTGCTCGCCGCCGCGATCTCGGGCGACAGCACGCTCACGATCCAGGGCAGCGCCGGAACGACCGAGGACGCGATCAAGTATTCCTGGAACTACGCGCTCCTTCTGGCCGAAGGGCCCGGGGAAAAATCACTCGTGCCCGCTCCGCTCCATCGCGGCATGAGCGAGGGCAAGATCGTGCGCTTCGAGGAGGTCACGCGTTGCCCGGTGGAGATCCAGGACACCCTGCTGTCGGTCCTCAGCGACCGCGTGCTGATGGTGCCCGAGCTGAAGACCGAGGCGCGCACGCTCTACGCCGCGCAGGGCTTCAACGTCATCGCCACCGCCAACACCCGCGACCGCGGCGTGAACGAGATGAGCGCGGCGCTGAAACGGCGTTTCAACTTCGAGACCGTGCCGCCCATCCAGGACCCCCAGGAGGAGATGGAACTCGTCCGGCGGGAGACGGCGCGTCTTCTCGCGAACGCCGGCGTGCAGGCGACCTTGTCGCGGGATGTCGCGGAGCTGCTCGTGACGACGTTTCGCGAGCTTCGGGCGGGCAAGACCGGCGATGGCAAGGCGCTGGAGCCGCTCACCACCGCGATGAGCACGGCCGAGGCCGTCAGCACCGGCTTCGCGGCCGGGCTGCACGCGAGCTACTTTGGCGACGGCGGCGTCACGCCGGAGCATGTCGCGCTGCACGTCGCGGCCACCGCGCTGAAGGACGCGGCCGACGACCTGAAGAAGGTGCGCCACTACTTCAACCACGTGGTCAAGGACCGCCGCGGCCGGCACTGGGCGGAGTATTTCGAGGCGCGCGGGATGCTGGAGTAGGGCGGGCCCGGATACGCGTCATGCTCCTGCCCGTCCGCCATCACAGCCCGGCGTGCGCGCGCTTCGTGCGCGAGGTGATCCTGCGCGCCCGGCCGGCGGCGGTGCTGATCGAGGGCCCGGCGGACTTCAACGACCGCATCGACGAGCTGTTTCTCGGGCATCGGCCGCCGATTTCGATCTACAGCCACGTCGCGTGGTCCGACGGGCGGCGGCAGGGCGCCTATTATCCGATGTGCGAGTATTCGCCCGAGTGGCAGGCCCTGCTGGCCGCGCGCGAGTGCGGGGCGCGGGTGCGCTTCATCGACCTGCCCTTCGCGCTGCTGGCGAGGGAGGATCGCCGCGCCAACCGCTACGCGGACGACCGCCTGCGCGGCGGGCACTACGTCGAGGCCTTGTGCAAGGCGCTCGAGGTCGAGAACTCCGACGACGCCTGGGACCTGATGATGGAGCAGGACCCCGGCCTTTCCGCCGATGCGGCGAGGGAGCGCGTGGACTCGTATTGTCGCGGCCTGCGCGAGATGGACGCCGGGGCGGTGGCGGAGTCCGATCTGCGCCGAGAAGCCTACATGGCGCGTCACATCCGCGCGGCGCGGGCCGAGTTCGGCTCTGATCGCGTCGTGGTCGTCACGGGCGGTTATCACACGAGCGGCTTGGAGCAGTTGTTGGGAGCGGACGAGCCGGCGACCGCGACCGACCTCGACGTGTCGTTGGTTTGGCCGGAGGAAATCGTCGAACGCGGAATCGCGCTGACCCCCTACAGCTACGAACGGCTCGACAGCCTCGTCGGCTACGACGCGGGCATGCCCAGCCCGGGCTTCTATCATCGGGCATGGTGCGCGGGCGCGGAGCCGGTTCACACGCCTCTCCTGCGCGCGATGGCGGAGCGTTTGCGGGAGCTGAAACAACCGGTCAGCGCGGCGGACCTGATCGCGGTGGAAATGAGCGCGCAAACGCTGGCCACCCTCCGCGGGCATGCGCGGGTGTGGCGGCGCGACCTGACCGACGCGGTCATCTCGGCGCTGGTGAAGGACGACGTGCATCTGGCGCACCCGTTTATCCTGGCCATGCAGTCCGTGCTGCGAGGCGGGGAACGCGGTCGTCTGGCGGCCGGCTCGCCGCTGCCGCCCCTGGTGAAGGACATCCACGCCCGGCTCGCCGCGGCGAATCTGTTGCCGGACAAGGCGCCGAAGGAGCGCGTGCTGACGCTGACCAAGCCGGACGACCTCGCCGTGAGCCGCCTGCTGCACCAACTGCGCGTGCTGGGCATTCCCGGCGTGGAGCGGGTGAGCGGAGTGGATTTCTCCAAGCGGAACGATCTGACCGCGCTGACCGAGACGTGGCGGCTCCGCTGGATGCCCGAGCAGGACGCGCAGATGATCGAGGCATCGCGCTACGGATCGGCCCTCGACGAGGCGGCCGCCGCTCGTCTGCGGGAAGCGGCGGAGAAACTCGAGCGGAACGGCGCGGCTGCCGCCTTGCTCCTCCTCGATTCGGTGCTCGCGGGCGTGATGAAGACGGCCGACGCGCTGCGGCGTCGAGTGGCCGAGGTGCTCCATCAAGACGGCGATCTCGCGCGCGTGGCCGAGGCCATCGACCATCTGCTCCATCTGTTTTCGTGGGACGACACGCTCGGGACCAAGGGATCGATGGCGGCGGGCGAGTTGTTGAAGGAGGCCTTCGAGCGCGCCGTCTGGCTGCTGGAGTCCGGCGGCGCCGGCGCCTCCGCGAAGCAGGAGGTGGAGGCCGTGCGCCTCACGCGTGACGCTTTCGAGCGCGCCGAGGAGCCGATGCGTCTGGATCGGACGACCTTCGCCGACGCGCTTGCGCGCGTGCAGGCCGACGACCGGCGCTCCCCCGCCCAGCGGGGCGCCTGCGCGGGCGCGTTGTGGTCGCTGCATCGGGCCGATCCCGCCCATATCCGGCGCGATTTGCTGCTCTTCGCCGCGCCGGAGCACCTGGGCGACTTTCTCACCGGTCTTTTCGGGCTCGCTCGTGAAGAGGCGCAACGCGACCCCGAGCTCCTCCGCGCCGTGCATGAGGTGGTGATCGCCTGGCGGGACGACGCGTTTCTTACCGCTCTGCCCTCGCTGCGCCTGGCTTTCATGTATTTCACCGCTCGGGAAAAAGTTTATCTCGCCCGCGCCTTGTTCACCGAGGCCGCCGCGCCCGAGGAGGAGCCGGCGCCGCTCGTCGTGAGCACCGCCGAGGCCGCCCGCGCGATGGCCTTCGAGCGGGCGCTGTTCGAGCTCGCCGACCAATACGGCGTCGATCTGGGGGACCGCGCATGACGCCGAAAGAACAGAAGATCCGCTGGCGCCTTATCCTGGGCGACGAAGCAGACGAAGTCTGCGGCGGGCTCGACGGCGCGGACGCCGACCGGGACGCCGCGCTCGAATACCTCTACGGCCGCGAGGCCCAGGGCAGAAACCGACGCGGGCAGGGGCGTGGCGTCGCCGGCGGGAAGGGATCGCTCGATCCGTCCAACCTCACCGTGCCGGATTGGATCAACGCCGTGCACACGCTCTTTCCGAGAAACTCCATCGAGCGGATCGAGAAGGACGCGCTCGAACGCTACGCGGTGAACGAACTCGTCACCAACGTCGAGCTGCTCAAACGCGCCGAGCCTAGCGTGACCTTGTTGAAGGCGGTGCTGCACACGAAGCACCTCATGAACCAGGA
>CBINJQ010000026.1:0-21491 GCA_966251015.1 uncultured Akkermansia sp. | reverse complement strand
GTCGATGAAACCACCCGGGCGCCTTTGGCGGGCGTCCGAGTCTCGACGACGGACAAGGAAGGCAAACCATTCCGCCGAAAATCCGCCGCGGATGTCCTCACCGGCGAGGATGGGCAGGCGTTGCTGATCATAAAAGACGTCTCCGCCTCTTACTTCATTCACACGAAAGACGAGCACGGGGAATACCTCGCGATTTCCAACTCCGGCGTTTCGCCCAACCAGGAAAAGATGCTCCGTCAGAGACCGCCCGATTACATCCCGGACACCCCGGATGTGGTCGTCGAGATTCTGAGCGAGCAGGAGCGGCGGCGCCGAATGGAGGACGGCATGCGAAAGCTGGCCGCCCTCGAAGAGGAAGCGCGGACCATCGCCGAACAAACACCCGAGTTTTGGCCCGGGACAAAGGCCGGATCGCTTTGGCCAAATGACCTGCTCGGCCGCTTCGTGATCGTCGCCCGGTGGAAGACCGCCTCCCCAAACCCGCTCGGCACGTCGGCCGATATCCAAGCCGTTCGCGACGCGGTTTTGAAATCGCTGCCGCGAAAGGGAGCCAAAGTGGAAGAGATACGCTGGCTCCGGTCCACTCGGGTGATGGTTTTCGCCTCTTGGTATGGAGGAAGTTTGGCCGGCGCGGGCTACACCTACGTTTTGGATAAAGTCGGCGAGGAATGGGTGATTTCCGTTCGCTACATGGACTACATCTCCTGAGCGGAGACCGTGCCCCCGAGTCATTTCAAGACTCTGCAGGCGCCTCCATCGAGGTCGCGCCCGACGACGTCTCCGCCGAACCGGTCGCCGCCTGCCGTTTACCCGAAGCCTTGCCCGGAAAGGGCCGGACCGAGGTCACGACCCGTCTGCGGGAGGCCAAAGGCGGCCACGACGTCATCCTCCGTTTCCACGTAACCACCGAGGAGAACCGGTCTGCGAGCCGACCGGCGAAACGTCGTGATCACGGAGGCGACGAGTGAATGGCGGCCCGGACCATCAACGCCACCGACCGGCGCCCGGTTCGGCCCGGCCTAGGATAAACCAACGCGCGGACACGGGCCGCCCTCCCTTTGTTCAACAATGCGAGCAGAGGCTCCGTTGTCGTAAAGAGCTCCCTTTGTTGGATTCGGGCGCCCTACCCCCGCCCCGCCCCGGATTCACCCCGAAAATCGCCTCGAACGGACAGGCCCCGTCGGCCTGGCCCGCGCGCGCGTCCATCTCTCGCAAGCACCTATCGCCGCTCAATCCTTGCACATGAAACCCCGCTCCCCACGCCTCCGCCTAGCCGCCGCCCTCGCGCTGGCCGCCTGTCTACCCGCCGCCTCGCTGATCGCCGCCGACGCCGGCGTTTTTCACTCCACTTTCGTCAACGACGTCCTGGTGATGCCCACCGCGACCTCGGCCGCCCCCTCGCCCGGAGCCATCACTCCGACCGGCACCAACTGGTATGTCATGTCCTCGAAGGACGGCCGCGCCTCCAGCCTGAGCGGCGGCTTGATCCTCACCTACGCGGCCAACTCCACCGCGGCCGGCGTGCAGACCGCCGCCCGCTTCACGACCAATCCCATCGCCCTCTCGGCCGTCGGCGATTCCATCACCGCCACCGCGACGCTCTACACCAACAAGGTCGCCAATCTCGCCTTCGGCCTCTACAACTCCGGCGGCGTCGACCCGCTGACCACCTTGGCCAACAGCGGCCTCTCCGGCACCATCCACGCCGGCGCCTCGACCGACGGCACCTTCGGCTGGAAGGGCTATCGCGCCCGCGCCGCGAGCAACTCCGCCTCCGGCGTGATCTCCGCCCGCGCCGCCCAGACCGGCGTCAACCTGGCCCAGGCGAACTTCGACGTCGCCGCCGTCAACACCGGCGACTTCGCGTCCCCCGGCCCCATCAGCATCGGCGTGGTGCCCGACTCCGCCAGCTCCGTGACCTTCGCCGACGGGCTCGGCGCCGAATATCGCCTCGCGTATACCATCACCCGCAGCGCGGCGGACGCCCTCACCATCTCCTACACGATCCGCGACGGTTCCGACACCGTCCTCTACTCCGTTTCGGGCGCCACCACGACCTCCGCCGCCCTCCCGTCCGCGATCACCTCCACCTTCGATTCCCTGGCGATCGGCAATCGCAACGACGCCACCGGAGGCGGCACGATCTCGCAGGTCTGGCTCACCGAGGTCGCCGTCACCGCCAAGAACTCCCAGGTCGCGCTGGTCACCCAGCAGCCAATCGACCAGAGCTGGGTCGCCGGCGCGGCCGGCACCATCACGGTCGCCGCCTCCGGCGAGGCGCCGCTCTCCTACCAATGGTATAAGGACGACAGCCCGATCTCCGGGGCCACCTCCGCCACCTACACCGTCGGAATCCCCTCTTCCGGCGACAACGGCTCCTATCACGTGGTCGTGAGCAACGCCTACGGCAGCTCCAAGAGCTCGGCCGCCACCGTCAACTTCACCACCGCCTCGGCCCCCGCGATCACCACTCCGCCCTCCAGCCAGACCGTCAACGAAGGCGGCTTGGGCAAGCACAGCGCCGACGACCTTCGTCAACGAAGGCGAAACCCTCACCCTCTTCGCGGCCGCCAGCGGCGCCCCCACCCCGACCTACCAGTGGTTCAAGGGGGCCGACCCCATCCCCGGCGCCACTTGGCCCACCTACACGATCAACGCCACCACCGCCGCCGACGCGGGCTCCTACCATGTCGTTGCCACCAACGGCCAGGGCAGCCCCGCCGCCAGCGCCACCGCCACGGTCACCATCCACTCCGCAGCCCCCTCCATCACCGCGGAGGCGACTCCCGCCGTCGTGAATGTCGGCCAGGGCGTCGCCCTTACCGTGGCGGCCGGCGGATACCCCGCCCCCTCCTTCCAATGGTATAAGGGCGCGCAACCCGGCGGCACCCTCATCCCCGGCGCGAACGGCTCGTCCTACACCGTCCCCTCGGCGACCACCGCCGACGCCGGCACCTACTACGCCGTCGCCACCAACATTTACGGCAGCGCGACCAGCGCCGACACCACCGTCACCGTGAACGTGGTCGCGCCCTCCATCTCGACCGAGCCGTCCAACACCACCGTCACGCTCGGCCAGCCCGCGAGCTTCACCGTGGCCGCCTCCGGCTCCGCCCCGCTCTCCTACCAGTGGTATAAGGGCTCCGTCGGCAGCGGCACCCCGATCTCCGGGGCCACCTCGGCCACCTTGACCATCAACCCCACCGTCGGCGCCAGCGCGGGCGACTACTACGTGGTCGTGAACAACGAGAGCAACACCCCCGCCACCTCCGCCGCCGCCACCCTCTCGCTCGTCGTCACCGAAAACACCCGCGTTTTCTCCACCGACTTCGCGCAGGACACCATCCACGCCACCACCCCGGTCGTGGACGCGACCCGCACCAACTGGTATGTCATGGCCAGCAAGGTGGCGACCAACTCCAACGTCGGCGACGACCCGCTCACCGCCGAAGTCGTCGAGGCCCGCCCCCTCACCCTGACGATCAACGCGGCCACCACCTCCGGCCTCTACCAGGCCGCCACCGTCTTCGCTCCCGGCCAGACCCGCAGCCTCTCCCAGGTGGGCAGCTCGCTGCGGGCCAGCATGACCTTCAATCTCCGCAACGTCTCCACCTTCGGCGTCGGCTTCTTCAACTCCGGCGGAGTCCTCCCCCACACCACCCATAACAGCGGAGCCGCCGCCGAAACCCTCCTCGGCGGAACGACCGACATCACCGGCGGCGTCCAGGAATGGACCGGCTATCGCGCCGCTATATTCGCCACCGGCTCGACGATCTCGCACGTCGTCAACCGGCTCCCCCAGACCGCATCCCCCTCCACCAATCGCACGCAGGATCTCGTCGTGCCCGGCACCTCCGCCTCCTACGGCACCCCCGCCGGCACCACGGTGGGCACCGCCACCAACAGCCAGGCCACGAACTTCGTCTTCACCAACGACGCGACCTACACGCTCGTCTACGAGATCTCCCGCTCCGCGAACGACGCCTACGCGATCTCGTTCCGCCTCTACAACGGCACCGACACCTCGTCCGGCGGCTCGCTCGCCTTCTCCAGCGGCGCCACGACCACCAACGCCGCCACCCTGCCCTCCGCCGTCACCGGCGCGTTCGACAGCTTCGCCTTCGGCGCCCGCACCACCAGCAACGCCTCCGTCCCCCAGATCGTGGTGAGCGCATTCTCCGTCGACCACGCCGTCCCGGTCACCGCCGCCGCCCCGGCCATCACCACCCAGCCGACCAACCAGACGCTCTCGGCCGGCGACACCCTCACGCTCATCGCCGCCGCCTCCGGCAGCCCGACTCCCTCCTACCAGTGGTTCAAGACCGTCGGCGCCGTGACCGAGCCCATCGCCGGTGCGACCGGCGCCACCTACTCGGTCGGCCCCGTCACCACCGCCGACGCCGGCGGCTACCATGTCGTCGCCACCAACGCCGTCGGCTCCGCGACCAGCGACACCGTCACCGTCACGGTCGGCTCCGCCTCGACGCCCTTCCAGACCTGGGCCTCCGCCAAGGGCCTGACCGTCGGCGTCAACGACGGCGCCACCCAGGACCCCGACGGCGACGGAGTGGTCAACCTCGTCGAGTTCGCCCTCGGCGGCGATCCGCTCGCCGGCGCTTCGGCCCCCGCCCCGGTCGTCGCGCGCAGCGGCGCCAACCTCACGTTCACCTACGACGTCGAGGTCGCCGCCACCGCGCAGTTCTCCGTCGTCGCGGAATCCACGCCCGACCTCGCCACCTGGACGCCCGTCGTCCACGGCGCCGGCGGAGCCTCGATCTCCACCACCCCGCTCGACGGCGACACCGACCGCGTCGTGGTCACCGTGCCCGCGACCGGTCCCCGCCTGTTCATCCGCCTCCACGTCACGGCCCTCCCCTGATCGCAGTCGTTCGCGAGCCCGGCGTCCTTCACGCCGGACTCCTTCCCCGCTCCCACACCCACCCAAGCTTTCCACCCCCGCCATGAAACCCACCACCCTGCGCATGGCCCAAGCCGCCCGACGCCCAGGCTTCACCCTGATCGAGCTGCTCACCGTGATCGCGATCATCGGCATCCTCGCCGCGATCCTCGTGCCCACCGTCAGCTCGGTCCGCGGCAAGGCCCGGACGCTCCAATGCGTCTCCAAGCTCCGCGGCTGGGGACAGGCCGTGCGACTCTTCGCCAACGACAACCGCGGCAACATCCCCCTGCTCATCAACCTCTCGGGCGATGAAAACATGCGCTTCTACGACAGCTACTTTCCCAAGAACAACGACGGGGTGACGAACACCATCCACCCCACGGACTTCTATTCCATCTGCCCGTCGGTTGACCGCTCCGGGCAGGCGTCCAGCGACACCAACCGCCGCAACTACAACTTCCTCAGCCCCACCGGCGCCAAGATAGCCAGAAGCGGGACGCTTTTTTGCCAGCGCACGCTCGGAAAAGACGTCGCGTTTTTGACCGTCGAATCCGTCAGAAACCCCAGCCGGCTTTTCTTCATGATGGAACAGCTGCCCGGCAGCGACGCGCCCATCGCCGGAAGCAACTACCTCACCGAGCTCACCACGAAGGTGAAACCCATCATGATCAACACCGACAAGTCGCTCGTCCGGCACAACGGCACGATCAACGTGCTTCTCTTCGACGGCGCGGTCCGCGGCATGCGTTACAGCGATCTGGAATGGAAGCCCGGCTCCGGCCCCATCACCGCAGACCCCCGCTTCAATCTCTGACCGCCCTCGCGCGCTCCCTCTCCCCGGCTCGCGCCGCCGCTCTCTCGCGGCGGCGCTTTTCTTTTCACCCGTCGTCCGCATCCGCCCCGCACCCCATGTCGTTGTCCCGCCTCGCCCTTCCGCTCCTCGCCCTCGCCTGCGCCGCGCTCGCGTCCACCGGCGACATCCCCGCCGGCCTGCGCTTTGGCCAGGACACGCCCCTCTTCGAAACCAACACCGGCGAACTGCGCCTCACCCGCAGCCACAGCTTCGAACTCCGGCTCCAACCCGACGCCGATTGCCCGGCCGGAGCGCTGATCGTCGACGCCTTCGGCCCCGGCTCCCTGCTTGGGGCCCGGCTCCGCCTCGGCGAAGGCCGCGTGCTCGAATACCACACCACCTTGCCGAAACCGCTCGTGTCGCCCCTGCCTCTGCCGAGCGACCGCCCCTCGCACATCGTCGGCGTCTTCGACTCCCGCGAAAAAATCGTCGCCCTCTACGTCGACGGCCAACGCGTCGCCGCCTTCACGCCGACAAAGGACAAGGTGATGGCACCCTCTGAAAACGTCCCGCTCCGCGTCGGCGCGGATCACGACGGCGCCAACCGCTTCCGAGGCGTCATCCATTCCTTTTCCGTCCACAAACGCGCCCTCTCCGACGCGGAGGTCGCCGCGGCCTTCGCCGACTCCGGCCCGCGCGACGCGCTCGCCGCCACGTGGAACTTCACGCCGGCCGCCGCGGCCTCGTCCGTCACCCGCCTCGAGGCCGACGCGGGCAAGGCCGCGCTCGTCGTTCCACCACCCCTCTGCGGCGCCGTGCAAGGCCCCGCCGGCGATCTGAATCTCTGGTATCGCCGCCCCGCCCGCGAATGGGTCGAGGCCTTGCCTTTCGGCAACGGCCGTCTCGGCGGCATGGTCTTCGGCGGCGTCGAGCGCGACCGAGTCCAGCTCAACGACGACACCATCTGGTCCGGCGCGCCCAACGATCCCGCCAACCCCGCCGCGCCCGCCGCCATCCGCGAGGCGCGCGAACTGGTCTTCGCCGGCAAACGCGCGGAGGCCGAGGAGATCCTCGCCAAACACGCGCTCGGTCTGCCGCCGCGCATGGTCCAGTATCAGACGCTCGGCAGCGTCATGCTCGACTTCGCGCCCGAGTCCGACCGCGCCGTTACCGGCTACCGCCGGTCCCTCGACCTCGATACCGCGATCGCCACCACCACTTTCACCCGGGGCGGCGTCGCCTACACGCGCGAGGTGTTCTCCAGCAACCCCGACCAGGTCGTCGCCATCCGCCTCACCGCCGACCAGCCCGCGCGGCTGAACCTTGTCGCCACGTGGACCACGCCGCACCCCGGCGCCGTCGTCGCCGCCGAGAACGGCCTGCTCACGCTCTCCGGCAAGGGCGGCGACTACAACGACCGGCCCGGCGCCATCCGCTTCAAGGGCCTGCTTCGCGCCCAAAACGACGGCGGCTCCGTGAAGCTCGAAGGCGACAAACTCGTCGTCGCCGGAGCCACCTCCGTCACCCTGCTCGTCTCCAGCGGCACCAACTTCGTCAACTACCAGGACGTCGGCGCCGACCCGATGGCCCGCGCGCTCCGCGCCCTCTCGGCCGCCGAGACGCGCCCCTACGCCGAGCTCCGCGCACGCCACGTCGCGGACCACCGGTCGCTCTTCCGCCGCGTCTCGCTCGACCTCGGCCGCTCCGCCGACTCGGCGCTGCCGACCGACGAACGCGTTCGCAAATTCACCGGCGCCAACGATCCCGCCCTGCCCGCGCTCCACTTTCAATACGGCCGCTACCTCCTCATCGCCTGCTCCCGCCCCGGCACCCAGCCGGCCAACCTCCAGGGCATGTGGAACGACGCCCTCACCGCGGCCTGGGGCGGCAAATACACCATCAACATCAACACCGAGATGAACTACTGGCCGGCCGAGACGACCAACCTCCCGGAATGCGCCGAGCCCCTCTTCGACCTCATCCGCGACCTCTCCGTCACCGGCGCCCGCACCGCCAAGGTAATGTATGAGGCGCGCGGCTGGGTAGCCCACCACAACACCGACCTCTGGCGCGCCACCGCCCCCGTCGATTCCGCGGGCACGGGAGTCTGGCCCACCGGCGGCGCCTGGCTCTCCACCCACCTCTGGGAACACTACCTCTTCACCGGCGACAAAAAATTTCTCGCCGACGTCTATCCGATCCTGAAGGGCGCCGCCGAATTCTTCCTCGACACCCTCGTGCCCCAACCGAAAACCGGCTGGCTCGTCACCAACCCCTCCCACTCGCCCGAGCACGAGGGAACCGTCGCCGGCCCGACCATCGACCTCGGCATCGTGCGCGACGTGTTCGCCCAGGCCGCCTCCGCGAGCGAAGCCCTCTGCATCGACTCCGACTTCCGCGCCCGGGTCCTCGCCACCCGGGCCAAGATGGCACCGTATCAGATAGGCAGATACGGCCAGCTCCAGGAATGGCTCGAGGACCGCGACCGCGAGAAGAACGCCCACCGCCACGCCTCGCACCTCTACCCGCTCTTCCCGTCCGCCCAGATCACGCCCGACACGCCCGAGCTCTTCGCCGCGGCGAGGAAATCCCTCGAGGGCCGGGGTCTGCTCAGCACCGGCTGGGGCATGGCCTGGAAGGTCAACCTCTGGGCGCGCGCGCTCGACGGCGACAAGGCCCGGCAGCTCCTCGTCCTGCTGCTCACCCCGCCCAAAGGCGGCTCCCAGGGCGGCGGCGCGTATCCAAATCTCTTCGACGCGCACCCGCCCTTCCAGATCGACGGCAACTTCGGCGCCACCTCCGGCATCGCCGAGATGCTCCTCCAATCGCACCGCGAAGGCTTCATCGACCTGCTCCCCGCCCTGCCCTCCGACTGGCGCGAAGGCGCCGTCAGGGGCCTCCGCGCGCGCGGCGGCTTCGAGGTCGATCTCGCCTGGAAGGACGGAAAGCTCGCTTCCGTCGTCGTGCGCTCGCAGCTCGGCAACCCGGTGCGCCTCCGCTACGCGGGATTGGCGAGAGAGTTCCCCCTCGCCCCCGGCGCCACGCTCGCCTGCGACGGCTCGCTCACGCCCGTGACGCCCGACGAGCCCGCCTCCGCCCGTTCTTCCGGGCGGCGCCGCGCGAAATAGAGAGACCCGGCGTAGCCCCACCCGTCCCCGGGCGCGCCCCTTGAGCCACGCTTGCCGAAAACCGCACGGCCGGGGACGGCCGTGGCTACAATTCGTAGAAAGTTCTCCGCCCAACTATCGCTGCGGACCCCTCACCGGCTGAGACCGGCGAAGCCCCCGACCACTCCGGCGGACTGCGTGAGGCCGGGCCGCTGGCCTGGCTGCCCGACCAGCAGGTCGGGCCTTGTTATCTACTCGGTCGCGCGGAGGCGGGCGAAAAGACGCGCCTCGGTGAAGGGGATCGTCACGCGGACGCGTTCGTGCGCCGGATCGGTGAGATGCACCAGTTGAAAGCCGTTGATGTAGTTGCCCGCGCTGAACTGGAGCGTGCCGGCCACGCCCACGGTGGGCGTGAATTTCACGTAGGCGACGCCCTCGGCGCCGGCGGTGAAGGCGTCGCGGAAGGTGTTGGCGCCCGCGCCGGCGGTGCTCTTCACGCCGCCGCCGTTGTTGGCCGAGATGGTGATGGTCGAGGTCTGGCTGTCCTGGTCGCCATGCGCGTAGACGTAGAGCAGGTAGGCGCCGGCCTGAAGGCCGCCCACGGTCACGGTGTAGGTGTTGCCGAAGAAATAGTCCTGCATGAGGAGCGCGGGATTCGGCGTTCCATTGGTCGTGTTGCTCCACGCGGAGAAACCGCCCGAGCTCGTCACCGCGACGTCCACCGTGGTCGGAACGCCCGCGGAGTCAGTCACGTCGACGAGGCTGGGCGCGGTCGTCGTGACGCCGTTCCACACGGTGCCGCCGCCGGGGGCGACCGCGAGGCCGGCGTAGTTGTTCGCGACGGCGTTGTTCATGTCGACGTTGATGGCCTGGCCGATGGAGGGGATGATCTCGATCTCGGCGTCGACGCCGTCGGTGCGCGGCGTCCAGGTGGCGAGGTCGGCGGAAGTCTCGACCACGGTGGTGACGGCGGCCGCGGCGGTGGCTCGCACATACTCGATCACGAGCTGCTTGCCCTCGACGTCCTCGACCACGGCGACGATCGGGGCGAGGCCGGATTCCGGCGCGGTGGGGTCGCCGCCGAGCACGTATTCAAGAAGGTTGGCGACGCCGTCGCCATCGGCGTCGGCCGACGCGAAACCAGGCTCGGTGCCGTCGAGGCCGAAGCCGTCCGCCCAGGCCGCGACCGGGGAAAGAACGGCGAGCACGGCGGCGGCGGAAGGCGTGGAACCGGAGCTGTTGGTGACGACGCAATCATACGAACCGGCGTCGCCATGGCCGACGGGCGAGATCGTGAAGGAGGAGCCGACCTGGCCCGTAACGGGCACGCCACCCTTGCGCCATTGATAGGTGAAGACGGCCGAACCGGTCGCGGAAACCGTGAAAGTGACCGATGCGCCGGCGGCGGCGCTGCGGCTCTGGGGCGGAGTGACGATCGTCGGGGCCGGGGGTCCGTCGAAAGACGGCACCCAGCCGTCGCCGACCGCGCCGGCGGGCGAGCCGTCGGCGGTCGTTCCATAGACGACGGCGGGATCGCGTAGAAGGGCGGCCTCGCTCGCGGTCAACTGGCGGCTCAGCACGCGTTGGCTGACGTCGACGAGGGCGGTGCCGGCGAGGTTGCGGGAGTTGTATTCCCAATTGCGCAGCGTCGTGCCGAAGGCGCTGGACCACGCGGTCGCGGAAATGTGCGTGTCCATCCGCGTGTCGATGAAGGCGACGTTGCTGTTGTCCGAGTTGCGGCCGAGGCCGTAGCTGAAGCTCGCGCCGGCGGGCTTGGTGATGACGCAGTCGAGGAAGATGAAACCGAAGCGGTTGGCGGGCGTGCGGGCCTGGGTGAGCTCGGCGGGATTGAGGCAGCGCAGCTCGCAGTTGCGGAACATCGCGGTGCCGCCGCCCCAGATGTAGTCGGTGTCGCCCTCGATGTAGCAGTCTTGGAAGAGGCTCGTGCCGCCGAGCAGGAGCGTGTCCTGGAAGCTCTTGAAGGCGCAGCCGACGAACACGACGCGCTGGCCGTCGCTGCGCAGCGCCTCGGCCTGGCTGCCGCCCTTGGGGGTGGTGTTGACCAAGGCGAGATCGCGGAAGACGAGGTCGTTGCCTTTGGCGAAGAAGCCGATGCGGCCGGAGGTGCCGCCGTTGAGGACGTTGTTGTTGGTGTATTGGAGGATGGTGCGGTCCGCGCCTTCGCCGACGAAGGTGAGGTTGTGGCGGCTGCCGGTGTTGATGATCTCGTCGTAAACGCCGGCCTCGATCTCGATGCGAACGGGGGTGGTGTTGCCGGCCGGGATGAAGTCGAGCGCGCCTTGGATCGTGGAAAAGTCGCCGCCACCGTCGGCGGCCACGGTGAAGGTGGTCCGGGTCGGCACGGCGTCGGGAGCGGAGGCCTTCGTCGTGAAGGCCCAGGTGGTCTTGTCGGCGATGGCGGAGACCGAGGCGCCGGTGGAATCGAGCACCGCGCCGACCTCGAGGTTCACGTAATAGGAGGTGTTATACTGAAGCACCGTGCCGGACTTGAGGCTGATGCGCGCCTCGTTGCCGACGACGACCACGGGGGTGTAATTGTAAGTGTTACCGCCCGAACCGCCGACGGGCTTGCTTTGGTAGCGGTAGGTGGCGGAGCCGTTGGTGAGGACGGAGAGCGCGCCGAGGTCGATCGTCTCGACGAGCGAGTCGTCGGAGGATTTGCGAACGGTGATCTTGCCCGCGGAACCGACGCGAGGGGCGGCGGTGAAACGGATGACGAGCGGCGCGTCGGGGTTCACGCCGACGGAGGCGTTGCCGGGAGAATAGGCGACCGACTGCGAGGTTCCGAGGCCGACATAGACGGGCGTGCTCGTCACCGACCCGGCGGTGTTCGAGACGGTGACGGTGTAGTAGCCCGACTCGGCGATGGAAAAGGAGCCGACCAGGAGATCCGCGGTGGCGGCGCCGGAGACGACGCCCGCGTTGGTGATGGTGACGCCGTTGCGCTTCCAGACGTAGGTGATCGGTTCGGGCGAACCCGCGCCGACGTCGGCCACGACGGAGATCGTGCGGCTCGCTCCGGAAGAGACGAGGGCGGCGGACGGCGCGGCGCCGATCACCGGCGCGATGGTGAGCGGAGCGGAGGCGCTGGTCACGGAGTCCACGGAGTTGGCCACGATGACGCGGTAGTAACCGGCGTCGGCCGTGGTGAGCGCGCCCAGGGACAAGGAGGCGGTGGTGCCCGAGGGGATGTCGGTGAAGTCGACGTTGTTCAGGCTCTTTTGCCACTGGTAGGAAAGCGGCGCGGTGCCGTTGGCGGACACGCTGAAAGAGACCGATCCGCCGACCGTGGCGGTGGCGGCCGAGGGAGGCGCGACGATGTTCGGCGCGATGGCGCTCGTGGTGACGGTGAGCGCGGTGGCGGAGCTCGGAGTGGCGCCGCCGACGTTGGACACGAGCACGTCGTAGTTGCCATCATCGAGCGCGGACACGCCGGAAATGGTGAGGGAAGCGGTGTTCACGCCGGCATAGGCGGAACCGCTGCCGCTGGCGCCGTCGGCGAGCGGAGCGCCGTCCTTGCGCCACTGATACGTGATCGCGCCTTCGCCGGAGGCGGTGACGGCAAGGGTCACTTCGCCGCCGACCGTGGCGCTGGCGCTCGCGGGAGGCTGCAGACCGATCACCGGCGTGGGATACGGCATGAGCTGGTAGCCTTGGTAATACTGGCCGTTGCCGGCGTTTTTCGACGTCTTGAAAGTCAGCACGCCCGAGCCGTCCACCACGGCGTGGATGCGGCCCCAGGAGTTGCTGTCGGCCGCGGTGCTGACGACGCCGGCGGCGGCGGGCGTGGTCAGGGAGTAGTTGGTGCCGTCAAAGGTGTAGATGTTGCCCGAGTTGCCGCCCCGGGTTTCGAGGAAGGATGCGGTCGCGCCGGCGGGGACGTTGGCTGGATCGAGGGTGAATTTGCAGCCTTGGCCGGTGGTGGTCGTCGTGCCGTAGGCGTAGAGGAAATAGTGGGCCCCGGCGGGCAGACCGGTGAGCCGATGGATCGAGCCGTTTCCACCGCGGTAGATGCGCCAGGCCGTGCCCATGAGAGCGTTTGGTCCGGTCGCGGACGTGCTTCCGGCGGCGGTGTTGGGCTCCGTGCGGGTCGCGTTGTTCTCCAGGTCCTGGATGTCGATGGACAGGGTGAGCCTGACGTTCGTCGCGGCGCCGGAGGAGTCGGCGAGCGCGATGTTGTTGGCGGAGTTGCAGACGTATTGGCCGACGATGCTCGTGTTGTTGGAGCCTATCGCTGGATTGGGCCGGAGGATCTGGTTCCACGTCGTGCCGGCGATCGGCGCCGCCGCCGAGAAACTCCAACCGGACCCGGGCGCGGAGATCGAGGTCGTCGTCGCGGAAGTCGGGGTGCTTCCGGAGGCGACCTGGCTGGTCGACATCTTCACGAAGATCGCAGGCGGCATCTGCGCGAAAAGGGAGGCCTGGGCGGGAAGCAAACACGCGAGCAAGGCCGCTTTCGCGGAAAGCCTGACGAGTTCGGAGACGAGTTTCATCGGTGATTAAACGGCACGGTTTTTTTTGAAAAGGCGGGCGAGCAAAAGGGCGCCACGCCGCACGCGTGGCGCCCTCGAAGACGCGGTCGACGACGTCGCGCTCAGCCGCGGCGACGACGCGCGGCGGCGAAGCCCAGGCCGGCGAGACCGGCCAGAGCCGCGAACGAGGACGGCTCGGGAACGGCGCTGGTGACCAGCGACAGCTCCGAACCGGTCAGCGACAGCGCGGCGGTGACACCCGACAGGCCGAGGTTGGCGATGCTGAAATCGCTCTCGAGAAGAGTGCCGGTGATGCTGGTGAAGCCAACGAGCTTGTAGACGCCCGCCGAGGAGACGATCGAGCCGCCGAAATCGACGACGTATCCGGAAAAGTCCGACGATTCGGTGAACGAGCCCGCGAGGTCGAGAAAGGCGGTGCTGTCGTTGATCGGGCGCCCGGTGAGATCGAACTCCAGCTTGGCCGAAGCGCTGGTCAGGGCCAGGGAAGGCGCGGAAGCCGAGAAGGTGGCCAGATCCAGCGAACCGGCGCCGAGGGATAGAGCGCTGCCGGAGGAAAGGGCGTCGTTCGCCCCCAGCGCCAGCGTGCCGCCGCCGATGGTGGTGGTCCCGGTGTAGTCGTTGTTTCCGGCGTTGGAGAGCGTGAGGACGCCCGTGCCGGTCTTGGTGAGGCCGCCGGCGGCGCCGCTCCCGTTGAAGTTGGAGATGGCGCCGCTGATGGTCGCGTTGCCCGTGCCGCCGATGGTGAGCGTGCGGCCGGTGCCGGCGAGTTCGCTCAGGAACACGTTGCCGGCGAAGGTCGTGTTGGCGGTGTTGGTGATCGAGATCACCCGGTTGCCGCCGGAATTGGTCGTGTTGCCGGTGAAGGTGATGTTGTTCGAGCCCCCGATGGCCTTGGCGCCGCCGCTGGCGACAGTGAGGGCGTTGGCGATGATCCGGGGGCCGCCATCGGCGGCCAGGGTGCCGGCGTTGAAGATGACGCCCGTGTTGGTCGCGACGCCGCCGCCGTTCACCGCGCCGAGGGCGTTGTCATGGCCGAGCGCGAGCGTGCCCGCGCTCATGTTCACGGTAAGGGTGAGCTGCCCGCCGGCGGCGAACCCCGCGTTGTGGAAGAGCGTGTTGTTGCCGGTCAGCGTGAGGGTTCCCGTCGTGTTGCCCGAAAAGGTGGTGTTGACCACGGTGGAGCTGTTGTAGGTCCCGAGCACTCCGGTCGTGGAATTCGCCGAGGCGGAAGCGAGCGTGTGCACGACCAGGTTGCCGCTTTCCAGCGCCAGGTTGGCGTTGGGCCAGGTGCCGCCGCCCGTTTTGTCGGATACGGCGAACTTGGAGAACGTCGTGGTGGCGCTCGCGCTCGAGTTGTTGATCCTGGTCGTGCGGCTGCCGCTGAGGTAGACGGTCGTGTTCTTGAAATCGATCAGGTCGGTGTTGGTCAGCTGGATGGCGGTCCCCGACCCGACCGAGCCCAGGCGGATGCCGCCGACATCGATGATCGTGCCGGTGACGCCGGGAGCGACGGAGATGCCATCGGTGGCGGCTTGGGCGGAAATGTTGATCTGCCAGGTGTTGGTGCCGTCCCCGATCACGTATCCGTTGGACTCGATGCTCAGGCCTCCGGCCGCCACGGCCGTGTTGGTGAGCGAGACGGTGCCGCCCGTGCCGGCGAACCCGGCGACGTTGGTGGCGGCCAGGGTCGTGTCGGAGCTGCCGTTCCACCAATTGGCCGTGGCGGCGGCCCAGGTGCCGGTTCCGCCGGCGGTGCCGGAGCCGGTGAGCCCCGGGTCCCAGTATTGGGTGATCGCGAAGGCCGAGGGGAGGGACGCGAGGAGGGCGAGGACGAGCGATGCCGACGCGAGGCGGCTTCGCGGCTGGAGGCGCGAGTGGGAATGTTTCATGGTCTTGGGGGGAGTATCCGGGGAGGGGAAGGAACCACCGGGAAAGCACAGGGGACGCGGAGCAGGGATTGCCCGCGCCCGGGCGGGCCGGGAACGGCGGGGGAACGCACATTGTTGAACAACGGCGTCGATTTTGTGCGCATTGTTGCGCAACTCGTCGCTCCGGCCTCCGCAACGCGGGAAAAACGCGTAACTATTTCGCGGATACGCGAACCCTGGCGAAGGTTTTTCCCGGGGCGGCGGGGATGGCCACGGTCACCCGCTCGGTCTCCGGATCGAGCGCGGAAGAGGACACCACCACGCCGTCCGCCCCGTGAACCGCGGGCGTCCAGACGACAAGATCGGCGGACCGCTCGGCGCCGACCTCGTAGTCGGAAAGCGCGCCGATCTTCACGTCGTAGACGAAGAGAAGGCCGTCGCCGACGCGGGCCAGGGACGGCAGCACGGCCGAGCCGGCGACGGTCGGATCTCCGCCGAGGGCGAACTTCAAGAGGTTGGGCACGCCGTCGCCCGAGGGATTGGCGTCAGGGGCGCCGTCCCCGTCGGGGTCGAGACCGTGGTCCAGCGCCCAGGCCGCCAACGGCGTGTGGACGGTCAGCGTCGCCGCGTCGGAAAGCGCCGAACCCGAGGCGTTGCTGACAAAACAGGCGTAGGATCCCGCGTCGGACGGCTGGACCGGGGAGATCGAAAACGTCGCGGAGGTCGCGCCTGGAATGTCCTCCGTGTCCTTGCGCCATTGATACGAGGGCGCCGGGTCTCCGCTCGCCTGCACGGTGAAACTGGCGCTCCCGCCGCGGAGGACGCCGATGCTCGAAGGATGCTCGGCGATGACCGGCGGGGTGTTTGCAACCGGCGCGGTGTAATCGACGTGCAGCGCGTCGAGGACGATGCCGGGCACGACGCCGTTGGTGGTGCGCGCCCCGATCGCAAAACCATCGAACGAAGAGGTGACGGCCGAGGGGAGGGCCCCCGCCGCGGTGGTGTTGCCGGACGCGCTGAAAAGCGGGGCGCCCGCGACCGCGGAGCCGGAGTAGAGCTCGTAGACCAACGTGAACCGGTCCGAAGCGACGCGGGCGATCTGGAACACGAGGGTGTAGGTCGCGCCGTTGGCCGGCGTGACCGCCGTGCTCGAATTGACGAGGTCGCCGACCGACGTGCCGGCGGGTTGACCGTAGGACGTCGATCCCGAGCCCGGAACGACGAGATCCTGGGTGCGGTTGGTGATGCTTCCCTCGCTGGTGGTCTGGGCCGGGCGCGTGACGAAAGACGCCGCCGCGCTGCCGTGGGTGAGCAGCGCGCGATAGCCGACCCAATGGCGCACGCCACCGTCTATCCCGTCGGCGCCGCCCAGGAGCGTGGTGGTGCCGGAGTGGTGGATCGTATGCGGCAACGATCCGCCGGAGTTGAAAAGGCCCACGCCGAGATTGATGTTGTTGTTCGTGCGAAGCGTCGCGGTCACACGAACGCTGCTGCCGGTCTGCGCGAGACTGAGCGGCGTCGGCGTGAAGACCGTGGCCGCCTGGTAGTTCGCGGCGCTCGAGCCGCTGTTGAGCGCGAGGGTGAAGGGTCGCGCCTCGACCACGTCGCTCGTAGCGGGATCGTCGCCGACGTTGCTGTTCGTCGCGAGCTTGCTCGCCATGACATACCAGTTGCCGCGCGTCGCGTCCACGACAGGAGAGGCGGCGTGGATCGTGTCGCGGGTGAAGTCGGTCGAGAAAACGCGGCCGCTCGTCTGCGTGGTGACGGAGAGCACGGCGGTCTCGGACGGAATCGAGCCATACGGATTTCCGACGACGACATGATACGAGCCGGCGTGCGCCGGGGTGACGTCCTCGATCTCGAGCGTCGCCGAGTCGGCTCCGGGAACGGGGTCGGCGCCGCGATACCATTGGTAGGTGAACGGGGGCGATCCGGACGCGTTGACCGAAAAAACAACATCCTGCCCGGCGGCGACGCTTTGCGACGCCGGCTGCCCGACTATCGACGGCGGCTGATCGAGAATGGAGACGGCGGCGATCGACGAGCCAACCGACCCGTAGTTGTTTGTCACTACAACATGGTAGTCGCCCGCGTCGGCGGCGGACGCGGCGTCCACCGTGAGGCTCGCGGCGGTGGCGCCCTCGACGGGAGCTCCGTCGCGATACCATTGATAGGCGAGCGCGCCCGTCTCGGCGGGAGCGGCGGCGGTGACGGAAAGCGTGAAGCCGGCGGCGGTGCCGACCGAGCGGGATTGCGGCTGGACGGAAATGGACGGGCGGGGGAAGGCCGGGGCGGCGAGTTCGTTGAGATAGAGCTCGAGCCGGGTGTATCCGGTGGCGGGATCGACGAGATTGCGGTCGGAGGCGAGGTTGGGATCGAGACCGTGCGCAAGCTCCCAGGCGTCGGGCATTCCGTCCGAATCGGCGTCGGCCGGGGCGGTGGCTGAATCAAGGACGGGCCAGCCGCCCACGTCGGCCTGGGAATCGATGATGCCGGCGTAGTTGCCTTTGCTTCCGCGGTAGGTGAAGGAGCCGTTCGCGACTTCGCCCGCGATCCGCGCGTCGACGGAATCACGGGCCGGAAGACGGCACCCGCCGTAGGCGATCACAAGCGGCGCGGCGGCCGAGGCGGATTGGATGAAGACGGGCGCCACCGCAAAGGGATCGTGGGAGCGAAGCTGAGCGATTTCGGCCGCGGTGACGGCCTGGACGCCGCCCGCCCAATTGTCGGCGGAGACCGTCGGGCTGGCGGTGGTCTGGTTGCCCGCGACGTGGAACAGACCGAAGGTGGCGCCGGTGGAGGCGGTGTTCTCGCTCGGTTCGATGATGCGATAACGGATGGCGCCGGTCCCCGTGGCGGGGCCGTTCTTGTAGTGGTTGTTAACTACAGCCTGTCGCGAGGGAAGCCCGGCGTCGGTGGGCTCGCCGCCATAGGTGGAGTTGCCGCGCCAGTTGTAGACGACGTTGTTGCGCATGTCCACGAGCTCCCCGCCGGTGCCATGGGTGCGGGCGCCGTTGAAGCGGGGATTCCGGCTGTCGTGATGCGCGAGAAGATTGTGGTGAAAGCTGGCGCCCAGGCCGCCCCAGATGCCGCCGTAGCCGTGGGCGCCCTTGCTGTGCACGGAATCGCGAAGGCTCTCGGTGACGAAACACCACTGCATGGTGAAGTCGGTGTTGTCGTAGGCGGACGCGGTCTCGTCGACGGACCAGGAAAAACTGCAGTGGTCGACGATGACGTTGGTCGCGTAGCGGCAAATGAAGGCGTCGTCCTCGACGAGCATCGTGTCCCCGAGACGGGACCGGAGAAACCGGATGATGACATTGCTGGCGTTGCTCGGATTGAGCGAATAGCGCGCCAGGCAAATTCCGTCCCCGGGAGCGGTCTGCCCCGCGATGGTGAGGTTGCCCTGCGAGATGCGGAGCGTGGAGTTGAGATAAATGGTGCCCGAGACGGCGAAAACAACGGTGCGCGGGCTGGAGGCGCTGCGGTTGGTGACGGCGTCGCGCAGGGAACCCGGCCCGGAGTCGTTGAGATTGGTTACAATGTATACATTTCCCCCGCGGCCGCCGCTGGCGAAGCGTCCGAAACCTTCGGCGCCGGGGAAGGCAAGCGTCTGGGCGGAGCCGGAAACCGTTCCGGAAACCAGGAGCACCGGGAGCGACAGGACGGACAACCAGGAAAAGCCCGCCGAGACGGGAGACAGCAGGGTGCGCAAAAACGCGCGCAGGAACGGCGCCATGGGGAAGAAAGCGATAAAACGACGAGGGAGGGGGGAAGAGGGGCCGCGAAAGAACCGCGTTCCGTCGTGATTATCCCGACACTCCGCCGATTGGGAAAACCGACCGTGCGCGCATCGTTGCGCGCCGCCCGGGCCGCTCCCCGCCCCCGGGCGATTCCACGCGCTCCCTCCGCCAAGCGAAGGCGCTCCCCCGCCCGTGAACGCACGCCACCCTTCCGGGATGCTATTTCCTTGAGCACCAAATCATTAGAACGCTGATGTCGGCCGGGTTAACCCCGCTGATCCGGCTGGCCTGCCCCAGCGTGACCGGCCGGGCCTCGGCAAGCTTGGCACGGCTCTCGGCGCGCAATCCTCGAACCGTGGAATAATCCAGGTTCGCGGGAATCTTGATCTTCTCGATGTCCGAGAGACGAGCCACCTGGCGGGCTTCCCGCTCGAGATATCCGGCGTAGGTGACCCGATAATGCACCTCGGACCGCTCGATCTCCGACAAGGCGGCTATTTCCGGCAGATAGCCGCCGACCATGTTCCAAACCTCCGCTCCTCCGCCTCCCCTCCCCTCCCCTAGCCCCTTCCCGACCGGCAGCTGGCAATTTGCGTCGGCCGACGTTTCCTCGACCCGAGGTTGGGCGCTATGGGCGCGACGCAGATAATCCGCCCACGTGCCTACGCCGAGGCCGGCTGCGGCGGGCAGACGCGATTGCTCCAAGCGGGCGATGGCCTCGCTGATACGAGCCGCTTTCGCTTCGATTCGCTCCAGCCGGGTGCGAGAAATCAGCCCGAAGTCCCGGGCGTAATGCATCAACCGCAGCTCCGCGCTACCGTGATTAAACAGCAGCCGATGCTCGGCGCGGCTCGTAAACATCCGATAAGGTTCACGCGTGCCCTTGGTAACGAGGTCGTCGATCAGCACGCCGATGTAACCCTCATGCCGCCCCACGATCAGCGCCGGTTCTCCCCTGCTCTTCCGAGCCGCGTTCAGGCCCGCGACCAGCCCCTGGCACGCGGCCTCCTCGTATCCCGAGGTGCCGTTGATCTGCCCGGCAAAAAAGAGATTCTCCACCTTTCTGGATTCCAAGGAAGGAAACAACTGGGTGGGCGGGGCAAAGTCGTATTCCACCGCGTAGGCCGGCCGCAGCAACTCGGCTTTCTCCAGCCCGGGGATACTCCTGACCATCTCGATCTGAACCGCGAAGGGCAGCGAAGTCGAGAGACCGTTTATGTAGAACTCGTTTGTCGCGCGCCCTTCCGGCTCAAGAAAAAGCTGGTGTCGGGGTTTGTCGGCGAACCGCACAAACTTGTCCTCGATCGACGGGCAGTAACGGGGGCCGACACCCTCGATCTCCCCCGAATACATCGCGGAAAGATGGAGATTTTCTCGCACCAACTGCGCGGTCCTCTCGGTCGTATACGTGATCCAGCAAGGCACTTGGTCCCGGCCCGGAGCCCAGCCCAAACGCTCCTCCCGGAGCGAGGCGGGTGCCACCCCGCGTCCGGCAAGTCCGGGGGAAACTGCGGAGCTTAGCTCGTGTTCCACGTGGAACAAAGGCTCGGGATCACGGGTATCATGAAAAGCAAACAGCGTGGGAGCCGAGTCGCCATGCTGGGGCTCCATCCGGGCGAAATTGATCGAGCGGCCCAGTATCCGCGGCGGAGTCCCGGTCTTGAGCCTCTGGAGCTCGATGCCCGCCTCAAGAAAGCTCGCGGAAAGCGTCTTGGCGGAAAAATCCCCGAGGCGGCCGCCCTCATTCTTATTCTGGCCAATATGCATCAGACCGCGCAGGAATGTGCCCGTGGTGACCACCACGGTTCGACCACGAAACTCAAGGTCCAGATTTGTCCTCACACCCACCACTTGCCGGCCTCCCCCACCGTCGCCGAAGATCAGCCCGGTTACCGTCGCCTGGAAAAGCTGCAGATTCGGCTGCAACTCCAAGGTATGCTTCAGCCGAAACTGATACGCCTTCTTGTCGCATTGCGCGCGCGGCGACTGCACGGCGGGGCCCTTCGACTCGTTGAGCAGCCGAAACTGGATTCCGGTCAGATCGGTGTTTATCGCCATCTCGCCGCCCAAGGCGTCGATTTCACGCACGATCTGCCCCTTCGCCTGCCCGCCGATGGCGGGGTTGCACGACATCTGCGCGACCGTATCGAGATTCCCCGTAAGCAACAGGGTGCGCGCCCCCGTTCGCGAGGCGGCGAGCGCCGCCTCGCAACCGGCATGGCCGGCACCACAAACAATCACATCGAATGGAACTTCAGAATCGGACATCGGAGGAAATAGAAGGCGGCGCCCGGACGGCGCGGAACGAAGCTAGCTAGCACCGCAGCCAACCCAGGTTTCAACCCGACAAATGCCACTATTCCGCCCAATGGGACAGGGCCCGGATCGGAGCGTCATTTTCCGATGCAGAAGGTGGAGAACAGGGAATCCAACATCCGCTCGTTATCGACGCGCCCGGCGATCTCGCCCAGCGCATCCATACCTCCACGCAGGTCAGCGGAAACAAGCTCGATAGGGTGGGGCGGGGTGGCGCGCAGACCGTCATGGGCCATCCGGAAGCTCCGCT
>CBINJQ010000025.1:0-21662 GCA_966251015.1 uncultured Akkermansia sp. | reverse complement strand
CGAAGCGGCCGACCGCTTGCGGGCGCTCGGCGGCACGGCGGTGGATGTCGATTTCGCCCCGTTTTAGGAGACCGGCGAGCTGCTTCGTTCCGGTCCCTGGGCGGCGGAACGGCTCGCGGCCATCTCGACCTTCGCGGAACGGCACCCGGCGGCCTTGCATCCCGCCGCGGCCAGGATTTTCGAAGAGGCGAAACGGTTCGACGCGGTCGAGACGTTTCGCGCCTTTCACCGGCTGGAGGAGCTGCGGCGCGCCGCCTCGGCGGTCTGGAGGGACATCGATGTGCTGCTGCTGCCGACCACGCCCACGATCTACTCGCACGCCGAGGTCGCGAAAGAGCCCGCGCTGGTCGAGGCCCGCCTCGGCGCCTGCACCCGCTTTGTCAACTTGCTCGATCTCTCCGCGCTCGCCGTGCCGGCGGGTTTTCGCGGGGACGGGCTTCCGCTGGGAGTCTCGCTCGTGGCGCCGGCCTTCGCGGACGCGGCGCTGTTCGCGCTCGGCGCCCGCCTGCACGCGAAGCCGGGCGGGACGCTCGGGGGCACCGAGACCGCGCTCGTTTCGCAAGGCGGGCATGGCTTCGCGACCGGGCACGGGGCGGGCGTCCAGCTCGCCCATCCGGGCTCCGTGCTGCTGGCCGTTGTCGGCCCCCACCTGACGGGCCAGCCGCTCAACGGGCAGCTCGCCTCGCGCGGGGCCGGCTTGCAGTTCACCACCCGAACCGCGTCCGACTACCGCCTTTATGCGCTGACCAACACCGCGCCGCCGACCCCCGCCCTGGTTCGCTCCCCGGGTTTCGAAGGGCCGGGCGTGGAGGTGGAGGTCTGGCGATTGGGCGCGGCCGCGTTTGGCGAATTCGCCGCCGCGGTGCCTTCCCCTCTCGCGATCGGCACCGTCGCCTTGGAAGACGGATCGAGTGTCAAAGGCATCGTGTGCGAGCCGGCCGCCTTGGATTTCGCCGCGATGGAGATCACCGAATATGGCGGCTGGCGCTCTTTCCTGGCCTCGGGTGCGGCGGGGCGGGACGGAGCGGACGCCTCGGCCTGAGGCCGGGGTTTTCCCGCGGGTCCTAGCTCCACTTTGGCAATATGCGCCGGAACACGCCCGGGGACGGGCGTGGCTACAATTCTCCACAATTCTCCAGATGTCGGGCGAACAATCACCAGGGCCTCAACTCGCCAAAGTAGAACTATCCTCCGACGATCAAAACAGCATCCCGGCGACGCACGCGCCGAGGAAACAGGTCAGACTGCCGCCGAGCAGCGCACGCCAGCCGAGGCGCGCCAGCTCGGACCTCTTCTCCGGCGCCATCGCGCCGAGCCCGCCGACCTGGATGCCGATCGAGACGATGTTGGAGAAACCGCACAGCGCGTAGCTCAGGATCAACCGCGTGCGCTCGTCGACCAGTTGTCCGGAGGCCTGCATCCTCGACATCGAGAAGTAGGCGTAGAACTCGTTGAGCACCGTCTTCTCGCCGAGCAAACGCCCCGCGACGAGCAGGTGTTCGCCGTCCACCCCGAGCAGCCACGCGACCGGTGCGCCGACCATGCCGAACAGGAATTGGAGCGACAACGACTCGAACTGACCGCCCGTTTTTCCGGCGATGACCGAATTCAAGCCGAACCAGTCGCCCGGGCCCGCGGCGAGGCACCAGTTGCACATCGCCACCAGCGCGGTGAACGCGATGAGCATGCCGCCGACGTTGGCGGCGAGCTTGATCCCGTCGGTCGTGCCGAGACAGACGGCGTCGATCAGGTTCTCGCCCGGGCGTTCCTTGCCGAGATGCATCGCCTGGTCCACCGGCTCGGTCTGGGGCAGAAGCATCTTCGAGATCACGAGCGTGGCCGGCGCCGCTATGATCGACGCGGTGAGCAGGTGCGTGGCCCAGCGCACGCGCTCGGCCTGGTCGTCGCCGCCGAGGAGCACGACATACACCGCCATGACGCCGCCCGCGATGGTGGCCATGCCGCCCACCATCACCGCGAGCAGTTCGGAGCGGGTCATGGTGGCGAGGTAGGGTTTGATGACCAAGGGCGCCTCCGTCTGGCCGAGAAAGATGTTGGCCGAGGTGCTGAGCGTCTCGGCGCCGGAGAGCCGAAGCGTCTTCGACATCACCCACGCGAAGGCCTTCACCACGATCTGGAGCAAGCCCAGGCGGTAGAGCAGGGCGGTGAGCGCGGAGAAAAAAATGATGCTGGGCAAAATGGTGATCGCGAAGATCGGCGCGTGCGTCGCGAACGTGCGGCCGTCCTGCGCCGCGAAGGTCGCCCCCTGCGGCACGCCCATCAGCCAGCCAAACACGAGCCGGCTGCCCTCGTCCGTGAACGACAGCAGCCGCACGAAAAACGAACCGATGGCGTCGAAGCCGCCGCGCACGACAGGCACCTTCAGGATCAGGATCGCGGCCGCCATTTGCAGGCCGAGGCCCGCGGCGACGACACGCCACGGGATGAGCCGGCGGTTCGTGCTAAACGCGTAGGCGATGCCGAGCATGGCCGCGATGCCGAGCAGGCCGCGAAGGATATGGGCGATTTCCATGAAGCAGGGGCAAGGGATGGGCAGCGTCGGCCAAGGGGCGATGCTGCGCGGAGCTTGTCGCAGGCCTCGTGCCGGGCGAGTTTGGAAAACATCCCTTCGCCATGAGCGTCACCGAAAGACTTCAAAAGCACCTGGCCCGCGCGCCCGCCCTCGAGGGCGCGGCTTTCATCGCCGCCAACTCCACGATCAACGGCGACGTCGTCCTCGGTCCCGACGCCAGCGTGTTCTACGGCGCCGTGCTCCGCGGCGACATCAACATCATCCGCGTCGGCAAGGGCTCCAATATCCAGGACAACGCCATCGTCCACCTCTCCGACGCCCACGGCACGGTGGTCGGCGAATACGTCACGGTCGGCCACGCCGTCACGCTGCACGGCTGCACGGTCGAGGACGGCTGCCTCGTCGGCATGGGGTCGATCATCCTGGACGGAGCGCGCATCGGCGCCGGCAGCATCGTCGGCGCGGGTTCGCTCGTGACGATGGGCTTCGAGTGTCCGCCGGATTCCATGGTGATGGGACGTCCCGCCAAGGTCGTGCGGCCCCTCAAGCCCGAGGAGATCGGCACCGGCCGCCGTCTCGCCGAAAAATATGTCGAGGTAGCCAGGACCCACGCCGCCCGGCAGGCCGGGCGCTGAGCTTGCCGATCCCGGATCGCACGGATTTCCGGGGATCGGACGCCGGGACTTCACGCTCCTTATTGGAACCGCAGCCGTATTCGTCGCCTCTCGAGGTAGGGCGGGCCCGCCGCCCTTGCCTCTCCGCTGCGGCGCGCCCGGCGGTCGCGCCCTACCTTTCGGCCGCGCCCAGCGCGGCGAAGAGGTGGCGAAGCTCGGTGTCGATGTCGGTGGACGCCGCCACGGTGTGGGCGATCTCGTCGCGCAAGAGAGCGCGGAAACGATGGCGCAAGCGGTGGATCAGGACGCGAAGCGCCGGCCCGGAAACGCCAAGGCGCGCGGCGAGTTCGGCCTGCGAGGTCTCCGCGCCGCCTCGCCCGGCGAGGGCGGGCAGGAGCAGGTCGAAGCATTGCGCGCGCTCGGGCGGCTGCTCGGCGCGCAGGCGATCCGACACGGTTTGCAACAGCGTGAGCGCCCAGGCGCGATCAAAGGCGCGATCCGGCGAGGGCTCGGGACTGGAGGCGACAATGGCGTCGTCAAGCGGGGCTTCGAGCCGGACATCGCGGCGCGCCGCCCGGGCGTGGTCGCGCACGTCGGCGAGGTGATGGTTGAAGGCCGCGAGCAGCCAGGCGCGGAAACAGACGGAGCGCGGGCGAAGCGTGGCGAGGGATTCGTGGCGCAGGAGCCGCGCGAAAAAGCCCTGCACCGCGTCGTCCGCGTCCGCCTGGGAAAGCCCGCGACGCAGCGCGTGGCCGAGCAGCGGCGGCCGGTAGGCGGCGCAAAGTTCGGACAGGGCCCGGGCGGAGACGGAGTCGGCGTCCGTTCGCGCGTGCCGGCCGGCGTCCAGGACAAGCGTCCAGCGGGTGGTGGCGAAGGAGGCGGTCAAAATACGATATCCGGGACGAAGACGGTGTCGTGATCTTGAAGTTCGGGAGCTTTGAGGCCTCCGGAAATGATTTTAGCGACGTTGTAGGTCAGCGTCGTCGGCTGTGTCCCGGCTGGACCGCGAGTTATCCTGACGCGTGATCGGTCGGCCACTCGATTCATGCCGCCGGCCGCGGTGATCGCGTGGAGCAAGGACGCGCCCTGTTCGAGTCGGTAGGCGCCAGGGTTGTTAACCCCGCCTCCTATGACATTCACCGAAATCGCGCTGGTCGGCGCGCCGGGGGCTGGGAGGTGATAAGTGATCGTGTAGGCTCGTGCGTTGCCGTCGCTTTCAGCGCCGTGGCGAAAAACGAAACCGGCGTCGGTTTTCTCCAGCGTCGCCATCTCGGCGAGCGTGAGTTTCGGAGCGGCGGCCCAGTCGTGGCCTTTGATCGGGGCGAGGTGGGCGGAGAGGTCGGTCGATTCGTATTTGTCGCCTTTCTTTTCCAACAGGCGTCCTTCGGACAAGGAAATCGGCGTCTCGGCTCCCTCGCGAACCATCGCCCATCCGTTGACGGTGACGCGCAACTCCAGCGTTTCGGCGGGAGTCGGGCCGGTGATGGTGACGCGGGTGGCATCGGGTGGCGCGAACAGGAGAGAAAGATACAGGAGAATCTGAAGGAGCGGATAGGCGGTCATGGGTGGAAGGCTGTGCGTTAACGGTTGCGGGTCGGGACGAAAACGGTGGCGCCGGCGGCGAGGCCGGGGTTGACGGCTTCGCCGTGGAGGATGGCGCCGAGGTCGTGGACTTCGGGGCGGTCGGCTCCGGGCGGGGTGACGAGGATGGCGCTTTGGTCGCCTTGGGCGACCCAGCCTCCGGCGGCGGCGATGGCGTCGATCAGCGTCGCGTCGGGGCGGAGTGAATACGTTCCCGGACGTGCCACCGAGCCCTGGACCGAGACGGAGATCGGGGCGGCGACGACCGGCCCGGGCGAGGAGGCGGCGGATTTCGGGGCGCCGGGCCCGGAGAGCTCGCGCCATGCCTCGCGCGAAAGGATCGCGGCGGACAACAAGGCGATCACCGCGGCGGCGGCCAGGCCGATGGCTTGGCGGCGCAGCTTCGCGGGGGTGGCCTCCGGTTCGGCGAAACGCAGGACGAGGCCGACCGCCCAGATCATGAGCGCGAGGAGGAGCCCGATGACCGGGCCGAGAACCAATCCGGTTTCGAGCCGGGGTGGACTGAGCCGGTTCGCCGAGATGATCGAGAGATGGAGCTGCCCGAAGAAGAGGAGGAGCAGACAAGGGGGCGCGGACATCCAGCGGCCAAGGATGGCGTCGGTGGCGGGCCTTTGTTTCGGGGCGAGCCAATGGTCGCGGCGCGGGAGATTGTAGAAGCCGGCGGGAAGCTTCGGGAGCACCCATGCGATCAGGGCGAAAAACGCGCCGAGCGACCACGGGAACACCAAGGCGAATCGAAGGTAGGCGGCGCGCGGCATCCATCCATCGGCCCGGCCGTTGGCGGAGAAGTGGCTGGCGACGCGCTCGGGCAGATGGTGCGCGGTGGCAAGGACGACGACCGCGTAGGCGAGGACAAGGAGCCCGAAACCGATCCAGGGGAGGCGGGCGGACGGCACGCGCGACGCGTGTTCCGCGGCGGCCGCATCCGGGGCGGAGCACGGGCGCGAGGCGGCGAGTGTTTCCACTTCGGTTTTGAGCTGACCGGCGGCGGCGTAGCGTCGGGACGGGTCGGTTTCGAGCGCGCGGAGAACGATCTCGTCGAGGCGGACGTCGATTTGCACGCGGCGGGACGGCGGCTGGAGCTCGCCGGGCGCGGGGAGTTCGCCGGTGAGCATCTGGTAGAGCACGACGCCGAGGGCGTAGATGTCGGCGCGGTGGTCGACGGCGAAGGGCCGCGTGCGTTGCTCGGGGGCCATGTAGGCGGGCGTGCCCAGGACACCGCTTTCAGCGGAATGACCAATGTCCTCTAGCGCGTTTGAGGCGCTGGTTTGACATGACCAATGTCCAATGGTTGAGGGCGTATCGATTCCGGCGGAGCGTTCAGATTGGATTAGTTTGGCGAGGCCGAAGTCGGCGATCTTCACGCGGCCGAGGCGGTCGACGAGGATGTTCTCGGGTTTGATGTCGCGGTGGACGAGGGCGCGATCATGGGCGTATTGAAGCGCGTCGCAGAGCGGCGGCACGATGGCGAGGGCTTCGCGCGCGGAGACGCGGCCGACGGCGAGGAGCTGGCGGAGGTTCATCCCGTCGACAAACTCCATGACGATGAAGTAGCGGCCGGCGGGGCTGCGGCCGAACTCGTGGAGCGTGACGATTCCGGGATGATTTAAGCGGGCGAGGGCGCGCGCCTCCTCGGTGAAGCGCGCGGCGAAGCTTGGATCGGCGTCGAGGCCGGGCCGCAGAATCTTGAGCGCCACGAAGCGGTCGAGGTCGCGCTGGCGGGCCTTGTAGACGGCGCCCATGCCGCCGCGGCCGAGCAGTTCAAGGAGTTCGAGGGCGGGAAACTCGGGCGCGAGTTCGGCGATGGGCGGCGGCGGCTCGTCGAGGTCGGACGCGGGCGCGGCGGTCCGGGTGAAGAAGCCCGCGGCGAGGAGGCATGCGGGGCAGGTTCCTCCGACGGCATCCTCGGGAATCGGCCGGCGACAGCGAGGGCAGGTCGAAACCGGGCCTGACGACGGCGAGGGAGGCGTGGGATCGGGGGTGTTCATTTCGACCGGAGCCGGCGTGCGCGAAGGCGAGGCGGCTCCACCTCCTTTGTCGGAAGCGGAGGCGAAACGTTACAAGATTTCCGCGCGACCGGACAAGAAAGGCGGGCTCGCCATCCTCCGAGGCGGGCGGGCACGTCCCTGTGTCCGTTGCTCGGGGCGGCGGGGCATCCGCCGCCAAGCCACCGGGCGGAGGGACGTGCTCGTCCACCAAATCGCCGGCGCGTCTTCCAGCGCGCGACGCCGGGGACGGCGTCCCTCCAAAAGACTAGGAGGCCGGATGGGGTCGCGGTTGGTCGAGCTTGCGGCGGATGGCGCGCAGGAGCTCGTCGGGATCGCAGGGCTTGAGGAACACGTCGGGCACGTTCAGCGAATGGTATTCCCGGATTTTCTCCTCCTGCTCCAGCCCGGTCGCGGCGATGACGGGCAGCTCGGGGTGGAGCCGGCGCAGTTCGCGGACCATCTGCAGGCCGCCCATGACGGGCATCATGGTGTCGGTGATCACGAGACGGATCTCGTCGGGGTGGCGCTCGAAGGTCGCGAGCCCCTCGCGGCCGTTGTTGGCGACGAGAACCCGATAGTTCCGCTTGATAAGAAGCTGCCGCAGGCTGGCGGAGAGCGCGAACTCGTCGTCGACGACGAGGACGAGTTCCTGATTGCCGTCGGGCGCGGCCTCGGCGGGTTTTTCCGCCTTGGGCGCGGGCGCGTTCACCGAGGCCGGGAGATAGACGCTGAACGAAGACCCGGCGCCGGGCTCGCTGTAAACGGTGACGAAGCCGGCGTGGCTCTTGACGATGCCGGCGACGGTGGAGAGTCCGAGTCCGGTGCCGCGGCCCAGGCCCTTGGTCGTGAAGAAGGGGTCGACGATGCGCTCGACGATGCCGGGAGGGATGCCGGAGCCGTTGTCCGCCACGGTGATGAGGACGTAGGGGCCGGCGTGCGCGAGCGGGTTGAGCTGGGCCTCGGTATCGCTGAGCTCGACGTTCTGGGCGGTGAGCGAAAGCGTGCCGCCGGTGGGCATGGCGTCGCGGGCGTTGACGCAGAGGTTCATCAACACCTGGTGGATCTGGGTGGGTTCGGCGACGACGGCCCAGAGACCGCGCTGGGCGGAGGCCGCGACGGTGATCTCGCGCGGGAAGGTCTCGCGGAGGAACCCGGCGATTTCGCGGAAGAGCATCGACACCTCCACGGGGTGGCGTTCGCCCTCCTCGCCGCGGCTGAAGGCGAGCAGCTGTCTGACGATGGCGGCGGCGCGGTGCGCGGCGCGATGCACGGTATCGAGAATCTCGCGGTCCTCGGGGTTGGTCAGGTGGTCGGCCAGAAGCGAGCGGGCGAGCAGCATCGGGGAAAGCAGGTTGTTGAGATCGTGCGCGACGCCGCCCGCGACCGTGCCGATGGCCTCCATGCGCTGCGTGCGGAGGAACTGCGCCTCGAGTTTTTTCCGTTCGGTGATGTCGCGCGCGATGTTGGAGGCGCCGACGACGCGGCCGGTCTCGTCGCGCACCGGGGACAGGGTGACGAGCAGGTTCACGCGGCTGCCGTCCTTGTGGATGCGCACGGTCTCGTATTGCTGGTGCTTTTCCCCCCGGCGCACGGAGTTGAGGTGTTCCGTTTCGGCGCCGCGGAGCTCGGGCGGCACAAGTTCGAGGATGGAGCGGCCGATCGCTTCCGCGGCGGAGTAGCCGAACGCCGACTGGGCGCCGTGGTTCCATGTCTGGATGATGCCGGCGGTGTCCTGGCTGATGATCGCGTCCTGCGACGACGCCACGATGGCGGCGAGGGTGGCGTTGGTTTCCTCCGTCTGTTTCCGCCGGGTGATGTCGGTGCGGATGGCGACGTATTGGCGGGGTTTCCCGTATTCGTTGAGAAAGGGGACGATGGTCGTGTCGACCCAGTAGAAGGTGCCGTCCTTGGCGCGGTTTTTTATCTCGCCGCGCCAGACGTGGCCGCGGCCGATGACGGCCCAGAGATCGTGGAAAAACTCCCGCGGATGGTGGCCGGAGTTGATGATGCGATGGTCCTGGCCGATGAGCTCCTCGCGCGAATACTTGGAGATCGCGCAAAACTTTTCGTTCACGTGGGTGATGCGGCCGCGCGGGTCGGTGATGGCGACGATGGAGTGCTCGTCGAGGGCGGCCTTGAGATCGACGACCTCCTTTGTCGAGGAGCGGAGCGCCTCCTCGGCCTGTTTGCGCTGGGTGATGTCGGCGCGGATGGCGACATACTCGCGGGGTTTGCCGTGCTCGTTGAGAAAGGGGACGATGGTGGTGTCGACCCAGTAGTAGGAGCCGTCTTTCGCGCGGTTCTTTATCTCGCCGCGCCAGACGTGGCCGCGGCCGATGGTGGACCACAGCTCGCGAAAAAACTCCGGCGTGTGGTGGCCGGAGTTGATGATGCGGTGGTCCTGGCCGATGAGCTCCTCGCGGGTGTATTGCGAGATGGCGCAGAACTTGTCGTTGGCGTAGGTGATGCGGCCGCGCGGGTCGGTGATGGCGACGATGGCGTGCTCGTCGAGGGCGGCCTTCAGGTCGAGCAACTCCTTGGTGGTGTCATCCCAGCTGGGGCGGGCGGCCGCGGGCCGGGTGGAAAGGGACTCGGAAGCATCCATGCGCCCAAAATAGGGTATGCGTGAAACTGCGCAATTGCCTTGCGGTTGATTAAGGTGCTTACCCCGGTCGGCTCGGTCAAAACGGGCGGCCGGGGAACTGTCCGGCCGGGCTAAAGAACAGCTGGGGCCGGGCCAGTTCCGGATGGCGAAACACGCCGGCCGCGACTCCGAAGACATCGCGGACGAGGGCGGGGGTGACCGTCGTGGTCGCGGGCCCCGTCCCGATCACACGGCCCCGCCGGAGCACAACCAGATCGTCGGCGGAGGAAAGGACGAGGGTGAGATCGTGCAGGATGGCGAGCACCGCGACCTGCTCGCGGTGGGCGAGCTCGCGGGCGAGCGCGAGGATCAGGTGCTGGTGGGCGAGGTCCAGGCTCGCGGTCGGCTCGTCGAGGAGGAGAACGCGGCCGGGGGGCGCGGCCCGGCCGGGGGCGGGCTGGAGTTGCACGAGGGCGCGCGCGAGGTGCACGCGTTGTTTCTCGCCGCCGGAAAGCGTCGGATAAACCCGCTCGGAGAGGCCGGCGAGGTCGACGCGGGCCAGCGCCTCGCGGGTCAACGCGCGGTCGTGCCCGGTGTCGCCGCCGCCCGGATGCGGGATACGTCCAAGGCGGACGACCTCGTCGACGCTGAACGGGAAACGCAGGTCGCTTTCCTGCGGCAGCACGGCGCGAAGCCGGGCGAGGTCGAGGGCGCCCCAGGCGGAGAGCGGGCGGTCCAGGAGGGAGATCGAGCCGGAGTCGGGCGCGATTTCGCCCGCGAGCACGCGGAGGAGGGTGCTCTTGCCCGCGCCGTTGGGGCCGATGACGGCGGTGACGCGGCCGGGGGGGAGCGCGAGCGAGACGCCATCGAGCAGGACGCGTGCTCCGCGGCGGACGACGAGATCGTGGGCGGCGAGCATCGGAAACTAGGCGAACACGCGGTCGCGGCGGCCGCGGCGGAGGAGACTGAAGAAAACCGGTGCGCCGAGCGCGGCGGTGACGACGCCGACGGGCAGCTCGGCGGGGATGGCGATGGTGCGGGCGAGCAGATCGGCGGCGAGGAGGACCGTGGCGCCGAGAAGGGCGGAGGCGGGGAGGAGCCGACGGTGGTCGGGGCCGATGGTCTGGCGCACGAGATGGGGAACGACCAGCCCGATGAAGCCCACGCCTCCGGCGATGGAGACGGCCGCGCCGACGCCGGCGGCGGTGGCGAAGACGAGGTGGCGCTTGAGACGGGCGAGATCGACGCCGAGGTGGCCGGCCTCGGCCTCGCCGAGGAGGAGGGCGTTCAGGGCTCGCGTATGGCGCGGGACCAGAAGGACGGCGGGAAGCAGGAAGGGCAGGGCGACGGCGAGTTTCACCCACGAGACCTGGGCGAGGCTGCCGAGCGTCCAGAAGGTGAACTGGCGGAGCTGGTCGTCGTCGGAGACGAAGAGGACGAGGCCGGTGCCGGCGCCGGCGAGGGCGTTGATGCCGACGCCGGCGAGGAGCATGAGGGCGACGACGACGCGGCCTTCATGGATGGAGGCGCGGTGCATGAACGCCGCGGCGAGCAGGGCGCCGACGAGGGCGCAGGCGGGCAGGGCGAGTTGTCCCAGGACGACGGATACGCCGGCGAGGGCGGTCGAGGCGTATTTGACGGCCAGCACGGCGCCGAAGGACGCGCCGCCGGTGACGCCTATGAGGCCGGGGTCGGCGAGCGGATTGCGGAAGAGTCCCTGCATCGCCGCGCCGCAGAGGCCGAGGACGCCGCCGACGAGCAGGCCGCCGACGGCGCGGGGCAGGCGGATGGACTGGAGGACGGCGCGGTCGAGCGCGGAGAGCTCGTCGCCGCGGCCGGTGAGGCCGAGCCAGAGCGCCTCGGGGGAGAGACGGGCGGCCCCGAGGGCGAGCGCGGCGGCAAAGGCGAGAAGCAGGGCGCCGCCGAGCACGAGGAAGACGGCGCCGCGGCCGGCGGGGCGGACGAGGGTGCTCAAGGCTGGTCCGCGGCGAGCGCGGGGACGGCGGGTCGGAGCAGCGCCGCGACCTCGGTGACGGCGTCGCCGAGGCGGGGGCCGAAGGCGAGGTGGTAGCCGAGGTCGAGCGGGTGGACTCGGCCGGCGCGACCGGCGCGCGTCTCGCGAATCCAGGCGGGCGGTTCGCCGTGCGGGGACCGCGGGTTTACGCCGTAGAAGATCACGTCGGGATCGAGCGCAAACAGCGCCTCCGCGTTGAGCGGCTTGTAACCGACGAGACCGGTCAGCGGGTTCTCGCCGCCGGAGAGCTCGATGAGGGCGTCGGCCGCCGTGCCGTCGTAGGCGGCCTGGGTGGCGGTCTCGTTCATGCTCATGAGGAACACCGCGCGGACCGGACGGGCGGCGGTGCCGGCGGATGCGCGGGTTTTCACCGCGGCGAGCCGGGCCCGGAGTTTTTCGACGAGGGCGGACGCCTCGGTCTGGCGGTGAAGGACCTCGCCGAGGCGGGCGATGTTGGCGAGGACGGTGTCGGCGGAACAGCGGGCGTCGAGATGGACGAAGGCGACGCCGGAGTTTTTGAGAACCTCGACCTGCGCGGCCGGGCCGGTGCCCTCGGCGGCGAGGATGAGCGTGGGTCTTTGCGCGAGGACGCCTTCGGCGCCGATGGCGCGGAAGTAGCCGACGTCGGGCAGGGCGCGGGCGGCGGCGGGAAACACGCTGGAGGTGTCGCGTGCGACGATCTGGTCGCCGGCGCCGAGGGCGTAGACGGTCTCGGTGACCGCGCCGCCGAGGCTGACGATCCGCTCCGGCGCGGCGGCCGGAGCGGAAATGACCAATGACGAATGACCAATGACCAATGCGGCGAGGAGGCGGAGCGGGTGCATGGGACGGGCGCGTCAGGCTTTGCGGTGGGCGTGGCCGGTGTCGTTGACGTGGCTGAGCCGGGTCCAGTCGAGCGGGTCGACGTCGTAGGCCTGGCCGAAACCGGCGACGAGGCGGCCGCGCCCGGGCGCGAGGCGGAACATGCGGAAGTCGGCCATGCTTTCCAGGTGCTCCATGACGGGGCCGAAGACCTGCTTGATGGCGGTCATCTGCACGAGGAAGGCGACGGATTCGCGGGCGACGGGGGTGGCGGCGCAGGGGAAGGTGATACGCTGGCGGGCGAGAAGTTGTTTCGCCTCGGATTCGTCCTGGATGACGAAGACGCCGGCCTTGCCGGTCTCGGCGAGGTTGCGGGTGTGGAGGGAGAGGCCGCTGACGTAGACGTGGAAGGCGCCGTCGGCCCCGAGGACGGCGGGGGCGACGGAGGCGTCGGGTATTCCATCGGCGGATACGGTGCCGAGGATGACGGTCTTGAGGTTGGCGCGGAGACGGGCGGCGACCTCGCGGGCGCGGGCCAGCGACTCTTCTTTGCGGGAGGACTGGGCGGCGGAGGGGGCGGCCTGGGCGGCGGTCACGGCCATCTCGACGAGGACGTGGTGGGCGTCGGCGGGGGTGTCGAGGGGCTTGGGGTAGGCGACGCGGACGGGCAGGGGGCCGGAGGGGAGGGTGGCGGTGATGGACATGCCCTCGCGGTCGAGATCGTCGAGACGGGCGGCGGTGGCGGCGACGAGACCGCCGAAGTGGCGGACGTAGTCGAGGACGGCGCCGGCGTGGTCCTCGTTCATGTGGTCGACGATGCGGTCGCGGTGGGCGGCGGGAAAGAAGGCGGCGGATTCGCTGGCGGAGATCATGGTGGTCGGTGGCGGGACGAGTCGTGAGGCGTGGAGGGTTGGCGCGCGGTGGGCCGGGGACGGAAAGGCCGGGGCGGGACGCCCCGGCCTCGAGGAGCACGGGCGGGACGCCCGTGCCACGCGGATCAGCGGCGGCGGCGGGAGGCGGCGAGGCCGAGGACGCAGAGGCCCGCGAGAGCCGCGAAGGAGGCGGGCTCGGGCACGGCGGAGGCGGAGGTCTGGGTGAGGGCGACGCCGTTGAAAGAGTTGTGCGAACCGAGGTTCCACGTGATGGAGAAGGCGTCGGTGGCGCCGAGATCGCTTACGGACCAGGTGAAGCTGTAGGTGGTGAACGTCTGGTCGCCGAAGGCGGTGCTGATCGTCTCGCTCGAACCGGTGACGAAGGAGTCCGGGGCGAGGGCGAGATGGGCCGGGTTGTAGTTCAGGACGAGGCCGATGGCCTCCACGGAGGTGAGACCGGCGGCGTAGGAAAACTCGAAGGCGATGGTGTCCAGATCGGAAAGGACCTCGTCGGTCGAGAGGGTGAGGACGGGCGAGGTGAAGAACGTGTAGTAGAAAGTGTCATACAGGCCGCCGGTCGGGGCGAGTCCGCTGGGCGAGGGCCGCGCCGAGGCGTGGAGCGTGGCGCCGAAGTCGGAGGAGGCGTCGGGCCGGAGGGTGTTGGTGGAGACCCAGGCGGTCTGGTAGGTGTCGTCCCAGGCGCCGCCGGCGGTGCTCCAGCGGTCGGTCCGGGCGGCGGCGGCGTCTCCGGAGGCGGCGAGCGCGAGCGCGGCGAGGGCCGTGAATTGGCGGGCGGGGAGCGGGAGGATACGGATTTGCATGAGGGAAAGGAGCGGTCGCCGGTTCATCGGGCGGGCGAGTAGTTCGGGTTGTCGGCGCGGCGCGCGAGGTCGGACCAGAGGCGCATGTCGCGCAGGTCCGCGACGGAGGGGAGACCGACGTGGCCGTCGAGGTAGGCGACGACGGCGCGACCGTCCCAGCGGGGCGCGAGATAGCCGTAGGCGGCCTCCTGGGCCGGGGAGTCGGGGAGCGCGGCGAGATCGGCGGCGGGCCAGCCGAAGGACGGCGCGGAGACGCGCCAGTAGCCGGCCTTGGGGTGGAGTTCGCGGTAGCGGGCGGAGGCGAACGCGACGAGGCGGGCGGGTGTCGCGGCGTCGCCGAGGCGTCGGACGGGGCGGTCTTTGACGAGGGTGGCGAAGTCGCCGCCGACGAAGACGCCGTTGAGGCCGAAGGTGGGCGCGATGCTTAGCGAGTAGTCGTCGTTGGCTTTCTCGTCGTAGAAGTCGGACTGCTCGTTGACGTAGAGCGTGGCGCGGAAGCGGTCGCCGAGGTAGGGGCGAAGCCGATGCGGCCAGCGGTAGGCGGTGATGCCGGAGATGGTCTGGCCTCGCTCGTTGGTGGTGCCGGCGGCGACGGCTTGAAGGGGGAGGAGGACGCCGCGGTTTTCCTCGGCGGCGAGATGGTAGGCGACGAGAAGCTGGCGGGCGGCGGAGACCTCGCGGCTTTTGGCGGCCTGGCGGCGACAGGCGCCGACCGCGGGCGCCACGAGCGCGGTCAGCACCCCGATGATCGCGATGACAACGAGGAGCTCGAGAAGCGAGAATGCGCGGTGGCGGACGGGCGCGGCGGACGGCATGCGCCCAAGGTAGCAGGATATCGGATACGAATGCTTACCCGTCCTTGCGCGGAGTTTGCGGTTTGTTGCGCGTTCGCGTCACCCCGAAGCGCGCGACGAGGCCGAAGGCGATCGGTCGGACAATGCGGTTTCGCCGATCCGGAGGGCCTGGAACTCGGACGGCGCGAGGCCGGCGGCCCGGGCGGCTGTCGCCAGCCGGGCGGGGGGCTCGTCGCGCGGTTCGTCGGTGAGGGCGAAGGAGCCCCAGTGCATGGCGACGCTGCGGCGGGCGCCGAGCGCGCGGTGGACGAGGACCGCCTCCTCCGGGTCGCAGTGCTGCTCGCGCATGAACCAGCGCGGGGCGTAGGCGCCGATGGGGATGAGCGCGAGATCGGGCGCGCCGAAGCGGCGGCGGACGGCGGTGAACATCGTTTCGTCCCAAGCCGTGTCGCCCGCGAAAAACAGCGACGTGTCCGGCGTGGCGAGGCGCCAGCCGCACCAGAGGCGGGCGTTGCGCTTGCCGGAGAGGCGGTTGCTCCAGTGTCGCGCGGGCGTGGACGAAAGCGTGACGCCGGGGGCGAGTTCGCGCGTTTCCCACCAGTCGAGGCAGCTCACGCGTTCGGGCGCGAAGCCGGCGCGTTTCGCGAGGTCCTCGTGGGCGAGCGGGCAAAAGAGCCGCGCCTCGGGATGCGCGCGCGACAGACGGCGCAGCGTCGGCAGGTCGCAGTGGTCGTAGTGGTCGTGGCTGAGCAGAATGGCGTCGATCCGGGGCAAGGTCTCGAACGCTACGCCGGGCGGCCGGGCGCGGCGAACACCGGCGAAACGCGAGGGCCCGATGCGTTCGCTCCAGACCGGGTCGGTGAGCAGGGAGAGCGTCGGCGTGCGAAGGAGGAACGTGGCGTGGCCCGCCCAGGTCGCGGACAGGCCGCGGTCGGGGGCGGGAGGCGGCGGGCGAGGAGCGTCGTCGGCGGCGTGGCGCGGCCACGGCGCGGCGCCGCGGGCGAGTTTCCAGCGGAGAACGTCGAGCCAGTCGCGGTCCTCGTGTTTGCCGGGGTTGCGAAAGCCGCCGTCGGCCGCGCGCACGGGGCGCGGCAGGGCGTCGCCCGCAGGCGGGACGGGAGGAGCGGGCGGGCGCGGCATGGCGTCGATTTCCGCGCGGGGCGCGGCGGGGTCAAACGCATGAACAAAAATTCATCCGCGGTTCATGTTGGGTTCATGCGCGCGGGGTAGGCTCGGCGGCATGAAACGCGTTTTCCTTTTGTTCGCCCTCGCGGCGCTGACCGGCGAGGCGACGCGCGCGGCGGAGCGGCCGCTGCGGATCGACGCGGCGCGATCGGGCGTGGAGATAGACGTGAAGGCGACGGTGGACTCCTTCACCGGGAAACTCGACGCCTACGAGGCGGACATCGCGGTGGACACGGTCGCGGAACGCGTCACGCGCGCGAAGTTCGCGTTTCATTTTTCGAGCGTGAAGACAGGCAAGGCGGATCGCGACAAGGAGATGCACGCATGGCAGGACACGCCCCGGCATCCCGACGGGGGCTTCACCCTCGCCTCGTTCGACCGCGGGAGCGACGGACGGCTGATGGCGCGCGGCACCTTGTCGTTGCACGGGATGGCGCGGGAGATCGTGTTCCCCGTGTCGGTGACGCACGAGGGCGATCGCTACGCGATCGACGGCGACGCGGCGTTGGACACCCGTGACTTCGGCCTGTCCGTGATCCGCAAGCTCCTCGTCCTGAAAGTCGATCCGGTGGTGCATGTGCGTTTCCACCTGCAAGGCGCTCCGGCGGAGGAGCCGATCACGACGTCGGCGGCCCCGGCGGTCCCCTCCCATCACTAACTCTTTCCCATGGTCGCTTTCACCGAGCCTTTTGATCCTGTCGTCGTGGCGTTGAAGGAATTCGCGCCGGTCGCGGCGCGCATGGAGCCGCATCTCGAGGCGGCGATTCTGCAGGCGGTCTCCGAGCCGGGAAAACTCGTCCGGGCGCGGCTCGCCCATGAGGCGGCGCTCGTCCACGGCCTGGGCGAAGGCGCGGCGCTGCAACTCGCCTGCGCGGTGGAGTATTTCCACACGGCCTCGCTGCTGCTCGACGACCTGCCCTGCATGGACGACGCCGCGACGAGGCGGGGCCTGCCCTGCGTGCATCACGCGCATGGCGAAGCGACGGCGATCCTCGCGGCGCTGGCGCTGATCAATCGCGCCTACGCGCTCGCGGGTTTCGCCTTCGCGGCCGAGGCGCCCGAGGTGCGCGTGCGCGCGCTGGCGTGCGTGGACGCCTGTCTCGGCCCGGCGGGGTTGGTGGGCGGGCAGGCGGCGGATCTGCGTTTTTCCGAGGGGCCGGGCGGGGCTCGGGCGGTGGCGCGGATCGCGGCGGCCAAGACCGGGGCGCTCTTCTGGCTGGCGGTGCGGCTGCCCGCGCTGGCCGGTCGGCCCGACGAGATCGAAGGCCGGGCGCTGAAGGGGCTGTGCGTGTATTGGGGCCTCGCGTTCCAGGCGATCGACGATCTCGCGGACCTGCTGCGCGGCGAGGTGGAGGCGGGCAAGACGACGGGCAGGGACCGCGCGCTCGCGCGGCCGAATCTCGCACACGCGCTTGGCGTGCCGGCGGCGCGCGCGCGGGTGGCACGGCTTTCGCGGCTCTCCGCGTCGGCGCTCGGGCGGCTTGAGGAGCGGTCGGGGCGCTGGAGTTATCTGCGCGAGTTTCATGCCCGGGTTTTCGAGCCGGCGCGCCGTCGCGCGCTTGGCGAAGCCCTCGTCCTTGCGGCGGCCTGAATTTAAAACCGATGTTTCCCCGCCTGCGTTTTCTCGGCCTCGCGCCGACCAATCTCCGCCGCCACCGTCTGCGCGCCCTGATCGGCGTGGCGGGCATCGCCTTCGGCGTGGCGGCGATGCTCTCGATCCTCGCGGTGGTGCACGGAGCCATCGGGATGTTCGAGCGCATCCTCGGGACGGACAGCGACTACCTCGTCTTCGAACGGCGCGTGTCGGATTTGTTTTTCAGCTCGGTGACGCCGGAGCAGGCGGCGGCGGCGCGGGCGCGCCCCGAGGCGGCGGAGGCGCATGCCATGCTTTTCGGAATCGTCTCGGCGGAGGGGCATCCGGTGATCACGTGCTTCGGCATCGAGGCGGACGATCCGCGCCTGCGGCGCGCGGAGTGGCGGTCGGGGGAGCCGGCGGATTTCGGCGCGCGGGCGGGCGAGGTGTTTCTCGGGTCGCGCGCGGCGGAGTTTCTGGGCGCGACGCGCGGCGACATGGTGGAGATCGGCCGCGGGAGCTTCCGCGTCGGCGGCGTGTTTCGCGCCGAAAACGGCTTCGAGGACGGCGGCGTGTTTCTCCCGCTCGCGGAGGCGCAGGCGTTTTTCCATCGGGAAAACACGGCGTCGATCGTGGCGGTGAAGTTGCGCGACCGCTCGCTCGGCGAGGCGTTCAAGGCCGGCCTCGAAGCGGAGCAGCCCGGCGTGATGGCGCTGGAGAACCGGGAGTTCAGCCGCAGCTACAACACCTTTCGCATCCTCAACGTCGTGGCCTGGGCGGTGGGGCTTTGCGCCTTCGTGCTGGGAGGGCTGGGCGTGGCGAACACGATGCTGCTCTCGGTCTTCGGGCGCATCCGCGAGATCGCGGTGCTGCGGGTGTGCGGCTTCAGCGCGCGGCAGGTGGCCGCGCTGGTGCTGGCGGAGTCGGCGGCGCTGGCGGCGGCGGGCCTGGTGTCGGGGCTCGCGCTCGGGGCCGGCGTGCTCGCGGTGCTGGAGCGCGTGCCGGGGCTCCAGGGCTACCTCGCGGCGCGGACCACGCCGGGCGTGCTCGCGGGCATCGCGGCGACGGCCTTTGTCACCGCGCTCGGCGGGGCGCTTTATCCGGCGTGGCACGCGGCGCGCATCCAGCCGGCGGAGGCTTTGCGTTATGAATGAGGCGGCTCGACGGGAAGGCGGAGGCCGCGGCGAAGTCGTGGCCGAGGCGCAGGACGTGTGGAAAAGCTACGACCGCGGGCGCGTGGAGGTGCTGCGCGGCGCCTCGGTGCGCGTGCGCGCGGGCGAGCTCGTGGCGCTCTGGGGGGCCTCGGGCTCGGGCAAGAGCACGCTGCTGCACCTGCTCGGCGGGCTCGACGCCCCCGATCGCGGCGGGTTGCGCGTGTGCGGGCTGGACCCGTGCGGCGAGGCGGAGCGGCTGACGCTGCGCCGGCACCTGCTGGGCTTTGTTTTTCAACTGCACAACCTCGTGCCCGATCTGACGGTGGAGGAGAACATCCGCCTGCCGGCGCTGGCGCTCGGGGCGACGCGCGAGGGGATGGCGGCGCGGGTGCGCGAACTGGCGGCCCGGGTCGGGCTGGGCGACCGGCTCGGACACCGCGCGCAGGATCTCTCGGGCGGAGAGCGGCAGCGCGCGGCGATTTGCCGGGCCTTGATGAACGCGCCGCGTCTGGTGCTGGCGGACGAGCCGACGGGGTCGCTCGACGAGCGGACGGGCGAAACGGTTTTCTCGCTGCTGCGCGAGCTCGCGCGCGAGCAAGGCGCGGCGGTGGTGCTCTGCACGCACGAACGTCGCTTCGCCGAGGCTTGCGACCGGTTGCTGCGGGTGCGCGCGGGGCGGGTGGAGGAGGTGGCGTGAAGGCGGCGTTCGCCCCCGGGTTGGCGCGCACGGCGCGCATGCACTCGCTCGGCTGGCTGCTGGCGGCGAGCGCGGCGGGCGCGTGGCTGGCCGCGCTGCTGGTGTGGCCGGAGGCGGGCGGCGGGGCGGCGTGGGCGAGCCACGGGCGCTGGATGCCGGTGCATCTGGACGGCGAACTTTACGGATGGTGCGCGCTGCCGCTGGTCGGCGCGCTGGCGGCGGCCTGCCTGGAGCCGCGGCACCCGGCGGCGGGCCTTCACGCGCGGCTCGTGTTCGCGGCGTGGAGCGCGGCGCTGGCGCTGGGCGTGGCGGCGTGGCTGGGCGGGGTGTCGAGCGGGAAGCTGTTTCTCGACTGGGCGGGCTGGGCGCGTCCGTTGCTGGCGGCGGCGATGGCGCTGCTCTGGGCTTTGCTCGCGGCGCATCTCTGGTGGGGCCGGGCGCGGGCGGGCTCGGCGCGCTGGCGCGTGGCGGCGGGTCTGGTGGCGGCGCTCACGCCGGTGCCGGCGCTGATGTATTGGGCGGCGGGGCGCGAGGTGTATCCCCCGGTCAATCCCGACAGCGGCGGGGCGACGGGCGCGTCGCTGCTCGGCTCGACGCTGGGCATCGTGACGATCTTCGGCCTGCTGCCCTGGCTGCTCGGGCTGGGGCGGCGGGCGGAGGCGGGCGGCGCGGCGTGGTTCTGGCCGGCGCTGGGCGTTTCCTTCGCGGCGTATGCGGCGCTCGACCACGGGCACGCGTCGCATCACGCGACGGGACAGATCGCCGGGCTCGGGCTGCTGCTCGCGTGGGCGCCCATGTTGTGGGTTTACGGATACGGATGGAACTGGAGCGCGGGCGCGCGGCGCTGGGCGGCGGCGGCGGGGGCCTGGTGGACCTTGCTGGTGGCGAGCGGCTGGGCGATGTTTCTGCCCGGGCTGTCGGAGGCCTCGAAATTCACCCACGGGCTGGTGGCGCACGCGCACCTCGCGATGGCGGGGCTGGTGAGCTCGGTGAACTTCGCCGTGCTCAACGAGCTCGATCCGGAGCGGCCGGCGGGAGGGAGGGCGGCGTTTTGGCTCTGGCAGGGCGGGACGTCGGCGCAGGTGGTCCTGCTGGCGGGGCTGGGCTCGGTGGAGGCGGGCCGGGAGGCGGAGCTGTTTTACGGGGCGGGCTGGACGCAGGCGATCTTCGTCGGACGGCTGGCGGCGGGCCTGGCGATGCTGGCGGGGGCGGGCCTCGCGTGGCGGGAGGCGCGCGCGACATGAAGGCGACCAGATCGGAGCGGTGGCTCGCGGGCCTGGCGGGCGCGATGGACGCGGCGACGGGCGTCGGCCTGGTGGCGGCGCCCGCGCCGGTGCTGGCGGCGATGGGCGTGGCGACGCCGGGGCCGGAGGCGCTGACCTATCTGCGCTGGGTGGGGGCTTTCGTCGGCGCGGTGGGCGCGAGCTATCTGCTGGCGCTGGGGCGCGGCGGGGCGGAGCGGCTGCGGGAGGTGTTCGCCTCGACGATCTTGTTTCGCGCGGCGGCGGGCGGCTACGCGACCTGGGCGGTGGCGACGGGCGCGCTGGAGCCGCGCTGGCTGACGGTGGGCGCGACGGACGGAGCCTTGGTGGTCGCGCAGGCGTGGCTCCTGTGGCGGGCGGCGCGAAGCGGAGGGGCCGGGCGATGAGCAAGCGCGAGTGGAGGGCGGCCGGGCTGGTGGCGGCGGTGTATGTGTATTTTTTGATCTTCGCGGAGTTCGCGTTTCTGGAGCTGGCGCGGCCGGTGACGGGCGACGGCGGGCGGCTGCGCGGGGTGATGGGCGCGCTCGCGGCGGGCGGCGTGGCGGGAGGCGTGCTGGGAGCGCGGTTCTTTGGCCGGGCGGACTGGGGGCGGCGCTTGGCGCGGTGGCTGACGGGCTGCGCGGCGGCGGCGGGACTGGCGGTGGTGGCGGCGCGCGGGGGAGCGGCGGGATTGGCCGCGGCGGGGCTGGCGGTGGGCGTGGCGCTGGGCGGCGCGACGGTGTGTCTCGCGGGCGGACTGCGCGACGCGGCGGGGGGGCGCCGGCTGGGGCTGACGGCGGGTCTGGGAACGGGGGCGGCGTATGCGTCGTGCAATCTGCCGGCGGTGTTCGAGGCGGGCGCGACGGCGCAGACTTTGTTGGCGGCGGCGGCGGTGCTGGGCGGGGCGCTGCTGGCGCGCGGGGCGAAGGCGGACGCGGAACACGGGCGGGACGCCCGTGCCACGACTGCGGGAAATGGGCGGGTCGCCCATGCCACGGCGGCGTGGACGGTCGTGTTTCTGGCGTTGGTGTGGATGGATTCGGCGGCGTTCTACATCATCCAGCACACGGAGGCGTTGAGGGCGGCGACCTGGCAGGGGGCGTGGACGCTTTGGGGGAACGCGGCGGCGCACCTCGGCGCGGCCTTGCTGGCGGGGAGGGCGCTGGACGGGGGGCGGGCGGGCGTGGTG
>CBINJQ010000024.1:0-22019 GCA_966251015.1 uncultured Akkermansia sp. | reverse complement strand
TGCATGCGCGAGCTGCAGCGCATCGACCCCGAGGTGCGCGCGATCGTGAGCAGCGGTTATTCGAGCGATCAGGTGATGAGCGACCACCGCGCCTACGGCTTCGCGGGCATGATCCCGAAGCCCTACCGGATCACGGATTTCGCGAAAGTGATCCGGCAGGTGCTCGAGGGCGTGGGCTGAGCGCCGGGCGTCGCCCGGCGCGCGGTATCGATAGAAAGACTACGCGGCGACGGGACGCGGCGTGGTTTTCTCGATGCGGAAACGCAGCTCCCGGCGGGCCTCCACGCGGCGGCCGATCGCGGCGACGGTGTTGCCGAGGGAAAACGCGACGGGCAGCGCGAACGGGGAAACGGACGGGGCGGCCTCCCGGGCGAGATCCGCGGGAGGCGGGGGCGTTCCGACGGCGGGGGCCTCGGGAGCGGGCGCGGTTCCGTTGGCGGCGAGGTAGCCCTGCCAGTCCATGCGATTTTTTGGGGCACGGTGTTTCTGGACGAGCTTTCGGCGGGTCAGGCTGCGGAGGGCCGAGACGACGGCGGCCTCGTCGAGCTTGGCGAGGCGCGCGATCTGGGGCGGCGTGCGCGGGTTCTCGCACCGGGCGAAAACGGCCCAGACCTCGGAGGGAAGCTGGACGCCGGCCAGGCGGTCCGCGAAGTCGGCGGCGCGGACGTAGGATTCGGCGAGGGAGGCGGATTTTTTCATGTGGCGTCGGGAGCGGGACGGTGGGCGACCTGGGCCTGGAGGGTGACGAGCACGCGGGAATGGTGCTCTTTCCAGGTGACGGGGAGAACGTAGCAGGGAAGGGCGCCGGAATCGGCGAAGGCCGGGCCGGACGCGGCCGAGACGGGGATCAGGACGGGCGGCGAGATCATGAAACCGGCGCCGAGCAATTGGCGGGCGTTGCCGGAGATGTTGTTGGTGATCTCGCCGACCAGATCGGCGCAGAGGCTGTCGTCCAGGCAATCCTCCCCGAACTGGGGGAGAAGGGCCTGCAGCTTTTCGCGCGTCGCGGTGTAGCAGATGCGGCCGCGGTAGTGGCCGGAGATGCCGATGACGGCGGCGTAGTCGAGGCCGGCGTCCTCGGTTTCGTCCCGCAGGTAGGGCGTTCCGAGCCGGGCGGGGGAGTCGGCGACGGTGGCGAAGTAGCGGGCGGCGGAATCGGCGAAGATCTTCAGGATTTTTTCTTCCATTGCGAAGGGTGCGCGCGGGGCGCGGTGTCAGTTTTCGAGCAGGTCCTGGATGGCGAGATGCAGGCTTTCGGGCGTGACGGGCTTGAGGAGGAAACCGTGCGCGCCGCGTTTCATCGCCTCGACGGCGGTGGAGCGGTCGGCGAGGGCGGAGATGATTAGGATGAGGGCGCGTTTGTCTTTCTGGCGGAGGATTTCGACGGTGGTGAGGCCGTCCATTTCCGGCATGGTGATGTCGAGCGTGACCACGTCGGGTTGGAACTGGTCGAAAACCGTCAGGGCCTCGCGGCCGTTGCTGGCGATGCGGACCTCGCTGAAGCGCGAGCGGCGGAGGTTTCTTTCGACCGTGCGGCGCACGACCAGGGAGTCATCGACGACGAGAAGTTTCATGGGAGTCGCGGGGTTTTCAGGCGAGCGCGGGCTCGGGGATCTCGGGGAAGTAGAGGGCGAACTCGCAGAAGCGCCCGGGGTGGGAGCGCACCTCGATGCGGCCGCCGGCCTCGTCGACCACGCGGGTTTTGACGATGTCCATGCCCTGGCCGCGGCCGGAGTGCGCGTCGGCGCCGTCGCGGGTGCTGAAGCCGGGGGTGAAGATGCAGCGGGCGATCTCGGCGGGATCGGAGGCGGCGGCCTCGTCGGAAAGGACGCCGGCGGCGAGGGCGCGTTCGCGGATGCGTTCGAGATCGAGGCCCCGGCCGTCGTCGCGGAGGACGAGGCCGACCAGGCCGTCCTCGGACCGGGGAAGACCGCGCAACTCGAGGCGGGCGGCGGGCGGTTTGCCGGCGTCGGCGCGGTCGGCGGCGGATTCCACCCCGTGGGCGAGGGCGTTGCGGACGAGCTGGATCAGGGCGTCGCGCACGAGCTCCTGCCGTCCGCGGGAGACGACGTGCAGGGCGTAGTCGTCGATCACGAGTTCGGCCTGTTTTCCGATGTCGGCGGCGATGTCGCGGGAGAACTGGCGGAGGCCGTCGGCGAGCCCGGAGGCGGCGGGCGCGGCGGGCTGGCCGGCGTTGTCGGCTTCGGGGGAGGCCGTGGACGAGCCCGGGCGCATGCCGGCGAGTTTCCCGCGCAGCTCGATGAGGTCGCCTAGGTCGGCGCGGAGGCCGGCCTGGGCGACGACGATGGCGAGGAAGTCCTCGCCGCCGAGCTTGGGGCGGGCGATGAGCTCGGAGAGCCTGGTCTCGAACGCCTCGGCCGTCTTCTGGAAGTAGTCGAGCCGCAGATACACGGCGTTGCCCTTGATGTTGTGGACGCTGCGGAAGACCTGGTTGAGGCGGGAGCGAAGCTTCTCCTGGTGTTCGGGTGTGGAGAGGGCGAAGTCCTCGGCGCGGAGGGCCTGGTTGATGGCGTCGAGCTCCTGCTCCACGATCTCGGCGAAGTGGACGAGCTCCTCGGACTCGACGTGCATGATGCCGAGGAGGATCTCGAGCTGGCGCTCCTTGAGTTTTTCGGCCTCGCGGAGGCGTTTCTCCAGCTCGACCTGCGCGGTGATGTCGCGCACGGCGACGAAGACCCGGGCGACACGGCCCTCGTCCATGATGCGGCGGAAGCTGAAACCGAGATAACGATGGATGAAGCCGCCGGCGGGATCGGGGAAGGAGACCTCGATATCGACGAGCGGGTTGATCTTGAGCACCGCCTTCTCACGCTGCTCGGGGTTGAAGAGCAGGTCGAAGTAGTCGCGGGTGGTGTTGAACATCTTCTCCGAGAGCAGGCGCTGGAGGAGGTGAAGGAGATTCATGCCGGCGAGATGTTCCTGCCGGAAGATGGCGGCCAGTTCGCGGGAGTGGCTGGGGCCGATGATGAACCTCGGGTCGATGAGGAGGAGGCCTTCCTGGACGGTGTCCATGATGCGGTCCGTCTCGGCCTTGGCGATGGAGAGGGCGGCGCTCTTTTCCGACAAGGCGGCGTGCGTGGACTCGAGTTGGTGAAGGGCGGTCTCGGCGCGGAGACGGGCGCGGCGGGCGCGATCACCGAGGTAGAAGCCCGGGATGAGGAACACGGCGAGGACGGCGACGCAGACGAGGGCGGTGCGGGGGTTGGACGCGGCGGCGATCTGGGCGCGGGCGGTGAACTCGGTGCGGTTGGTGAGTTCGTTCATGAAGTCGAAGATGCCGACGTTCCGCGCGCGGAAGGCCTCGACGGTCGCGGCGACCACCTCGGGGGAGGCGCGGCCCTCGACGATGTCGGAAAGGCGCTCTTGGAGCGGCAGCCAGAGCGCGAGGGCCTCGCGGATCACGCGCTGCTCCTCGGGATCGCGCGCGGCGGGCATCCGGAATTCCTGGCCGTCGGCGCCGGGGACCGCGCCGCCGGTCTCGAAGCCGCGGAGGACGACGTGGAAGAGGGTGGAAATTTTCTTGAGCTCGCCGAGGGCGGCGGCGGAGTCGGCGCCGGCGCGGAGGTCGCGCTCGTAGGCGAGGAGCGCCTTGGTCATGCGCTGGCTGAGCGCGCGCTGGCGGCCGGCGAGGTTGATGCGCTTGTTGTTCTCGGTCGTGGCGGCGTCCAGGCGTTGCGTGTAGCGGACGATGCCGACGGAGGAGCCGATCACGACGAGCGCGAGGAGCGCGTAGACGAGGATCGGAAGGAGGCGACGGAAACGGGCGGCGGAGGCGGGCGCCGGCGAAGACGGGGCGGGCGAAGCGTTCGTGGACATGCGACGCGTGTCATTGCATCGCCGGTGCCAGCGCGGTCGTTCCCCCCGATTATGTGAATGAACGTTTTTTGCGCGAACGATGAACACGCGAACGGGACCGCCCGGAAGCGGGGTATTCGAAATGGAGATACGCCGCCGGTTCCGGTCCGCGGTCGGACGGTTTCCCGGCGTGTTTTGCCCCGGTGTGGATCGTGATCTCTTCCGGGCGGGGCGAAAAAAGGCCGGCGAGAGGCCGCCCGGGGGCGGGCGGCCTCCCGCCGGCGCGGGAGAAACGGGAACTGTTCAGGGACTCAGGCGTCCGAGAGTTTGCCGCGGCTGCTCTTCTTGTCGGACTTTTCCATGGGGATTTCGTTGTCGGTCGTCACCATGAAGACGGGGGCCTTGGTCTTGATCCAGACCTGCTGTTCCTTGAAGTGCTTGGCGGGGATGTTTTCGATGGCGTCGGCCATGGTCTTGGCCGGCATCATGCGTCCCTTCTTGGTGGTGTTGAAGTCGTAGGCGGCCTTGTGAATGCGCTCGGGGCCGCTGGTGACGGAAGCGTCCTCGGGGATCTGGAGAACCCAGCCGGTGAACTCGCCGGAGGGCAGCTTGCCGTCCGGGTCGGAGATCAGGATGGAGAACTGCTTTTTGACCGCGGGCGGCTTTTCTTCATCGACCTCCGGCTGGGCGGCGAGGTTGAGCTCCTCCATGATTTGGCGGAGGAGGGCGGGATCCACGTCGTTGCGTTTCAAAACTTCGGCAACTGCGTTAACATCGATCTTTGGCATGGCGTGCGGGCGGTGAAGAGCCCACGAAGGGGGCACACATGGATTTGAAAGTAAAGGCCGACGGGCGGGCGCAGAGCGCGGACGAGCTGTTCGACGTCGTCGACGAACAGGATCGCGTGGTCGGGCGCGCGCGCCGGGCGGACGTGCATGCGCAGCGCCTGCTGCACCGGGCGGTGCATGTGCTTTGTCTGGACGAGGCGGGGCGGGTGTTTTTGCAGCGGCGCTCGATGCTGAAGGACTCGGCGCCCGGAAAATGGTGCGCCTCGTGTTCGGGGCATGTGGACGCGGGCGAGGACTACGATGTGGCGGCGTTGCGCGAACTCGAGGAGGAGATCGGCGTGAAGGTCGCGCCGGAAGCGTTGGAGCGCTGGCTGCGGCTCGAAGCGTGCCGCGAGACCGGCATGGAATTTCTCTGGGTGTATCGTGTGCGGCACGAGGGGCCGTTCAACCTTCACCCGGCGGAGATCATGGACGGCGCGTGGTATGAACGCGCGGACCTGGACGTCGCCATGCGCGAGCGGCCCCGCGATTTCGCGGGGGCTTTCCGGCACATCTGGGCCAGGCTGAGCTGGTAGCGCGGGCAAGGCGGCCGCCGGCCGGGCGGACGGAAGCCGCGGCCTAGGCGAGCTGTCGTTCCGCGCCGACGTGGCAGAGGATGCCGTAGAGCTGCGCGACCTCGTTTTCGAGGCGGCGAAGCTCGCGCTGAACCGAGGAGGTCTCCCGCTCGACGGCCATGAAGCCGGTGACGCGGCCGGCGCGGTTGCGCAGCGGACTCAGCGAAATCGACACCATATAGGGTTCGCCGTCCTTGCGGTAGTTGAGCAGTTCGACGTTCACCGCTTCGCGAAGATGGATCGCGTGCCGCAGGAGGGAGGCGGATTCGGGATCGGTTTCCGGCCCTTGCAGGAAGCGGCCGGGCTTTTGCCCGCGCAGGTCGTCAAGGGTGTAGCCGGAGAGGCGGGTGAAGGCGGGGTTGAGCCAAGTCACGCGGCCGTGGAGGTCCGTGAGGATGATCGCGTCGGAAAGCTGTTCCGCGACCGGCGCTAACGAGCGGGGCGTTTTCATGGCACGTCGGGGTTGAGGTGGGGTAGCCGTGCTTGTCGTCAACTATGCGCGCAGACGCCGAAGGGGTCAGGCTTTTTCACCTCTAACCGTCCGAATTTTCGCAATAGACGACGCCGGGCGCGGCGTCACGGTCCCGGGTAGGGTAATCAGCCTAGACGCGGAGGCGGCGAACGAGACGGTGCGCGGGCAACGAGCCGCGGTTTTTGAGTTCCAGCTCTCCGCAAGGTTGGAGCTCGAAATGAGGGGCGAGCAAAGCGCGGGTGGCTTCGGAAGCGCGGATTTCGCCCGGGACGCCGTGCGATTCGAGACGGCGGGCGATGTTCACGGTGTCCCCCCAGACGTCGTAGGAGAATTTTCGTGTGCCGATGATTCCGGCGACGAGCGGGCCGCTGTGGATGCCGACGCGAATCTCCCAGCCGAGTCCGTGACGGGCGTTGAAGGCGCCCATGAGCTCGAGCATCGCGAGGGCGAGATCGGCGCAATGCGCGGCGTGGGCCGGATCGGGAAGGGGGACGCCCGCGGCGGCCATGTAGGCGTCGCCGATGGTCTTGATTTTTTCGAGTCCGAGGGCGGAGGCGGCCCGATCAAATTCGCTGAAAAGGTCGTTGAGACGGGCGACGACCTCGGTCGCGGGAAGGATGGCGGCGGCGCGGGTAAAACCCACGATGTCCGCGAAGAGCACGGTGGCCGCGGGGATGCTGTCGACGATGGGTTCCTCGCCGCGTTTGAGGCGCTCGGAGACGGGGGCGGGGAGGACGTTGAGGAGGAGGCGATCGGACTTCGCGCGTTCCGTTTCGATTTCGGCGAGATAGGCGCGCTCCCGGTCGCGGAAGCGTTTTTTCTGGAGGCCGGCGCCGATGCGGGCGCGGAGCAGGGTGGGGTTGAAAGGCTTGGGCAGGAAGTCCTCGGCTCCGTGCTCGATGCAGCGCACCACGGCGGCGAGTTCGTCGAGCGCGGAAATCATGATCACCGGCAGATCGCGGAGGACGGGGTCGCCCTTGAGTTCGACCAAGGTGGAGAAGCCGTCGAGGACGGGCATCATCTGGTCGAGGAGGACGAGATCGAAGGGCTCGGCGCGGAGCAGATCGAGAGCGGAGCGGCCGTCGCCGACGGAGGCGACGGCGTGCCCCTGACGCTGGAGCTGGCGGACGAGCAGTTCGCGGTTCGCGGGCTGGTCGTCGACGACGAGGATGCGGCCGGTGATGGCGGCGGCGAGGGACGCGATTTCGGGCGAGGCGGAGCGGCCGAGCAGGGCCGCGACGTCGGCGGCGGGGTGGATCAGTTCGGCGGAATCGGCGGCGGGCGGGGGTTCCGCGACGCCGGGGACGGGAGAGGTCGGGAAAGCGGCGGCGGGAGCGAGGGCGGCGGGCGAGGTGGTCGGAGACGGAGACGACGCGGACGCCGGGGACGGCGTCCCTCCAAGGGGAGCGCCGGCGGCGAAAGGGAACGGGGCGGAGGTGTCGGAGCCGCGGTTGAGGATTTCGCCCGCGAGGGAGAGACGCTCGTCGGTGAGGTTGTCGTTGACGAGGTTGAGCAGGTTTTTCGCGGCCTGCCGGATTTTTTGGAGATCGGGGGCGAGCTCGTCGGCGGAGAGCGGGATGGAGCGGACCGCGGCTTCCTGGGTTTCCTCCAGCAGGAGCTCGCTGTAGCCGAGGATCTGGTTGATCGGGGTGCGCAGATCGTGCCGGAGGTGGGAAAGGGGGGCGCGGGCGGGGGCGTCGGACATCGCCCGGAAACCTTGCAGAGTCCCGGGACGGAGAGGAAGCGCGGAGGTGGCGGTCGCGGTCGCACAACGGCCTCGCCGTAAAATCGACTGGTAAGATGATCTAAATACAGTTTAGCAATCAACGGAAGTTATGAAAACTAAACCTGGATTTTGGACGATCGGATGCGCGGTCGCGGCCCTGGCCTGCCTGGGCGGTTGCGCCGGCTATGGCGGGCGGCAATCGGCCCAAGGCACCAGCGTGATGCAGTTTCTTTATCCGGAGAACGCGGGGCACGTGGAGGAATTGAGCGTGCCGGAGCTGGCGTTGCCGCTGCGGGTCGGGGTGGCGTTCGTGCCGCCGGGCGGGGACAAGCGCGGGGGCTACTGCCATGGCATGCAGAACGATTTTTCGGCGGCGCAGCAAACGCGGCTGCTGGAGACGGTGGCGGCGAAATTTCGCGCGCTGCCCTATGTGTCGGAGATAAAAATCGTTCCCGGCGCCTATCTTCGGCCTGGCGGTGGTTTCACGAACCTGGACCAGGTTCGCTCGATGTTCGGCGTGGATGTGATCGCGTTGGTCGCCTACGACCAGGTGCAGTTCACGGACGAGAATTTCCTGTCGCTGGCGTATTGGACCATCGTCGGGGCCTATGTGGTGCAGGGGGAGAAGAACGACACGCAGACGCTGATGGACGCGACCGTGTATGACATCGCGAGCCGGCGCCTGTTGTTTCGGGCCCCGGGCACGAGCCGGGTGCGGGCGAGCGCGGCTCCGGTCGGGCTGGAGGCGGCGCTTCGCGAAGACCGCGACGAGGGGCTGCGGCTGGCGGCGGACGATCTGACGAAGAATCTCGAGGCCGAGCTGGCGGTGTTTCGCGAACGCATCAAGGAGCGGCCGGAGGAGGTGAAGATCACGCATCGTCCCGGCTATTCGGGGTCGGGGGCTTTCGAGGGCGGGGCGGCGCTGGTGCTGGCGGTGGTGGCGGGCTGGGCCGGACGGAGGCGCGCGTGACGGAACGCGGGGAGAGGTCGCCTTCGGGCACGGTCGCCGTCGCGATGGCGGCGGCCGTGGTCCTGGTCGCGGGCGGAGGCGTGGGCGGCGCGTTGGGCGGGGAGCGGGCGGCCTTGGCGGGTGGCGAGGTGTGGCGGCTCTGGACGGCGCATCTGGTGCATTTCTCGGCGAGCCACGCGTTGTGGAGCGGGCTGGTCTGGCTGGCGGCGGGGGCGTGGATGGAGCGCGAGGATCGGCGCGCTTGGACGTGGGTGGTGCTGGCGGGGGCGCCGCTCGTGACCGCGGCGGCTTTGACGGGCGACGCGGAGATGGCGCGTTACGGCGGGCTGTCGGGGCTGGCGTGCGCGCCGTTGGGCTGGGCGGCGTGGCGTCTGTGGCGGGACGGCGAACGCGCGAGGCGCGCGGCCGGGGCGGCGATTTTCGCGCTGTTGGCGGCGAAGATCGGGGCGGAGGCGCCGGGAGGGCGGACGATGCTGGCGAGTTTTGCGGCGGAGGCCGGGGAGGTGCGGCCCGCGGTGTGGGCGCATGCGGCGGGAGTGCTGATCGGGGTGATGGTGGCGAGGCGGAGGGCGCGAAGGGGGGCCGTCATGAATTCGGCGTTGATCGCGCGGGATGGATCGGGCCCCGCCGCGGAGCCTGCCGATCCGGGGGCCGGGCGGGCGCGCGCCTTGGGCTTGCGGAGGGCGGGCGCGGCGGGTGGTGTCACGCGCATGAGCGATGCAACCAAGACGACGGTGCGGGTGGAAACGAAGGGCGCCTACGCGGTGGCGTATGTGACCGGGCGGCTGGACGCGGCGGGGACGACCGCGGCGCAGGCGGCGGTCGCAAACGCGTTGGAGGCCGCGCCGGGCGCGCGGCTGGCGATCGATCTGTCGGGAGTGCCTTACGTGGCCTCGGTGGGGTTGCGCCTGCTGATGGCGACGGCGCGGGCGTTGGAAAAGCGCGGCGGGCGGCTGGTGGTCGCGAACCCCACCGACGAGGCGGCGATGGTGCTGGCGGTGGCCGGGCTGGAAAAGCCGATGCGCGTATGCGCCGGCGACGCGGCGGTGGCGAAGGCGTTCGGCTGAGATCCCGGGGGAGGGCTCGCGCCGGTCATGCGGAGTCGGCGTCGCGGTCGCAGGGTAGGGAAAGCGTGAATACGGCGCCCTTGCCCGGGCCGTCGCTGTGGACGCGAAGCGAACCGCCCAGGCCCTTGGCCGCGAGCGCGCCGCTGTGGAGGCCGAAGCCGTGGCCCTCCTTGCGGGTGGTGAAGCCGTGGGCGAAGATCTTGGTTAGGTTCTCGGGGGAGATGCCGACGCCGTTGTCGATGACCGCGATGGCGATTTCGCGGTCGTCGCCGGTGGTGCGCAGGACGAGTTTTTTGTCGGATCGGCCGGACTCGTCGCAGGCGTATTTGGCGTTGCGGATGAGATTAACCAGGATCTGGAGCACCTTGTTTTTGTCCACCGTGACGGACCGGTCGACCTGGTAATCCCGGACGATGGCGACGTCGTGGCGCGCGAGGGAGCCGATGTTCATGCGGATGGCGTCCTCCACGAGCTCCGAGACGGAGAGGGTTTCGACGACGCCGGAGGTCTTCGCGTAGCTTTGCTGCATGGCGACGATGTCCTTTATGTGGTCGATGTTTTTGCGAAGCGTCTCCAGCTCGGCGAGGATCTGGCGCTGTTCGACGGCGAGCGAATCGGCGAGGGTGGCGATGTAGGAGGGGACGACGCGGCCGCGCGGGTCGTCGGCGAGAAAACGGGCGAGCTGGTCGCGGTGCTCGTCGAGGAGGTCGCGGAGTTTGGCGAGGTTGGGGGCCTTGGAGCGACGGACGACGTCGGAGACGAGGGTGGCGGAGACGTTGACGCTGTTGAGCACGTTGCCGACGTTGTGCAGGACGCTGGTCGCGACCTCGGCCATGCCGGCCTGGCGGGAGATGTCGAGCAACTGGCGGTGCGTCGCCTCGAGGTCGCTCGTGCGCTCCGCGACGCGCCGTTCCAGATCCTCGCGGGCGGCGCGGAGTTCGTCCTCGGCGCGCCGGCGTTCGAGGATCTCGCGTCGGAGCGTCTCGGTTTTGGCGGCGAGGTTTTGCTCGATGCGGTCCAGGAAGAGGTAGAAAAGCCCGGATAGAAACGCGCCGACCGCGAGGCAGGCGAGGGTGACGAGGCGGACGGCGGAGCGGGCCTCGGCGAAGGGCGCGGTGATGTCGCGCAGGACGACGAGTTCTCCGAGCGTCTTGCCGGACATGTCGGTGAGGGGGAGGAACACGAGCAGCAGCTTGCGGTCGTCCCAGGGGACGATGCGGTTGGTTCCGTGGGCCTCGTGGCGGATGTCCGAGAGGTGGCGGGTGATCGGAGGCGGGATGGCGTCCAGCGTCTTGTCGATCACGACGGCGGAGGGAAATTGGTCCCAGGAGGCCTTGCGGCCGTAGGTTTTGAGGGCGCGATCCCACTGGGCGCGGTCGAGGAATTCCTTGTAGACGGCCACGATGAAGTCGACTTTCAGCAGGCCGTGGACGGGGCGGATCATGTCTTCGAACTCCACGCCGAGTTCGAGGTAACCCAGGAGGCGACCGTCGTGACGCCAGGGGGACACGACGCGGAGGACGAAGGTGCCGATGGGGCCGCGTTCGAGTCCGAAGGAGATTTCGCCGGTGCGCTCGGCCTCGAGGAGGGTGGTGCGTTCGATGGTATCGCCCGTCTGTTGCGGGCGGTGGACGCGGAGGAGGTTAACGCGGTCGGGGGTGTGGAAGTAGAAATGGGTGATCTCGTGCTCCTGGTTGACGGCGTCGAAGAGGGGCTTTGCCCGGGCGAGCAGGGCGTCGCGGTCGCGGGCGGCGAAGGCTTCGGCGAGGCGGTCGTCGCGCATGATGGCCTCGAGCATGGTGCGCATGGTGGCCGCGTGCTGCTCCTGCTCGAGCAGGAGGAGATTTTGCACCTCCCAGGCGGAGCGTTTGATCTCGCGCTCGGCATGGCCGAGCTGCGAATGGCGAAACGCGAGGATGAAGGCGGTCAGCAACAGGCAAACCGCCAGCACCAGGGGAACGAGTATCCGGTATTTGATACGCGCGTCCGTCCGTGACCCGAGGGAGGCCGGCGGGGGGCCGGCGTGCGCGGGCGGAGTATCGGGGAGGGGGGACGATTCGGAAGGGGAAGGCGGGCGCGGACTGGACACGAAGGGAAGGAAGGAGCGGACGCGGGCGCCGATCAGGGCGCGATGCGCTCGCTCACGTTTGCGGGAGGAGTCGGGTGGCGGTGTTTGTGACGGATAGGATGAGAGTCCCGGCGGGCGCGGCGCGCCGGGGGGCGGGCCGTGCTCGGCGGGCGGCCCATCGAGGCAGAGGTCCCCGTTGGTTTCCCGGTGAAAGATTGCTATGGGGTAACAACGATTACGGACCGAGGTGCGCACCCCGTCGGTTCTGGGGCAGAGTCCCGCAGGACATTCGGGCCTTGGTCGCGCGTTCGACGTTCCGAGGCGTGTTTCGGCGCGCGGGGAAAAGCCGCTCAAGGAGTTTGCGCGCGGGCGAGCGGGCGACGCCGGGCATCCCATCAGCGAGAACGGGTTCGCGCGGGTGGAGCGGCTTTTCCGAGCCTGCGGGCGGGGGGGGCGGGGGCTCGAGACTTACGCGCTCGGGCCCTGTTGAGCGGGACGCAAACGCGTTTACGGGATCAAGCGGACGCGCCCGGGCCGGCGAACTTCTCGATCTTGGGAAGGAGACGGTCGAGCTCGATGGGCTTCGTGTCGTAGTCGTCGCAACCGGCGGCGAGGGCCTGCTCGCGGTCGCCGGCCATGGCGTGGGCGGTGAGGGCGATCACGGGAATGTGGCGCGTGGCGTCGGAGGCTTTGATGCGGCGCGTGGCTTCCCAGCCGTCGATCACGGGCAGGCTCATGTCCATGAGGATGAGGGCGGGCAGCTCGGAGTTGGCGAGGTCCACGCCCTGCTGGCCGTCCACGGCGATGACGATCTGGTAACCGCGGCGAGCGAGGCGACGGGAAAGCATGTCGCGGTTCATCTCATTGTCTTCGACGAGGAGGATCTTGGGCATGGGAGGCGGGGGAGCTGGGAGAGGGGATAGGAGCTAGGAGCGGGGAACCGGAGCGAAAATCAAGGCATGGTTTCGGACGTGTTAACGCGAGCTTTGCGATACATAGGCCCGGTTGGCGGAGGAATCATACACGACGGTGATGCCGCCGCCGTTTGAGCGACGATCCTGGTGAATCCAGCCGTTGCGCACCCGTGTGGAGGACGCGCTTGGGTGGTCCCGGTCGTTCGGGGGCAGAAACGAGCTGTAACGGGCGACGGTTTGTTCGTTGGGCAAAGCGGTTGGCGTCCAGCCCCGCTCCTTGGCGAGCGTCATGAAATCCGGCTCGCTGATCCTGAATTCATAGACGAACAGGCCGGTGAAATCGTTGGCCCGAAAATAAGAGATGTCCGAGGCGCGTGAATCGAGCCAACCGACCGAGCCGAGTTTCTCCCCCGATTCAGGAGGCGTGTGACTTATCATCCACAGGACGGCCACGATGGTTCCCAAACCCAGCATGGATATCACCGGCAAAGAGACCATGAGCCATTTGCGCGCGGTGGGATTGCCGCGACGAAAGGCAAAGGCGGCGGCTATGGGCAGACCAACGACGAGAAGGGCGAGCAGGAGACCCATTTTCGATCGGGAAGACGCGTCGATGCGCCAGGGGTCCATCACCTGCCATATGTCGACGCCGGGATCAGGCCTCCGAAGCGAGGGCGGCGTCGAGGTCGGGGACGAGGTGGAGGACGGTGTGAAGGCCCGCGATCTCGAAGAAGTTGCGCAGGGTCGGGTTCAGGCGGGCGACGAGGAGGCGGCCGCCGTTTTTGCGCTGCTCTTTCTCGGCCTGGAGCAGGACGCGGAAGCCCGAGCTGGTGACGTATTCGACCTTGGCGAAGTCCAGGGCGACGGACACGGGGCCGGCGGAGAGGCGTGGAAGGAGGTCGGCCTTGAGGATCTCGGAGCCGGTGTTGTCGACCTTGCCGTCGAGGGCGAGGATGGTCCAGGCGCCGCGGGTGGAGGAGGTGATTTGCATGGGCTGATGAGCAGGGAACGGGGAACTGGGAGCAAGGAGCGGAAACAAGGACGGAGAGGCGAGCGCGGGCGAGGTTACGTTTGGGTGGCGGCGGCGGGGTTGGCGAGGGCTTGTTGAGCGAGACCAAGTTGACGGAGCAGCCAGACGGCGCGCTCGAAAAGGCTGGTGGCGTAAAGGAGATCGGACTTGCGGGCGTGGTCCAGCCCGGGGCCGGAGGCGGCGAGGAGCTGGCGGCGGAGGCGCTCCATGAGGTCGCCGCGGTCGGCGGTGAGGCGGAGGAGGAGCGCGAGGTCGTCGGGATCGGGAGAGCGGGCGGCGTCGACCGCGGTGAGCAGGAGGGTGTCGAGGCTTTCGATCAACGAGTCGAGGAGCGGCGCGGCCGCGGCGTCCGGGGCGCGAAGGCGGGCGAGGGCGACGGTGAAATCGTGGACGGTGTCGGTGAGGGAAACGACGAGCGCGTGGCGTTGTTCGAGGGCGAGGAGGCGGGCGGAGACGGCGCGATCCGAGGACTGTTCGACGAGTTCGCGGAGGTAGGCGTGGACCTCGGCGGCGACGGCCTGGGCGGCGCGGTGGCGGACGGCGGACGGGACGGGCGCGGCGGCGGAGTCGGAGGCGGGGCGGAGGGTGTCGAGCTGGGCCGGCAGGCGGGCGAGGAGGGCGACCTGTTCCTTGTCGGCGAGTTCGAGGGCGGAGTCGGGATCGGCGAGGGCCTCGGGGGAAATGAAGCGCGGGCGGGCGAGGTCCTGTTCGTCGGTGGGAGGACTGAGACGGGCGAGCCACGCGGCGGCGGGGCGCGAGGCGAGGAGGGCGGCGGCGACGGCGGCGCTCTGGAGAAAGAGGAAGGCGCAGGCGAGGCGGACGGGGGACCCGGGCGCGGGGGCGAGCGCGTCGGCGAGGGACATCGCGAGCGGGACGCCGGTGTAGTGCTCGATGTAATACAGGACGCAGAGGACGAGGGCGGCGAAGGCGTTGATGAGCGCCTGATAGAGGGCGATCTGCCGGGGGACGCCGCGGAGGTTGGAGGAGAGGAGGAAGATGGAGAGGCCGACGCCGGCGCCGGTGCCGAACATCATCATGGCGGCCTGGTCGGCGGAGAGGAGACCGCCGTGGGCGAGCGCGATGGCGATGACGGCGATGGCGGAGGAGGACTGGACGAGGACGCGGAGCAAGGCGCCGGCGACAAAGGTGGCGAGGGCGGAGCCTTGGAGGAAGCCGGCGAGGTCGCGGAACCAGGAAAAGCCGGGGAGCGGGGCGAAGGCGTCCTTCATCAGTTGCAGGCCGAGGAAGAGCAGGCCGACGGAGAAGAGGGCGGACAGGGCGGGGCGGGCGCGGGCGGAGCCGAGGTCGAAGGCGAGGGCGAGGCCGGCGAGCCCGAGGAGGTAGAGGAAGGCGAGGTGGGCGTTGAGCGACGCGAAGAAGACGAGCGGGACGGTGCCGAGATTGGCCCAGGCGACGACGGGGAGCGCGTGCGCGACGGACATGAGCCCGCCGGAGACGAGGCTGGTGAGGATGAAGGCGACGGCGGTGGAACTCTGCGTGATTGCGCCGAAGAGAAAGCCGCCGGCGCCGGCGAGGAGCGGGCGGCGCGACCACGCGGCGAGCTGCCGACGAAGGCGGCGGCTGGTCAGTCCTTGCAGGTGGGTGCGGACGCCCGAGACGCCGTGGAAGAAGAGGGCGAGGCCGGCGAGGAAGAGGGCGAGGAGCTGGGCCATTTCAGGAAATGACCAATGACCAATGTCCAATGACCAATGGACGGAACATGCGAGACGAGGCGGGGATAGAATCCGGTCAGGCGGCGACGCGCGTGGCGCGGAAGCAGAGCCAGAACGAGGCGAGGACGGCGAAGGAGGCGACGATCCAGGTGATGCGGCGGAGGGCCTCGTAGCGGGCGGCGGCGCGGGCGGACATGGCGGCGAGCTCGTCGTTGGCGGCTTTCTCCGCGGCGCTCGCCATCAGGTCGAGCTTCTCGGCGAGGGGACGATCCAGTCCGCGGACGGCGGCGTCGGCTTTGAAGGGGGCCTCGGGATCGGCGGTGGAAAACACGCCGAGGGCGGTGCGGTAGGCGTCACCGAGACGGACGTGTTCGGCGGGCAGGCTTTGAAGCTCGGCGGAGGAGCCGGTTGCAAGGTGTGCGAGGCCCTCGCGGACGTGGGCTTCCACGGTCTCGAAGCGGGCGCGATAGTCGGCGAAGTCCTGGGCGTCGCGGCTGCGGAGGAGGAGATTTTTCCACTCTTGAACCTGGGTTTTGAACGCGGCCCGGGTTCGCAAGGCGAGGAGGGTGCGTTGTTCGGTGGCTTCGAGCTCGGCCAGGTCGGCGGCGATTTTTTGGTGCGTATGGTGGAGCGCAAAGAGTCCGGTGGCGCCAAGGAGAAGGACGAGCAGCGATACAAAGGCTGCGATGGGAACGAGGTTCGGGCGAGGTGCGGCGGAGCTCATCGGCGTGTGGCGCGAGGCGTCGGAGGACGGGACGGACGGGGCGAAGGGGACGGATGGGACGGATAGAAAAACGCCCGCGAGCGAGGAGCTGGCGGGCGTCGGAGGATGGCGGAGAACGAGAATGAACGGGCTACATGCCCATGACGGGGGTCGCGGAGCGAAGGACGCGGGCGAGGGTGTCGATGGCGGCGGCGACCTCGCGGCCGACGAGGTCCATGCGGGCGAGGGTGGCGATGCGCTCGGCGCGGGCGTGGAAGCGGGACTCGTCGAAGATGCGGGCGAGAAGGTGGCTGGCGGTGAGCAGGCTGATGAGGATGGCGTCGCGCGGATCGGGCAGGTCTTCGCCTAGGATGAGGGCGGAGAGGCGGGTGCGGACCTCGACGCGTTCCTGGTTGTCGACGGTGGGATAGCGGCGGACGCCGAAGACCCAGAGGAATTTTTTCTCCTGCTGGCTGAGGATGCCGCGGGCGACGAGGCGTTCGAGGGCGGCGCGTTCGAGGGTGGCGCGCTCGGAGGCGAAGACGCCGAGCCAGTGGGAAACGGATTGCGGCGCGGGCGAGGATGCGATGGTGCCGAGGGCGCGATCGAGAAGCGGGTCGCCGGTGGGGGCGCGGTCGAGGACGACGAGTTGCTGCGGGTCGGTGTCGATGCGGTTGGCGAGGGCGAGGTCGGCGAGGAGGGCGCCGGCGAGGGCGTAGTCGAGACCCATGACCGGCATGGGGCGGAGGGCGCCGGTGGTGTCGTCAAGGGCGAGGAGGAGGATTTCCTCGACGAAGGAGAGCGGGGCGTGGGGATGCGGGACGGAGGCGGCGGACGTGCTCATGGTCGAGGAAGGTATGTTTTAGAGGGCGGAGGCGACGTCGGCGCGGATATCGAGGACGGCGAGGAAACCGGAGAGCTCGAAGACCTCGCGGATGGGGGCGGGGAGGGCGACGAAGGTGGCGCGGCCGCCGGCGGTCTTGAATTTCTTGGCGGCGGTGAGGAAGACGCGCAGGCCGGCGGAGCTGACGTAGGCGAGGGCGGAGAGGTCGAGCACGAGGGTCTTGGCGCCGGAGGCGAGGACGGCGTCGACGCGTTGTTCGAGGGAGGGGCTGGCGAGGCCGTCGAGGCGGCCGGCGAGGGCGAGAACGGTGGCGTTGGCGTGCTTGGTTTCGGTGATCTCCATGGTGGCGGGAGCACAAGAGAGCAAAGCGGCGGCGACAAGGCCCGGATAAGCGGCGAGCGAGATACTTTGTAACAAGAGCGCGGTTTTCTGGTAGAGGATCGGAGGAAATGCCGGCGCCGGACACGCATCCCACTCTTTTCGCGACCACGCAGTGGACGGTGGTTTGCGACGCCGCGCGGGGGGGCGACACGGAGGCGGTCGCCGCCCTGGGCGGCTTGTGCGAGGCCTATTGGTCGCCGCTTTACCGTTACGTGCGGCGGACGGGCGTGGGCGAGGCGGACGCGGAGGATCTGGTGCAGGGCTTTTTCGCCCGGCTCCTGGAGAAGGAGGGGCTGCGGCTTGTGGATCGCGAGCGCGGGCGGTTCCGGGCTTTTTTGCTGGGGGCGCTCAAGCATTACATGGCCAACGAGTGGCGGCGGGCGCATCGGCAGAAGCGCGGCGGCTTTGCGTCGCATCTGTCGATCGACTGGCGTAGCGCGGAGACGGGGCTGGGGATCGAGCCGGCGGCGGTGGCGGCGAGCCCCGATCTGCTGTTCGACCGCGACTGGGCGGTGGCCGTGCTCGACAAGGTGCTCGACGACATGACGCGGACGGAGCGCGATTTCGGGCGGTGGAAGCCGTTTCTCGGCATTCGCGGCGAGCAGCTTTCCTATGCGGAGATCGGCGAGCGCTTCGGCTTGAGCGAGGGGGCGGCGCGCGTGGCGGTGCATCGCTTGCGCAAACGTTACCGGCAACGGCTTCGGGAGGAGATCGCGCGCACGCTCGTGGACGCGGGCCAGGTCGAGGAGGAGATGCGCGCCCTCTTCGCCGCGCTGAGCGCGTGAAATTCGCACTGGATCGGGGTAACGAATATCCGTTCTCGTGTAAGAGCAGGGCACGATGAACGCCAAATCTCCATCATCCTGTCCCCAATGTGGAAAACCTCTGGCGCCCGGCGCGACGCACGGGCTTTGCCCCGCCTGTCTGATGGCGCAGGCGCTGGTGTCGGGCACGGTTTTCCCGGTCGGCGCGAAGGCCGATCCGGCGCCCGCGCCTTCGCCGGAGGAGATCGCGGGCAAGTTTCCGCAGTTCGAAATTCTCGAGCGCCTGGGGCGTGGCGGCATGGGCGTGGTTTACAAGGCCCGGCAAAAGTCGCTCAACCGCCTGGTGGCGATCAAGGTGCTCGCGCCCGAGCGCGAGCACGACGCGCGCTTCGCGGAGCGCTTCGCGAGGGAGGCCGAGTTGTTGGCGAAGCTCAGTCATCCGCACATCGTCACGATCCACGACTTCGGCCAGGCGGACGGGCTCTTCTACATCGTGATGGAGTTCGTGGACGGGGTGAACCTCCGCGACCTGTTGCGCGAGGGGAAGATCGAGCCGAGGCAGGCGTTGGCGGTCGTGCCGCCGGTGTGCGATGCGCTGCAATACGCGCACGACCACGGCGTGGTGCATCGCGATATCAAGCCGGAGAACCTCCTGCTCGATCGCGAGGGGCGGGTGAAGATCGCGGACTTCGGCATCGCGGCGTTGGTCGGCGGAGACGGCGCGGGCGGCACGGGTGAGCGGGCGGGAACGCCGCCCTACATGGCTCCGGAGCAGGGCGGGGCGAAACCGGCGGCGGATCATCGCGCCGACATCTACGCGCTGGGCGTGGTGCTCTACGAGATGCTGACGGGCGAGCGGCCGGGACGCGAGGTGGTGGCGCCGTCGCGCAAGGTCCAGATCGACGTGCGGCTGGACGAGATCGTGCTGCGCGCGTTGGAGAAACAGCCGGAGCTGCGCTACGCGAGCGCGACGGAGTTCAAGACGCGGGTGGAGACGGTGGCGTCGGAGGGCGCGAGGCGACGGCGGCGCGGGGGCGGCGAGGTTTTCGTTTTTGGCCGTGGCGGGCGCGGTGTGGGCGCCGTGGGCGGCGACGTTCTGGGCGTGGCTGCGCCTGATCGAGGCGGAGAACGGGTCGCCGTTCGTGAGATGGATCGGGTATGTGCAGGGCTCGATTTCGCTGCTGGCGCCGATCGGCACGACGGTGCTCGGATGGCTTGCGGTTTCGCGGATTCGTTGGTCGGGCGGGAAACTGCGCGGGCTGGGGCTGGCGGTCTTCGACGGACTCTTGTTTCCCGTGCTCGCGTTGAACCTCGCGGTGTTGCTGCCGGTCGCTCGATTCGCGCGAGGCGGCGAGCATCTTACGATGGGCGTGATCGTCGTGTGGGCGGCCGTCCTGGGAGCCTTGATCGCGGGCAACACGCTCCTCGTCCGACGGGTGTGGCGACGGGTGGCGGCGGGCGGGAGCGAGTCGGGCGCGAAAACGGCGGACATCGGAAAATGGGCGTTCGGATTCGGCCTGAGCGCGGTGTTGCTGGCGTGGTTGTCCATCGTCATTCCGGCGCGCGTGGCCGCGGGCGCGCACAAGTTTCCCCGGCATCAGATCCCGGAGGGTTACGAGGACTTCGTGGTGGTGGTTTACGGTCGGCCGGGCTTCCCGGAGCTGCCGGAAAACGGTCGATATCAGATCCTGCGTTATCCGGCGGATGGCATTCTGATCACCGCATCCTCTCCTCGGTTTGGACTGAACGCGGATCAGATCATCGAGACCTATGACGAAGGGAGCGGAGCCGTTGCGAAAAAGATCTCCGCGTGGAGCCGCTACGAATCCGGAGGCACGCGCACGGCTGCCGACGGGCTCGAATTCAGCTATCTCGTGAAGGCCGTGGGGAGCTTCGAACGCTGGCGGACGAGGAACGTCGCCGATTATCGCGCGAAGATCGACGAGGCGGAGCGAAAGCTGAGGGCTCAGGGCAGGCGTCCGGGATCGGCGCCGTCCTCCGTTTCGCTTCCCGCCGGTGATCGGGCGCAGGCGTCGTTCGCGCCGGTGGTGGAGCGTGATCTGCCGTTTGCTGATGACGGGTTTACCGGCTGGCTTGATTTGGATTCGGGGAAATTTCCGCACGAGGATTTCCCTTCCGCGTCCGTCAATTTCTCCAAGAACGGGATGTTGGCCGCCAGCCCTCAGTTGGTCATCGAGTCCATCCCGCCCGAGCGGTGGGACACGCTGACGGCGGAGCAGGTGAAGAACGCCATCGAGGGCGCCCCTTTCCCCGGTTTCACCGCCGATTTCGGGCGCGGCGACGGGCTGCCGAAGGCGTGGCTTTTCAAAACCATCGAAGGCGGGATGGGCATCCTGCAAATCACCGCGCTCGCCGAGAATTCGCGAGGGGTGCGGATCCGCTACAAAGCGGTGCGGCGGGGCGCGGCGGAGCTCGCGGGCGAGGCGGGAAATCTACCGTTTGAGTTTTCGGAGAACGGAAAACGGATCGAGCAAGCGTCCAAAGCGGGAGGCGGGGAGGGCGCGGCCGCGCGGCCGGAGACGATTCGTTTTGGCGGAGTCGAGTGGCTGGCGTGGCGGACCTTGTTCGAGGTGCGGCCGGGTGCGGGAGCCGGAGCGGGGCTGGTTTCGCTGCCAAAGGTGCGGCCGGGTTTCGACTACGGTCATTGGGGGCACGGGCGCGGGCCGGAGATCGTCACTAACATCGGCAACCCCGATTGGCGGGATTACCGCGTGGAGGCCGACCTGCTCGTGCCGGGGGTGGATCCGACGCTGAACCCGCACGGGCTGGGGTTGGATTTTCACGGGGCGATGATCGCGTTTCACGTCGTCGACAAGAAGGAGAGTTTCAACGAGAGCGGAACGAGCGCCTACATCCTCGGCTTCGAGGGGCCGGGCAACTGGAGCTTGGCGGCCTATCGCAACCATTACTGCCGTCAGCCCAAGGGCTGGGGTTCGCCGGGCGGCGACCACGAGCGCAAGCTCGCGGGCGGCCCGGATGTCGCGCTCGATCCGGTGAAGGGGAATCGTTTCCGGATAGATGTCGTGGGAAATCGGATACAGGTGTGGGTCGATGGGCGGAAGATCGCGGACGTGGCGGACGAGGAGATGGGCGAGCCGATAAGCGGGCGGACGCTGGACCACGGCGGCGTGGCCTTTGTGGGCGGGTTCGACGCGATGATCCGGCTGCGAAGTTTCCGGGTCACGAAGCTGTAGCGCGGGCGGGCGGCCTCTGGCGAAAGCGGCTACGCTCGCGATCCGCGGCGGGCCCGGCGGTCCCGCCCTACCTCGGAAACTGGACCGTCGGGTCTTACTTGGCCGCGGTGGTGTGACCGAGGGCCCAGACGAAGCCGCGGGCGAGGAGGTCGCGGAAGACGGGGTCGAGGAAGGTCTCGTCGGAGTGGCCGAAGGTGGTGCCGAAGACGCGCGCGCCGCGGTAGTCGTTGACCCAGATGACGGGGTGGACGGCGCCGTTTGCCTCGCTGACCGAGGTCGCGAGCGGGGTGGCGCCGGGCCAGACTTTCTCGAGGGTGTAGAGCTCGTCTTTCGGAGTCACCCAGTTGGAGGGAAAGCCTTTCATCACGGGGTGTCCGGGCTGCACGACGGTGACGGGGTAGCGGGCCTGGTGATCGTGGCGGCGGGTGGTGACGCCGAGGAACTCGCGCCAGTCGTCCTCCTTGGCGGCGCGGTAGCTGTGCATGGCGCAGTGGATCACGAGGGCGGGCTTGCCGGCGCGGTGGGCGGCTAGGATGCGCCGGATGTAGTCGATGTTGGCGGTGTCGGCGAAGCAGGCGTTGTGGACGACGATGTCGTAGGCGTCGGCCCAGTCCGCTTTTTCGTAGAGGGCGATTTCGGCGCGGGTGCCGGTGCCGCCCTCGTTGACGACGGTCCAGTCGACGGCGTGCGATTTGGCCTCGGCGACGGATTCTTTGATGGCCTGGGTCTGGAGCGGGTAGTTGTGGCAGCAGCCGCCGGTGACGAGGAGGGCGCGGACGGGGGCGGGGGTGGTCGAGGGCGCGGGAGCGGGCTCCGAGGCGGAAAGGCGGGCGCCGAGGAAAAGGAGGGAGAAAGAAAGGAGCGAGGTGAGCGGACGGGCGATCATGGCGGGGAAGGAGATCAGGAGGCGGCGGAGCCCAGGACGCGTTCGAGGGTGAGGATGTTACGGCCGTCGCGGTGGGCGTAGGCGGCAT
>CBINJQ010000023.1:0-22157 GCA_966251015.1 uncultured Akkermansia sp. | reverse complement strand
CAAAAACACCGCGCCATAGTCCGCGAAAGTCACGCGCGCACCTTTGCGTTTCCCGGCTCTGCCGCAAGCCCTCGCCTTGGAGGGCACGGCTCCATCCGCTCCGTTTCGGCGGGCACGGAGACCCGCCCTCCAAAATCAGAATCCGCCCCGCAACACCTCCGCATAGCCGTCGCGAAACGTCCGCCACCGCGGTCGCCACCCCAGCACCGCGCGCGCCTTCGCCGCGTCGATGATCCGGTCCGGCGTCACCGCCCGACGCCCGCCCGCCGGCATCCCGGTAAACCTCGGCATCGTCACGTCGAGCCGTTCCGCCAGCCAGGCAACGACCTCCCCCTTCGTCGCCTCGCCCTCGTCCGCCAGATTAAAAATTTCCGTCGCGCCCTCGCCTCCGCCGCTTCGTTCCCAAACCGCTTTCATGGCGCCGACGATGTCATCGCGATAGATCAAATTGAGATGGCTGTCCGCACGCCCCGAGACCTCGCCGCCGCGCACCTGCTCCACCAAATGAACGCGCCCCCGTCCGTAAATTCCCGCCAACCGCAACACCGTCGCCCCCGCGCCCGGCCACTCCGCCGCGATGCGCTCCGCGTCGACCAAGATTCGCGCCGTCTCCATCTCTCCGCCGACCGAGTCCGACTCCGTCACACGCACGCCGCCGTCCTGCGGATACACCGAGGTGCTGCTCGTATAGATCAATCGTCCCGCCACGCCGCCCGCCGCCCGCACGCGCGCCCCCCACCCCGCCACGCTTCGCAGCCCGTCCACATAACTGCGGCGATAGCCATCCGCCCCTCCGCCGCCCGCCGCCACCGTCACCGCCACGCGCTCCGCTCCGCCTGCCAGCTCCGGCGCGTTCCACCACGCCTCGCCCGCCAATTCCGCGACCACCACTTCCGCCCCCGCCGCGCGCAACTCCGCCGCCGTTTCCGGATTCCTCGTCAACGCCACCACTCGCCAGCCATTGGCAAGCTCCCGCCGGACCAGCGCCCCGCCGACGTAACCCGCGCCAAACACCACCAGTCGGCGCCCGGCGCCCGCCTCCGTATTTTCCACGTCTTTTCCGCTTTTGGTGGCCATGCCTTTCGGCTCCCTCTGATTCATCGTCATCTTGCCGCCCACCATGCCCACGGTCCTCGCCATCTTGCCAGAGGGTTTTGAAGAGCTCGAAGCCGTCGCGCCCATCGACGTCCTTCGCCGCGCCGGCTGCTCCGTCACCGTCGCCGCCCTCGGCCCCGGCATCCACGTGACCGGGCGCAACGGCATCACCGTCCACGCCGACACCCCGATCGATTCGCTCCCCGCCGAGACCCCGCCCTTCGACTGCCTCCTTCTCCCCGGAGGTCCGGGCGTGCAACACCTCCGCGCCTCCCCCGCCGTCCGCGAACTCGTCGTCCGCCATCACGCCGCCGGCAAGCTGCTCGCCGCCATCTGCGCCGCGCCCGCCGTCCTCCACGACACCGGTCTCCTCGCCGGCCGCCGCTACACCGCGCACCCTAGCGTCGCCTCCGAGCTCACCGCCATCCTCGCCGACGAGCGCGTCGTCCGCGACGGCAATATCGTGACCTCTCGCGGCGCCGGCACCGCCCTCGACTTCGGCCTCGCCCTCGTCGCCGCCCTCGTCTCCCCGGAAAAATCCACCGAGATCCACGCCGCGATCAGAGCCTAAACCATCGCACACCCGCTTCGCCTTTCGCTCCCAGCTCCCTGCTCCCATGTGCGGCATCGCCGGCTTCGTCTCCCTTCGCCATTCGCCCCCCGTCCGTGAGGCCGCCCTCGGCCGCATGCTCGCCGCGCAGCTCCACCGGGGCCCCGACGACTCGGGCGTCGTCAGCTCCGGCCCCGCCACCCTCGGCATGCGCCGCCTCGCGATCTTCGATCCCGCCAACGGCCGCCAGCCCATGGTCTCGCCCGACGGCCGCCATCACCTCGTCTTCAACGGCGCCATCTACAACTTCCGCGAGCTCCGTCCCGGCTACGCCGCCCGCGGCTGGGTCTTTCGCACCGATTGCGACACCGAGCTCCTCCTCGCCGCCCTCTCCCTCGACGGCCCCGCCGTCCTCCCGCGCCTCCGCGGCATGTTCGCCTTCGCCCTCTGGGACGCCCGCGAGCGCGCGCTCCTGATCGCCCGCGACGCCCTCGGCATCAAGCCCCTCCTCTACCACCACGACGCCGCCGGCCCCTTCCTCTTCGCGTCCGAGGTCCGCCCGCTCCTCGCCTCCAGGCACGTCCCCGCCGACCTCGATCCCGCCGCCGCCGCCGACTTCCTCCGCTGGCTCGCCATCCCCGCGCCGCGCACCCTCCACGCCGGCATCCGCGCCCTCCGCCCGGGCGAACAACTCGTCTTCCGCGATACCCGCGCCGAAATCTCCTCCTGGTGGACGCCCGCGGCCGTCTTCTCCGTAGGCCGCCCGCTTGCGGGCGCTCACGCCGCCCCCGCGTCCGCGCCCGCGACCTCGATCCCCGAGCTCCGCGCCCAGCTCCGCGCCAAGCTCGACGACACTATCCGCGCCCACCTCGCCGCCGACGTCCCCGTCGGCGCCTTCCTCTCGGGCGGACTCGACTCCGCCGCCGTCTGCGCGCTCATGGCCCGCCACACCGGGCCCGCCCTGAAAACCTTCACCCTCGGCTTTGAGGAGGCGGGGTTTTCCGAGGCCGCCGAGGCCGCCGCCACCGCCCGCCACCTCGGCGTCGAGCACCACGTCCACACCCTCACCGGCGCCGCCGTCGCCTCCGATCTGGACAAGATTCTGGCCGGTCTCGACCAGCCCACCGGCGACGGCCTCAACACCTACTACGCCTCCAAGATCGCCCGTCTCGGCGGCGTCACCGTCGCCCTTTCCGGTCTCGGCGCCGACGAGCTCTTCGGCGGCTACCCTTCCTTCCGCCGCCTGCCCGGGCTCGCCAAATGGCTGCCCGCCTGGCGCGCCCTGCCCTCGCTCCTCCGGGCCGCCGCGCTTCGCGGCCTCGACGCCGGCCCCACCTCCGCCCGCAAACTCGCCGCCACCCTCCGCCTCGCCGCCGCGCATCCCCGGCCCGCCGCCCTCGCCCTCGCCCAGCGTAGCGTATTTTCGGATACGGTCGTCGCCCGGCTCCTGGCCCCGGCTTCGCCGGTCCCGGATTTCAAATCTCAAAGCTCCGGTTCCGCCGGTCATCCGGCGGAGCCCGAGCTCGCCGCCGCCTGGGCCGCCCGCCTCGCCTCGCATCCCGCCGGCTCGCCGCCCCCGTGGGCCGCGCTCGCCGGCCTGGCCGAGACCCGCGGCTACATGGCCGACGTCCTGCTCCGCGACTCGGACGAGTTCAGCATGGCCCATTCGCTCGAACTCCGCACGCCCTTCGTCGACCTGCCGCTCGCCGAGTGGACCTGGGCCCAGGACCCCGCGCTTCTTTTCGCCCCCGGCCTTCCTCCCAAGGCCCACCTCGCCGCCGCCTGCGCCGACTTGCTCCCGCCCGCGCTCCTCGAGCGCGGAAAACGCGGCTTCACCCTTCCCTTCGCCACCTGGCTGCGCGGTCCCCTCCGCCCGTTCATGGAGGAGACCCTCGGCTCCGTCTCCGCCGCCCGTTCCGGCCTTTTCGACCCCTACGTCCCCGGCCGCCTCTGGCGCGCTTTCCGCGATGGTTCCGACGACCGCGCCTGGTCCCGCGTCTGGTCCCTCGCCCTCCTTGTCCACCTGGTCAACCGGCGCTGATCCGGCTTGGCCCCGGGCCTGCTCCGCCCTCGACAGCCATGGCTTGGTCAGTGATTGTTTACAGTCAATTCACAGTCTTGTCGTCATTCTCCCGCTAGTCCCTAGTTCGCCATTCCCCCGAAATCCCGCATGAAAGCCGCCCTCCTCGCGCCCGAGTTCGCCGCCACCGATGGCGGCATCCAGCGCGTCCTGCGGCTCTACCTGCGCGCCCTTTCGGAGGACCCCGCGAATCGGTCGCTCGCTCTCGTCGCCCTCAACGACACCGACGACGACTTCGCCCGCGCGCCCGACCTCGCGCGGCCGGAGCTCAACGGCAAACCGCTCTCCCGCGCCGCTTGCTCGCGCTCCAAGCCCGCCTTCGTGCGCGAGGCGTGGTCCGCCTGTTCCGGAGCCAGCCGCGTCGTCTGCGGCCACCTGGCCCAGTTGCCCGTCGCCGCCATGGCCACTCGCCCCGGCGGTCGTCTCGCGCTCGTCGCCCACGGGATCGAGGTCTGGGAAAAACCCGCGTCGATCCAGGCGCTCGCGCTGCGTCGCTGCGACCGCGTGTTCTGCGTGTCGCGTCACACCCGTGATCGGATGCGCGATCTCCATCCCTGGCTCGAGCCGCGCCTGCGCGTGGTGCCCAACGCCCTCGATCCCGCGCTGCTTTCCGGTCCCGCGCCCGAACCGCCGCCGTCGGGCAAACCTCCCGTCGTCCTCTGCGTCGGCCGCCTCAGCGCCGCCGACGCCTACAAGGGCTACGACCTTCTCCTCCAGGCCTTCGCCCTGATCCCGCCCTCGGCGTTTCACTCGCACCCCGAACTCGTCCCGCGTCTGCGTTTCGTGGGCGACGGCGACGACCGCCCCCGCCTCGAGGCGCTCGCCCGCGAGCTGCGCGTCGCCGACCGCGTCGAGTTCTCCGGCCGCCTTTCCGATCCCGAGCTGCGCCGCGCCTTCGCCGACTGCACCTGCTTCGCCCTCGCCAGCACGGGCGAGGGCTTCGGCCTCGTCTATCTGGAGGCCATGGCCGCCGGACGCCCCTGCGTCGGCCTCCACGCCACCGCGGTGCCGGAGCTCGTCGGACCGCAAACCGGCGTGCTCGCCGAGCCGGGCAATCCCGCCGCGCTCGCCGCCGCGCTCGCCGAATGCCTCGCGCGTTTCTGGGACGCCGCCGAGCTCCGCCAGGCCTCGCTGTGCTACAGCTATCCCCACCTCGTCACCGCCCTCGCCACCGCGTGGCATTAACCGGCCGCGCTTCCGCAAACCGCGAATTGCCTACGCATTCCCCGCTTGGATCGCGGGTAATTAAAGCGTGAAAGGCCCCGGGAGCGGCCTCTTCTTTGTATCTCTTTCCGTGATGCACGCGCCCGCGGTTTCCCGCAGCAACCAACCGGTCCTTGTCCTCTGCCCCGAGCTCTTTGCGGCGGAGGGCGGCATCGCGCGCATGTCCCGCGTCTACCTGGAGGCGCTGGCCGCGCTCTCGCCCGCCGGGCTTCGTCTGGTCGTCCTGAACGACCGCGTGCTCCCCGCCGCCTCGCTGGCCCGCCACCTGCCCTCCCGGGTCCCGGCGGTTTCCGTCGCCTGCGGGCGCTCGAAGGCGCGCTTCATCGCCGCCGCCCTCGCCGGCGCCTCTCGCTGCCGTCGCGTCCTCGCGACCCACGTGCATCTGCTGCCCGTCCTGTCTCTGGCGCGCCTGCTCCGGCCGGGTCTCGCCTGGGACGTGGTCCTCCACGGGGTCGAGGCCTGGTCTCCGCCGCCCCCCGCCGCCTCCCGGGCGCTTCGCCGCGCGCGCCGGGTGTATTGTGTAAGCCAATACACCCGGGACGTCGTGGCCGCCCGCGAGCCCGGCCTGGCGGACCGCCTTCGCGTCCTGCCCAACGCGATCGACCCCGGCCTCGCCGAGGCGCTGGGCCGGATCTCCCCGTCGAGCGCCGAGCCGGGCCGCATCCTCGCCGTGTCCCGTCTCGCCCCGCACGACCACGCCAAGGGCGTCGACCACCTCGTCCAGGCCCTCGCCGCGATCCGCGAATCGGTCCCGTCCGCCACGCTGCACATCGTCGGCGAGGGCGCGGACCGCGCGCGTCTGGAGTCGCTCGCCGCCGCGTCGCCCGCCCGCGCGGCGATCACTTTTCACGGCGCGCTCGACGAGGCCGCCCTGTGCGACCAGTTCGCGCGTTGCGGTCTTTTCGCCCTGCCCAGCAACAAGGAGGGCTTCGGGCTTGTTTACGCCGAGGCGCTCCAGGCCGGCCGTCCCTGCCTGGCCGCCCGCGCCGGCGGGTCGCCGGAGGTCGTCGGCGAGGAGGGCGGAGTCCTCGTTCCCTACGGGGACGTCCGCGCGATCTCGCGGGCCTGCGTCCACGCCTTGCAAAGCGACTGGCCGACGGAAACGCTTCGCCGACGGGCCGCCCTCTTCGGCGTCGCCGAATTCAACCGCAACTTCCGCAGCTTCTGGCTGGAACCGTGAACACATCTTCCGCCTCCATCCCCCTCGCCGCCGAACCGGACACGCCCGTCACCGTGCTCGAGGCCGGCCGCGCGTCGGCGCATTACTGGCGCGATCTCTGGCGTTATCGCGAACTGGCCGGCTTCCTCGCGTGGCGCGACATCAAGGTGCGCTACAAGCAGGCCGTCCTCGGCGTGGCGTGGGCGGTGATCCAGCCCGCGATCCAGACCGTCCTGCTCACGTTTGTCTTCGGCAAACTCGCCAAGATGAACGACGGCGGCCTCCCCTACCCGCTCATCGTCCTGTGCGGGCTGCTGCCGTGGCAGCTCTTCACCGGCGCCTTCAACGGCGCGGGCAACAGCCTCGTCGGCAACTCCCACCTCATCAGCAAAGTCTATTTCCCGCGCCTGATCGTGCCCGTGTCGTCGCTCGCCGTCTCCCTGATCGACTTCGGCGTCATGCTCGTGATCGCGTTGCCCGTCGTGTGGGTCTTCGGCCCGGCCCCGGGCTGGCAGATTCTCCTGCTGCCTTTGTTTGTCCTTCTCGCCTTGGGCATCGCGCTGGGCGCCGGCCTGTGGATCACCGCCCTCACCGTCCGCTTCCGCGATTTCCGCTTTATCACCCCTTTCATTCTTCAGATCGGCGTCTTCGTCACTCCCGTCGGGTTCCGCGCCGACGTCCTTCCCGATTGGCGCAACTGGCTCGCCCTCAATCCCCTCTCCGGCGTGGTCGACGGGATGCGCTGGTGCCTGCTCGGAGCCCGCACCACGCTCCACCTGCCCGGCCTCGCGATCTCGCTCGCCGTCGCCGCGCTCCTCATCGCCACCGGCGTCTGGTATTTCCGCCGGGTCGAGCGCCAGTTCGCCGACGTCATCTGATCCGCCCGCGTCTCGTTTCCCCGCTCCTCGCTCCAATGTCCCTTCCCGCCATCGAGGTCTCCGGCTTGAGCAAACGCTACGTGCTCGAACACGAGTCGCGGCACGACAACCTGCGCGACACCCTGCACCACGTCGCGCGCAGTTTCTGGCGCCGCGCCCGCTGGGGCACCGGCTTCGAGCGCGAGGAGTTCTACGCCCTGAGCGACGTTTCCTTCTCCATCGGCCCCGGCGAGGTCGTCGGCATCATCGGCCGCAACGGCGCCGGCAAATCCACGTTGCTCAAGATCCTCTCGCGCATCACCGAGCCCACCGCCGGCAAGATCACCATCCGCGGGCGCGTCGCCTCGCTGCTCGAGGTCGGCACGGGCTTCCACCCCGACCTCACCGGCCGGGAAAACATCTTCCTCAACGGCGCCATCCTCGGCATGAGCCGGGTGGAGATCCGGAAAAAATTCGACGCGATCGTGGCCTTCGCCGAGGTCGAGCGATTCCTCGACACGCCGGTCAAACGCTACTCCAGCGGCATGTATGTGCGGCTCGCCTTCGCCGTGGCCGCCCACCTCGAGCCCGACATCCTGATCGTCGACGAGGTCCTCGCCGTCGGCGACGTCGCCTTCCAAAAAAAATGCCTGGGCAAGATGCAGGAGGTCGCGTCCGGCCAGGGGCGCACCGTGCTCTTCGTCAGCCACAATCTCACCGCCGTCCGCCAGCTCTGTCCCCGCACCCTCGTGCTGTCGCGCGGACAACTCGCCGGGGATGGCGCCACCGGCGGCATTCTCGACCGCTACATTTCGGACCGGGCCGGGGCGGGCACCGATCCCGTGCCTCCTCCCGACGCCGACCAGCTGCAACGCGCCTACGTCACCCGTGTCATCATCGAGGACGAGACCGGCAGGTCCCTCGAGTCCGTGCCCGTCGGCCGGCCCTGGCAGGTCAGAATCCTCGTCACCGCCGCCAACGCCCAGACCGCCTTCTCCGCGGCCGTCGGCCTCTGCGAGATGGACGGCACGCCGGTGCAAACCGTGTGGCATCCGCCCGTCAACCTGAGGGCCGGAGCCCACGAGTTTGTTTTCCGCCAGGACAAGGTCGTGCTCGCCTGCAACACCTACCAGATCGTCGTCGGCCTCACGAGCGAGGCGCGCTCGATCCAGCAGATCACCCACGGACGCCTGGAGATCTCCGGCGCGCCGGACGACGAGAGATTCCAAACCACGAGCGGCGTCGGCCACGTGCTCAACTCCATGACGACCGTCCACCGGGAGCTCTGAATGCCGTCCTCCGCCCACACGCCCCGCCCGGCCCGTTTCGGCGGCCGCCTCGCCCCATGATCGTCACCCGTCTCCTCGGTGGTCTGGGCAACCAGATGTTTCAATACGCCGCCGGTCTCGCCCTGGCCGAGCGGCGGCGCACCGTGCTCAAGCTCGACGTCTCCTGGTATCGGCACCGCCCCGAATACGAGGCGCACAACCGCTACGCGCTTTCCTGCTTCAACATCACCGAGCAGTTCGCCACCGACGAGGAGCTCGAGGCCGCGCGCCCCGCGCGGCTCACCCGCACCGAGCGATGGGGCGTCGCCCTGGCCCGGGCGCTCCGGCTTCGCGGACACGTCCTCCGCCACACCCGTCCCGACCGCGTCCACGCTCCGCCCACGTTCGCCTATTATCCGGACTTCGCCGATCTGCCCGACGGCACCCGCCTCGAAGGCATGTTCCAGTCCGAACGCTTCTTCGCCGACGTGGCGGATCTGCTGCGGCTCCATTTTTCCTTCCGCTATCCCGCTCCTCCCGAGGTCGCCGCGCTCGCCGAACGCATCCGCGCGAAACCCTCCGCCGCCCTGCACTTCCGCCGCGGCGATTACGTCCGCGATCCCTCCTTCGCCAACACGCTCGGCGTGGTCGGCCTGGAGTATTACCAGGCCGCGGAGAAACTCCTCCGCGAACGCTCGCCCGACGCCGTGCTCTACATCTTCTCCGACGACATCGATCAGGTCGCGCGGGAATACCGCCCCTCCGGCCCCCACGAATTCGTGCGCTGCGTCCGCCCCTGGCACGCGCACGACACCCTGCGCCTGATGTCTCTCTGCGAGCACATCGCCGTCGCGAACAGCACGTTCTCCTGGTGGGCCGCCTGGCTCAACCCGTCCCCGGCCAAGCTCGTCGTCGCCCCGTCGCCTTGGTTCGCCAACAGCCCGCTGGATACCCGCGACGTGGTGCCAGCCGGTTGGACACGTCTCCCCGCCCGCGCATGAAAATCGCCTTCGTATCCACCATCTCGGGCTGGCCTTGGGGCGGGGCGGACGCGCTCTGGACCCGCGCCGCGGAAGGCGCGGTCGAACGCGGCGATCGCGTGCTGCTCGCCCTCTTTCCCCGGACCATCGCCCACCCCCGCGTCTCCGCCCTCCGCGCGCGCGGCGCGGCCGTCTTCGAACGGCCCGTGCAAACCTCCGCCGGCCTCCTTTCCCGGGTCGTGAATCGCCTGGCCCGTCGTCCCCCCCCGCCCGATCCGTTGCCCGCCGCGTTGCGCGAGTTCGCGCCCGACCTGGTGGTCATCAGTTGCGGCGGCACCTACGACCTCGTCGCCGAGCCCGCGCTGTGCGACTGGCTCGGCCGCGGCGTTCCCTACCGCGTCCTCGCCAACCTCCAGCACGAGCACCCGGACCTGCCCGAGGACCAACGGCTGCGCGCCCGCGAAATCCTGTCGTCCGCCCGACAGGTGTGGTTCCTCTCGCGGCGCAACCTGGAGACCACGCGCCAGCACCTCGCGCATCCGCTGCCCAACGCCGACACGGTGCAGATCCCGATTCGCTGGACCGCGTCCGACCGCGCCCCCTGGCCCGGCTCCCCGCCTTGGCGCATGGCCACCGTTTCCCGTCTCTCCCCGGAGAAGGGCCTCCCGCTGTTGTTGCACGCCGCCGCCAAGGTGCTCGGGGCGGAACACGACTGGCGGCTCGCGCTCTACGGACAGGGCCCGCAGGAATCCCGCCTGCGCGAACTGGTCGCCCACCTCGGTCTCTCCGATCGCGTGGCCTTCCCCGGCTTCGCGGAAAGCCTGCGCGAGATCTGGGCGGACAACCACCTCATGATCTCCCCCGCCCACGAGGAAGGCGTGCCCATGACCATCCCCGAAGCCATGCTTTGCGGACGCCCCGTGCTCGCCACCGCCATCGGCGGCGCGGAGGAGTGGATACGCCACGACAACGGATTCCTCTGCCCGGCCCCCAGCCGCGGACCGCTGGAGGAGACCTTGGCCCGCGCCTGGGCCGCGCGCTCGCACTGGGCCGCCATGGGCGAACGCGCCGCCCGCCACGCCGAACAACACCTCGCGCCCGAGGACTGGCGCCGCATCATCGCCGGCACCGCGTCCGCCGCCGAACCCGCCCCGCCCGCGTCGTCGACCCCGGGCGGCGCCAACCGCCGAGCCTAGTCCGCCATGCATCAGACCTTTTTGGAAAAACAGGTTTTGAACCGCTGGCGTGGATTTATCCAGCGTCGCCGGGGCGTGGATCTGGCCCCCGGTTATCGCCTCGGCGCCGGCCTGCGCTTTCGCCTCACGCCCCCCGGCTCCATCGTGATCGGGTCCGGCTGCTGGATCGAGGACCACGCCGTCCTCGACACCTTCGGGGGAAAAATCCGCCTGGGGAAAAACGTCTTCGTCGGCCCGCACGCCGTCATCTACGGACACGGCGGCGTCGAGGTGGGCGACGACTGCCTCGTCGCCATGCACTGCCGCATCCTCTCCTCGAACCACACGGTGCCTCCTTTCGGCACGCCCGTCCGCACCCGCCCCGACCGCCTGCTTCCCGCCAAGCTCGGCCGCGACGTCTGGCTCGGCGCCGGGGTCACCGTCCTTGGCGGCGTGACCATCGGCGACGGATGCGTCGTCGGCGCCGGCGCGGTCGTCACCAAAGATCTTCCCCCCGGCTCCATCGCCCACGGCGTCCCCGCCCGTGTCCATGGCCGCCGCGAAGGATCCCCCGACGCATGAAGATCTCCGTCGTCATCCCCGCCCACAACCCCGACCACGGCCGGCTCGTCCGCACCCTGGAGGGGCTCCGCGCCCAGACCCTCCCCGCCCACGAATGGGAAACCCTCGTCGTGGACAACGGTTCCTCGCCGCCGATCGACCTGGAAAAGCTCCGCCCGTCCGGGCCGTCCAACCTCCGCCTCGTCCAGGAACCTCAACTCGGACTGACGCCGGCGCGGTTGCGCGGCTTTCAATCCACCTCGGGCGAGATCGTCGTGCTCGTCGACGACGACAACGTCCTCGCTCCCGATTTCCTCGCCACCGCCCTCGACATCGCCCGCGACCATCCGCGACTCGGCGCCTGGAGCGGAAACGTGGTCCTCGAGTTCGCGCCCGACGCCGTCCCTCCTCCGCAGGAGTGGCGCCATGTCCTCACCGAACGCCATGTCGCGGCCGACTCCGTCTCCGACCATCGCGAGCACCACGACTCCACCCCCTGGGGCGCCGGCCTCTGCATCCGACGCGAGGCCTGCGACGCCTACGCCGAGGCCGTGGCGCGCGATTCCCGGCGCCGCGGCCTCGATCTCCAGGGCGGCACCCTGCTCTACGGCGGCGACACCGACATCGCCTACGTCGCCTGCGCCCGGGGATTCACCAAGGGCGTGTTCGCCCGTCTCGCCCTCCGACACCTGATCCCGGCCCACCGCTGCACCGAGAGCTATTTGCTCCGCTCCATCGAGGGCCACGCCTACTCGGCCGTCGTGCATGGTTCCATCCTCGGCGACCCGATCCCGGCCTTCTACGCCGCCCCGGGCTGGCGCTTTCGCCAATGGCTGCGGCGGCTCTCCCTGCCCCGCCCCGCCCGCCTCGCCGCCGCCGCCCGCGCCCGCGGCCACGCCCGCGCCGTCCGCGCCCTGCGCTCCCCTTCCGCCCCGTGAGCACACGCCCGCGCGTCTACTTCTACTGCCACCCCGATCCCGCCGCCTACCAGGACGACGTGGTGATCCTGGCCGAGGGCCTGCGCGAGCTCGGGTGCGAGGTCTTCGGAAACTGCGACTACTGGCGGCGGTCCCTCGATCCCGCCGACATCCTCGTCCGGCACGATCCCGCCGTCGGCCCCGCCGACTGCGACATCGTCGCCGTATCCTATATCTGGACACGCTGGATCAACGCCGACTTCCGCGTCGAGGAGCGCCCCCTGCCTCCGGGGCTCTTCGCCCCCGGCCGCCGCTACCGCACCGTCTACCTCGACTACGACGACGGCTACGAGACCGCCAGCTGGCGCCCGGAGTTCCGCGCCTTCGACGTCGTCCTCCGCCCCAAATACAACGCGCGCTGCTTCCATCCCGCCAACCATCGCCCGTGGGCCCTCGGCGTCCACGTCCGGATGCTCGACATGTGCGCCGACGCCCCGCCTTGGGCCGGGCGAAAACAGGAACTCCTGGTCAACTTCGGCGCCAGCCATCCCTACGTCCACGGAGCCCGCGCCGTCGCCGGCCCGCCCTTCGTCTCCGCCGCCCGCGCCCATTTCGCGATCAACGACCGGCGCGACGACCTGCGTCAGGAACCGGCCGATCCCTACGACGCGCTGATGTGGCGCCAGACCCAGCGTCGCCACAGCCGCGCCTATTATCGGCGCCTGACCTCCGCCCGCGCCGTGGTCGCCTTTTGCGGCGAACTCATCCCGCCCGCCCCCTTCCGGCCGCGCTACCTGGTGGGAGGCCGCAAGGCCCGCGTCTCCCTCGCGCTTCATCGCGCGGCCGCCTTGCTCGACCCCCGCCCGCCGCGCCTGATCCAGTGGGACAGCTGGCGCTTCTGGGAAGGCCTCGCCGCCGGCTGCCTCGTATTCAACCTGGAACTACCCTTCTACGGGGTCCGGCTTCCCGTCATGCCGGAGAACTTCGTCCACTACGTCGGCGTGCGGCCGGACAAGGTTCCCGAGGCCCTGGCCCGCCTCGAGGCGGACCCGGGGCTCGCCGAGCGCATCGCCGCCCAGGGCAGGGCCTGGGCGCTCGAGCACTATTCCCCCGCCGCCACCGCCCGGCGTTTCCTCGGCCTCCTCGCATGAACTCGCGCCTTCAACGCCTGCTGGCCCGCTGGCGGATCGCCAGGGCGTTCGCCGCGACCGGTCTCGCGCCGCTCGACCGGCTCGCCCTCGCGCGCGCCGGCTTCGCCCGGGGAAGGCCCTTCGACGGCTCCTCGCTCTACGCGCGCGTCGGCCGGTTCCCCCGTCCGGTGATCGCGCCGCGTCTTCGCGCGACCCGGGGAGGACGCGTCGCGCTCGACCTGCGCGATCTGCCCGACCTGATGATCTTCGAGGAGATCTTCGTCGAGGGGATCTATCCGATGGACATCGCCACGTTCGCGCCGGAGGCGATATTCGACTGCGGCGCCTGCCGCGGGCATTTCGCCCTCATCGCCGGCTCCCTGCATCCGACCGCCAGGCTGGAGCTCTTCGAGCCCGAGCCCCGGAACCTGGAACGCATCCGCGCCAACCTCGCGCTCAACCGCATCGAGGCCGTCCTCCATCCGGCCGCGGTCGGTGTTTCCCCCGGTTTCGCCCGGTTCGCCGGGAGCGGATTCGGCGGACGCATCCTCGCCCCCGGCGAGACCGCGGACGACGCGGAGGCGCCGGCGACGCAGGTCGCGGTCGTGGACCTCCCCGCCCGTCTTCGCGCCGCCCGGCCCTCTTCGCTTTGGCTGAAAATCGACGTCGAGGGCGCCGAGGAAACCCTCCTTCCCGCCCTCGTCCCCGTGTTGCCGGAACGCACCGTCATCTGGCTCGAAACCCACCACGCCGAGGCCCGGGCGGACGCCTACCTCGCCCCGCTTCTCCAAAGCGGTTTTGAACGTCGCGTCATCCGGCGCAGAGCCGGCCCGTCGGCCGACATCGAATACGTGGAGCAGGTGCTTCTGCGCGTGGAGAACCGCAAGGAATGAGCTCCGTCCCGAAGATTCTCTTCCTGACCTCCGAGGCGCCCCATTCCGCGGCGGCCGGCTCGATCTATTTCCAACGGCTCCTCGCCGACTGGCCCGCCGACCGGCTTCACGTCGTGACCAACCATCCGCCGCCCGCGGGCGCCGCGACGCTCTCCTGCGCCTACCGCGCGCTGCGCCTGCCGGTCGACCGCCTCGACCGCACGAGGTTGTGGCCGTGGAAAGCCCGCCTGCGCGCCCTCGGCGCCGGCCGCCTCCTTCCGCTGCGGCTGGTCGGGCGCGCCCTCGGCGATTTCCGCCCGCAGATCGTGGCCACGCTGATGCAGGACTCGTGGTATTACGACCTCGCCGCCCGCTACGCCGCCGCGCGCGGCCTGCCGCTCGTCCTCTTCGTCCACGATCTGGCCGACGGCTTCGAGCCCGTGCCCGGCTGGCTGCGGGCGCGGCAACGCTCGAAAGATCGCCGCGTCTACCGACGCGCCGCGCTTCGCCTTTGCGTGAGCCCCGGCATGGTCTCGCACTTCGAGCGGGAATTCGGGGTCCCCGGACAGGTGCTGCTCCCCCCCTGCTCCGACGCTCCGCCAAACCAGGACCCCGCGCTTTGCCGCGCCCTCAAGAACCCCGCCCGCCTCACGCTGGGCTACGCCGGCGGGCTCCATTACGGCTACGGCGAACAACTGCTGCGCATGATCCCGGCGTTGCGCGCGGCCGGCGCCTTCGTCGAGGTCTTCGGCGCCACGCCCTCCGGCCCGCTCGCCCCGCTCCTCGCCGCCTCGGACGTTTTCCGGTTCAACGGCCGCGCCGCGACGCCCGAGCACGCGTGGCGCGGCCTGCTCGCCCGCTGCGACGCCACGCTGCTGCCCTACCTGTATCCGCCCGACCAGCACGCCCGCCAGTATCGCACGCATTTCCCCAGCAAGCTCGGCGACGCGCTCTCGCTCGGCCTGCCCCTCCTCGTTACCGGCCCCGCCGACGCCGCCGGATCGGCGTGGTGCCGCGCCCGCCCGGGCTGCGCCCTGGCCGCGGAGCAACCCGACGAGCTCGCCGCGGGTCTTCAACGGCTCCGCGACTCCGCCGACCTCCGGGTCTCGCTGGCCCGCGAGGGCCGCGCCGCCGCCGCCGCCTTCGACCCGGTCCCGCTGCGCGCCCGTTTGCGCGGCCTCTTGCGCGAAGCCCTTCCCCTCCCGCCGACATGATCCTGCCCGTCAGCGTCCTCATACCGACCCTGAACCGTCCCGAGCGGCTCTGCCGCACCGTCGCGCAGTTGCTCGCCGGAGCCAGCCTGCCCGCGGAGATCATCGTCGTCGACGCGTCGGCGCGCCCCGTGACCGCCTCCGATCTGCCCGCGCCGCCCGAAGGCGTCCGCGTGCTCTGCGCGCCCGCGCTGCGACGAGGCGCGGCGGCGCAGCGCAACCAGGCCTTCGCCCTTTCCGGCCAGCCCCACGTGCTGTTCTCCGACGACGACCTCGACTTTCGCGGCGACACCCTCGGCCTGCTTTGGCGCGAGCTCGGGCGGGACGGCTCCCTCGGCGCCTGCGGCGTCGTTCTGGAGAACCACCACTACCACCCTCCCGGCCGCCTCATGCGCTCCTTTCTCCGCCTGTTGGGATGCCCCGCCGCCGGTTCGCTCGCCGGCCGCTGCTGCGGGCCCGCGCTGAATTTCCTTCCCGACGTCCGCCCCCCGGAGGGCCGCGTGGACTGGCTCAACCTCGCGTTCACGCTCTGCCGGCGCGAAGCGCTGCCCGACCCGCCGCTCCTCGATTTTTTCCACGGCTACTCGCTCATGGAGGACGCCGCCCTGACGATGCGCGTCGCCGCCTCGCGCCGGATCACCTACGTGTCCGAGGCGCTCGTTTTCCACGACGTGTCGAAGGCCGACTACAAGGACCGGACGCGCGCGCGCGAACGCATGGAGGTCGTCAACCGCTGCTTCGTCATGCGCCACGTCATGGGCAGACGAGGATGGAAATGGAACGCCCGCCTCCTCCTCTGGCACGTTTTCTCCCTCCTGGTCTCGCTCCGCTTCGCCGCCGGCTGGCGCCGCTTCCCCGCCGCGCTTCTCGGCAAAACCGAGGGCCTCGTCGAAGTCCTCCGCTCCGGCCGGCGCTGGCGCGGCTATCCCCCGTCCCCCCGCCAAACATGATCCGCCTCCTCCATCGTTTCGGCCAAGGTTCGGCGTCCCGCCTTCGCAACCTCGCCTACCGCCTCCTCGGAGTGGAGTTCCGCGACTACTGCTGGCTGCGCGCGGTCGAGATCCCGCGCCAGTGGGAGGACATCACCCTCCACGGCTGCTCGCTGGACCGCGGGGTCGTGCTGCTTTGCAGCGGAGGCCCGAGGAAAAACAAGATCGAGATCGGCCACGGGGCCTATGTGAACCGCTACACCATCCTCGACGCGCACGAACGCATCGAGATAGGCCGCGACGTGATGATCGGCCCGCACTGCTTCATCACCGACGGCGAACACGGCATGCACCCCGGCTCCTCGGTGAAAAGCCAGCCCATGAGCTCCCGCCCCGTGGTCATCGAGGACGAGGCCTGGCTCGGCGCCCATGTCGTCGTCCTGCCGGGCGTGCGCATCGGCCGCGGCGCGGTCGTCGGCGCGGGCAGCGTCGTCACCCGCGACATCCCCGCCGGCTCCGTCGCGCACGGCGCCCCCGCCCGCGCGCGCCGGTCCCGCGCCGCCGAATAGAATCCCGCGAACCGACCGCCATGCCCAACGCCCCGCATCCCCGCGTGCTCGTCGGCGTCACCACGCGCAACCGTTCCGACATCCTGCCCAAGGCGCTTCGCTCCGCCCTCTCCCAGGACTATCCCGCCTTCACGGTCGCCGTGCTCGACGACGGCTCCACCGACGCCACCCCGGCCCTCGCCGCCGAATTTCCCCGCGTCGCCTGGCGCCGCCACGAGAAATCCCTCGGCATCATCGACAGCCGCAACGAGCTGATGCGCGAAGCCGAAGCCGACTACTACCTCAGCCTGGACGACGACGCGTGGTTTCTGCGCGACGACGAGATCGCCCTCGCGGTCGCCCACCTCGAGGCGCATCCCGACGTCGCGGCGGTCGCCTACGACATCCTTTCCCCCGACCGCCCCGCCCCCGTCGCGCGCGCCGACGCGCGGCCCGTCGCCATGTTCATCGGTTGCGGCCACCTCCTCCGCCTCTCCGCCGCGCGGGAGATCGGCTTCTACGCCGCCTCGCCGGGCTTCTACGGCTCCGAGGAAAAGGACCTCGCCCTCCGGCTCGCCGACCGCGGCGGTCGCATCGACCTGCTTCCCGGCGTCCATGTCTGGCACGACAAAAGATGGGACGGCCGCGACTGGTTTCCCCTCCACCGCTCCGGCGTCTGCAACGAGCTCGCGCTCGCCCTGCGACGCTGCCCGCTGCCCGACCTGTTTCTCGTTTTCCCCGCCAAGCTCCTCAGCTTCCTCCGCTATTGGCTGCGCCGCCCCGAGTTCTTCCGCGCCGGCCTCGCGGGCGTGGCCGACACGTTCCGCCACTTCGTTCGCATCTGGCGCGGACGCGCCCCCGTGCGCCGCGCCACTTTTTGGAACAGCGTGAAAGGCAAGACCGCCGCATGAACCAGGCCGCGCCCGCATCCCTGCTTTCCGAGCGCCTCGACCAGATGCGCTGGCTGGCCGCGCTCGCCGTCTGCGCCGCCCACCTCCGCTCGATCACCCTCGCCAACTACGCCGGCGACGGCTGGGGCGCCGGCGCGTTTTTCTTCGCGCACGGTTTCGGCCACCAGGCGGTGATGTTTTTCTTCGTCATCAGCGGCTTCCTCGTCGGCGGCGACGTCCTGCGTCGCTGCCGGGCGGGCTCCTTCGGCTGGCGCCGCCACCTGGCGCGCCGCGGCGCCCGGCTCTACCTCGTGCTCGTCCCCGCCCTCCTTCTCACGCTCGCCTGCGATTCGATCGGGCTCGCGTGGTTCAACCAGGAGGGCCTCTACACCCACGGGCGCCCCTTGGTGATGGTCTACTTCGACATTTCCGAACGGCTCGGCGCGGACGTCGCGCTCGGGAATCTTTTTTTCCTCCAAACCATCCTCGTGCCGGCGCTCGGCTCCAACTCGCCGCTTTGGAGCCTCGCCAACGAGGCGTGGTATTACCTGCTCGCCCCGCTTCTGGTCCTCGCGTGCCTCCGCGACACGCCTCCCGTGCGGCGCGTCGCGTTCGTGATCGCGCTCCTCGTCGCCGGCTGGTTCGTCGGCGCGGGAATTTTCTCCTACTTCGCCGTCTGGCTCCTCGGCGCCGCCGTCCATCTCCTGCCCCGCCCCCTGCTTCGCCGCACCTGGCCCGCGTGGCTGATCGCGGGCGGCGCGTGCCTCGCGCAGCGCTTCCACCTCGTGCCCGGGGGACTTCTGACCAACTGGGCGGCCGACGCCTTGATCGGGATCGGCGTCGCGCTGCTCATCAACCACTGGAGCCACCAATCACGGCCCGCCGGCCGCCTCGCCGCGATCCACGGGCGCCTCGCCGGTTTCTCCTTCAGCCTGTATGTCTGCCATTGGCCGGTCGGCCTCTTGTTGGTGGCCGCCTGCCAACACTTCTTCGGCTACGGCATCCAGCTCCCGTTTACCGCGCCCAATCTCTGTTTCTACCTCGGGCTTCTCGGCGTGGTCGTCCTGTTCTGCTTCGCTTTCTCGCGGCTCACCGAAAAACACACCGCGCGCTTCCAGGAGCTGCTCTCCGCCCGGCTCGGCGTCCCGGCGCGCCCACGCCCCGCACCATGAAGGCGCTGCTCGCACATCCCGGCACCCAACACGCCTTCCGGCTCGCGGGCGAACTGCACCGGCTCGGCCGCCTCGACGGCTTCTGGTCGAGCCTCGTCTTCGCGTCGGACGGCCCCGCCGCCCGGCTCCTCGGCCCCCGCCTGCCTCGCAACCGCGTCCTTTCCGGGGTGCCCTCCTGCATGCTGCACAGCCGCCCCTGGGGCGAACTGCTTGAAAAATTGCGCCGCGGCGCGGACGGCGAGCTCGCCATCCATCGCCGCAACGCGCGCTTCCAGCGCGCCATCCCCCCATCGGCCCTGGCCCGGGCCGGGGCGGTGATCGCGTTCGACACCTCCGGCTGGCTGCTCGCCCGGCGGACGCGCGACGCCGGCAAACCCTTTTTCCTCGACCGCACCATCGCGCACCCCGCCGTGCTCGCGCGCGGCCTCGCCGCCCTCGCCGCCGCCTATCCCGACTGGCCCATGGATCTGAAACCCCGCGCGGAGGAGATACGCCTGGCGGAGGAGGAGGAACACGCGTTGGCGACGCGCGTCGTGGTCGGCAGCTCATTCGCCCGCGATTCGCTCGTGGCCGAGGGCGTCGATCCGTCCCGCGTATCCATCAATCCCTACGGCGTCGATTGGGCCGCCTTCGCGGCGCCTCCGCCCGCCGTCGAGGCGCGCCCCTTCCGGTTTCTCTTCGCGGGTTCGATCCTCGCCCGCAAAGGCGTGCCGGTCCTGCTCGACGCCTGGCGCGACCTGCGGCGCGGAGACGCGGAACTCTGGATCGCCGGCGGGCTGGCGCCGGAGCTCCGGTCCCGCATCCCCGCGCTTCCGGGCCTTCGGCTGCTCGGCCGCGTGCCAAACGCCGAGATGCCCGGCCTCTACGCCCGCGCCGACGTGCTCGTGCTTCCCAGTCTCCAGGAGGGCTTCAGCCTGGTTCTGCTCGAGGCCCTCGCCTCCGGTCTGCGCATCGTCGCCACGCCCCAGACCGGCGCGGCCGATCTGCTCGAGGACGCGTCGCTCGGCGCGCTCGTGGACTGCGCCTCGGCGGATTCGCTCCGGGCCGCGATGGAACGCGAACTGGATCGCGGCCCGGATCGCGCCGCCATCCGCGCCGGGGCCCGCCGCCTCCAAACCCGTTTTTCCTGGACCGAGTATGGCCGGCGCTGGGCCGCCCTGCTCGATTCCGCCTTCTGACCCCCGCACCATGCTAGCCATCATCACCAGCCACCCGATCCAATACCAGGTCCCGCTCTGGCGCGCCCTGGCCGCCGACGGACGCGTGCCCTTCGAGGTCTGGTTCCTCACCCCTCACGGCGTCGCGCCCTCGCTCGACCCGGATTTCGGAAAGGTGTTCGCCTGGGACCGGGACCTCGCCGCGGGTTATCCGCACCGCTTCGTGCCCGTTCATCCCGACTGGAGCATCGACCGGTTCCGCGGCGTCCGGCTCGCCGAATCCTGGGAATCCCAGCTCCGCGCCCGCGGCGTCACGCGGGTCTGGATCGAGGGCTGGCGCTTTTCGGTCCTGTGGACCGTCGCGTTCGCCGCGCGTCGCCTCGGGCTGCCCGTCTGGCTGCGAGGCGAGAACCACGCGCTCGCCCCGGAGTCCTGGCGGCGACGCCTGTGGAAACGTCCGCTGCTCCGGGCCTTGTTCTCCGGCGTCGACGCCTTCCTCGCCATCGGCTCCGCCAACCGGCGCTTCTACGAGATGCACGGCGTTTCGCGCGACCGCATCCACCCCGCCCCCTACGCGGTGGACAACGACGCGTGGCGAAGCGAGGCCGCCGCGCTCGCCCCGACGCGCGCGCGCATCCGCGAGGAATGGGGCGTCGCCCCCGACGCCCGCTGCATCCTCTTCGCCGGCAAGCTGAGCGACAAAAAACGCCCGCTCGATCTCGTCGAGGCCGCCGCCTTGTCCGGCCTCCCCAAACTGCATCTCCTGTTCGCCGGCGACGGCGCGCTGCGCCCCGCCCTGGACGCCCGGCTCGCGCGGCCCGACGCCCCCGCCGCGACCTTCGCCGGGTTCCTCAATCTCAGCCAGATCGCGCGCGCCTACGTCGCCGCCGACTCCCTGGTCCTGCCCAGCGACTACGGCGAGACCTGGGGCCTGGTCGTCAACGAGGCCCTCGCATGCGGCCTGCCCTGCGCGGTCAGCGACCGCTGCGGTTGCGGCGAGGATCTCGTCGCGCCCTCCTCGTCCGAGCTCGTCTTCCGTTGCGGCGATCCGGCCGATCTCGCGCGCGCCCTGCGCCGCCTGGTCGGAGAGCCGCGCTTCGATCCCGCCCGGAAGGCCATCGTCGACCGCCACTCCCTGTCCGCCACGGTCGAGACCGCGGCCCGCCTCGCCTCGTCCGCCCGATGACCACCCCGCCCCCGCCCGCCGCCCGCGGCGCCTCCCGCTTCACCCTGCTGCTGATCCTCTGGGGCCTGGCCGGGTGGTTCGCGTTGTTTTCCCCGTGGGAGACCCCGGAGCTTCGCATCGCCAGCGCCGCCATGCTGGTCCTCGGCGGTCTGCCGATCCTGCGCTGGGCGGACCGCCGTGAGAACTCCTACCCCCTGGTCCAGACCATGGTCCTGATGACCGTGCCCTTCTACTTCGTCCCGCTCCTCGCCCAGCACAGCGTGATCACCCGCTATCCCGAACCGCTGGTGCTGCGCGCCGTGCTTTGCGTGGTGCTTTTCCAGGTCAGCATGCTCGCCGGCGCCCGCCTGCCCTTCGCTTCAAGGCCCGTCCTTCAGCGCAAACGTTTCACCGAACCCCTGCTGCCCGACAACGCGGACGCCTTCCTGCTCGGCTGCCTCACCGCCAACACCCTTTGGCTGCTGGTGCAAAATTTTACCCAGCTCGTGCCCCCGACCCTGGTCGGCTCGATCCGCGCGCTGCTCTTCGGCCTGGGCCTGATCAGCGCCTTCGGCCTCGCCCGGCGCTTCGGCGAGGGCCGGTGCAACTTCAATCTGTCCTGCGCGACCGCGTTCAATCTCTTCGCCCAGGTCGTTCTGTTGTCCTGCTCCCTGTTGTTGATCCAGGCCATCACCCTTCTCGGCGTGACGATGCTCGGCTACTTCACCAGCGCGCGCCGCATCCCGTGGGCGCCGGTCCTTCTCGCGGCCGTGGTTTTCACCCTGCTCCACAACGGCAAGTCCGACATGCGCAAGGCCTACTGGGAGGAGGGCCGCCCCCGGCTCACGTTGACCGACATCCCCGCCTTCTACGCGGAGTGGTTCGGCATCGGATGGGAACGCACCCGCGATTCCGACGCCAATGACGGGGAGGACAGGCGCCTCAACCTCTTCGAACGCGCGTCCCTCCTCCAGCACGCCGCCTACGCCATCGACCGGGTGCCGTCGATGATCCCGTATTTCAACGGGGACAGCTACGAGGACATCCCCCTCCAAGTCGTCCCGCGCTTTCTCTGGCCCGGCAAACCGAGCCCCAACAGCACCGTGACCCTGATCTCGGTCCGGCTCGGCATCCTCACCGTCGAACAAGCCGAGACGACCAGCATCGCCTACGGCCTGATCACGGAAGCCTACCTCAACTTCGGCTGGCTGGGCCCC
>CBINJQ010000022.1:0-22533 GCA_966251015.1 uncultured Akkermansia sp. | reverse complement strand
CCTGTCGTCGCTCCCGCCGACGAGATCCGCGCCCACATCGACCGCTTTTATGGCAAGGACGAGGAGTCGATGGAGAAGCTGCTCAGCGACATCTCCACGGGAGAGGAGGCCCAGGTCATTTCCGGCGTTGGCACCTCCGCCGCGGGGAGCGAAGGGGAGACCGACGATGCGCCGATCATCAAACTCGTTTACCAACTTATCCTGGAAGCGATTTCCCGTCGCGCGTCCGACATCCATTTGGAGCCTCTCGAAAAACGTTTTCGCGTCCGTTATCGGATCGATGGCGTGCTCGTCGAAGTCGAAAACCCGCCCAAGCGCCTTCAGCTCGCGATCATTTCGCGCCTGAAGATCATGGCGAACATCTCCATCGCGGAGAAACGCATCCCGCAGGACGGCCGTATCCAGGTGGCGGTCGGCACCAAGCCGATCGACCTTCGCGTCTCCTCGCTTCCCACCGCCCATGGCGAATCCATCGTCATGCGTATCCTCGACAAGGAAGGCCTCCAGCTCGGTCTCCCCGAGCTCGGGTTCCTCAGCGACGACCAGGCCACCATGGAGCGCATCATCACGCTCCCTGACGGACTCTTCCTCGTCACCGGCCCCACCGGTTCCGGCAAGACCACGACGCTCTACTCCTGCCTCCATTTCATCAACAAGCCCGACCGCAAACTGATCACGGTAGAGGATCCGGTGGAGTATCAGCTTTCCGGCATCAATCAGGTGCCCGTGCGCACCGAGGTCGGCATGACCTTCGCCAACGCCCTGCGCGCCATGCTCCGCCAGGCGCCGAACATCATCATGGTGGGCGAAATTCGCGACTTGGAGACCGCCGAAATCGCGATCAACGCCTCCCTCACCGGGCATATGGTGTTTTCGACGCTCCATACCAACGACGCTCCCGGCGCCGTCACGCGTATGATCGACATCGGCGTGAAGCCCTTCCTCGTGTCGACTTCGCTGCGGGCCATCATGGCCCAACGTCTCGTCCGCAAGATCTGCAAGAAGTGCAAGCATCCCTACACGCCCGATCCGCGTGAACTGCGCTCGCTCAACATCACCGCGCAACAGGCCGCCAACGCCACCTTCGCCAAGGGCTCCGGTTGTGAAAACTGCCATGGCGGCGGCTATCGCGGTCGCGCCGGCATCTTCGAGATTTTCGCGGTGAACGACGAACTCCAACGCATGATCTACGAGAACGTCGGCACCTCGCGTCTCCGCGAAAAAGCCCGCACGCTCGGCATGCGCACCATGCGCGAGGACGGCCTCCGAAAGGTCCTCACCGGCATGACCACCATCGAGGAAGTCGTTTCCATCACCGTCGGCGACTCCGCCTGATCTTTTTCCTTTCCGCAACCTCCCGCCTCACGCTCCCGCTTCCCCTCCGCTTATGAGCTACGAGATGAACGATCTGCTCGAACTGGTCGTCGACCAAAACGCGTCCGACCTCCACTGCCAAGTCGGCCAGCCGCCGACCCTCCGCATCAGCGGAAGCATGGTGCCCATCGAAGGCCCCGCTCTCACGCCGCAGGACACCGAGCACCTCATGCTCTCCATCACGCCGGACAACCATGTCCAGCATCTGAAGATGCATGGCGGCTCCGACTTCGGCTTCGCCTTTCTCGACAAGGCGCGCTTCCGCGTCTCCGTCCTGAAAGCCAAGGGCAACTACGGCATCGTCCTTCGCCAGATTCCGAACAAGATGTATGGCCTTCGTGACATCGGCCTGCCCGACAAGGTGCGCGAGCTCCTTTACCGTCCCCGCGGTCTTGTTCTTGTTACCGGCCCGACAGGTTCCGGCAAGTCGACCACGCTCGCCTCGATGGTGAATTACATCAACGAGAACCGCGAAGGCCACATCATCACGATCGAGGACCCGATCGAGTATTACCATAACCACAAGCGCTGCATCGTCACCCAGCGCGAAATCGGCGCGGACGTGCAAAGCTTCGCCGAAGCGATCAAGCGCGCGCTTCGTCAGGACCCCGACATCATTCTCGTCGGTGAAATGCGCGACCTCGAGACGATCGAGGCCGCCATCACCGCGGCCGAAACGGGCCACTTGGTTTTCGGAACCCTGCACACCAACTCGGCCGCCAAGACCGTCGACCGTATCGTCGACGCTTTCCCGGCGAACATGAAGGAGATGATCCGCACCCAGCTCGCCTCCTCGCTCGTGGCCGTGATCTCCCAGGTGCTTTGCAAAAAGATAGGCGGAGGCCGTATCGCCGGCTACGAGATCATGATCAACACGACCTCGATTTCCGCGATGATCCGGGAAAACAAAACCTTCCGCATCACGTCCGACATCCAGACCGGCGGCAACCTCGGCATGATCACGATGGACGCCCACTTGCTCAGCCTGGTGAACCGCCAGTTGGTCACGCCCGACGAGGCTTTGGAAAAAGCGCAGGACCCCATCGGCATGCGCGAAAAACTCACCCAGATGGGCGCCAACTTGAAGTCGCTCTAAGCCGTCCCGGCCGTCCCCGTTTCGCCCTGCCGTCCCGCTCCCGCCCCCATGTTCGAAGCCCACACCCAGGCCATCCTTGAAATCTGCCGTGACCAAAAACTGGTCGGCGAGCAGGCGCTTCAGGATCTTCAAAACGAGCACCGTTTGACGGGCAAGGCACTTGCCGCCCTGATCGTCGATCAGAATATTGTTCCGAAACAGGTCTTCTTGCGCAAAATCGCCGAGGCCCTCGCCCTCGAATTCATCGACGGGGTGCCCGCGTCGGTTCCGGGCGACATCGTCACCGCCGTCTCGGCCCACCACGCCCGGATGTATGGCGTCATTCCGCTGCGGGTGGATGGTCAAAGCATCGATTTGCTGGCGATCGATCCTTTCAACGCGCAGATCATCGACGACCTCACTTTTGCCTTGGGCAAAGACGTGCGACTGCTCGTCGCCGATCCGGAGCGCGTCGAGACGCTGATCAACAATCACTATCCCGAGGAAGACGCCTCCTTGGATGCGCTGCTCGGGGAGTTGAACGAAGATCCCGGTGCCGAGACAAACGCCGACGATCTCGACGCGAACGACATCGAGGCACTCGCCGGTCAGGCGCCGATCATCCGGTTCGTGAATCTCGTGCTCGCGCAGGCCATCCGAGACAAGGCCTCCGACATCCACTTCGAGCCTTTCGAGCACGAATTCAAGATCCGCTACCGTATCGACGGCGCGCTCTACGAGATGTCGCCTCCGCCGAAGCATCTCGCGCTTCCGATCACGTCGCGCGTCAAGGTGCTTTCGAATCTGAACATCGCCGAACGCCGTATCCCGCAGGACGGTCGTATCAAGCTCACTCTCGGCGGTCGCCCTGTCGACCTTCGCGTTTCCACCCTGCCCACCCAGTTCGGCGAATCGGTGGTGCTTCGCGTGCTGGATCAAAGCGCCGTGCAGCTCGATATCTCCCAGCTCGGCATGCCCGAAGACGTTTTCGAGGGCATCAACGAGATCGTGAAGCGGCCCAACGGCATCTTCATCGTCACCGGCCCCACCGGTTCCGGCAAGACGACCACCCTTTATTCCGCGCTGCGCGTGGTGAACTCCCCCGACGTAAAGCTCCTCACGGCCGAGGACCCCGTCGAATACGAGATCGAGGGCATCATGCAGGTTCCCGTTAACCATACGGTCGGCCTGACCTTCGCCGCGGCGCTTCGCTCGTTTCTCCGCCAAGATCCCGACATCATCATGGTCGGTGAAATTCGCGACTTGGAAACCGCGCAGATTTCCATCCAGGCGTCTCTCACGGGGCACTTGGTGCTCTCGACACTCCATACCAATGATGCGCCGGGCGCCGTCACCCGTCTCGTCGACATGGGCGTGGAGCCCTTCCTCATCGCATCCTCGCTCGAAGCCGTCCTCGCCCAGCGCCTTGTGCGTCGCATTTGCCGGTCTTGCCGAACCGCTTACGAACCGCCCGGCGCGCTGCTTCAGCAGTTGGGCATCGACCCCGTCGATATCGGCAATCGCGAGTTCTTCTACGGCAAAGGATGCCCGACCTGCAACAACTCCGGATACAAGGGGCGCATGGGTATCTACGAATGGCTGCGCATGTCCGAAGCTATTCGCGACCTTGTCGTTCAGCGAGCCCCGACGCTGGTGATCAAACAAAAGGCGCTTGAGCAAGGTATGCGAACCCTTCGTGACGACGGTCTTCGCGCGATTTTCGACGGCGCCACGTCCATCGAGGAAGTTGTGAAATATACATAAGGCGAAGCCCTGTCGCCTCCCCGCGAAGTTCTCCGTATTCACAACAAAAATTCGCTACATTCCGCGTGAGCTCGGGTCCCGCGCCCTTGTCCAATTTGGCAACGGTCGCCCATCCTCAACTTACTTCCCCTCGTCCCCATGCCTAAATTCAGTTACATCGCCATCGAGTCCGCCTCCGGTAAGGACAAGAAAGGTGTCATCGAAAGCGCCTCGGCCGAACAAGCCGCTCACGAACTTAAGGCGATGGGCCTGCTGCCCACGGCCGTGAATCCCGCCGCCGCCGGCGGTCTTCGCGTCGGCACCAAGCCCGCCGGAAAAGCGGGCGCCGCGTCCGGCGAGCAGACGGGCTTCGTCCCGCGCGCGGAGGCAAAGGCCAAGAAGAAGGGCAGGCCCATGAGTTTGGGCAAAGTCATCAGCAACGCCGGTCTGGCCGTCTTCACGCGCCAGCTTTCGACTCTCGTCAACGCCGGCATGCCCATCCTTCGCTCGCTTGAAACGCTTGCCCGCCAAGAGAAAAACCCCGGCTTCAAATACGTGCTTGAGCAGGTCTCGGAGACCATCAAATCCGGCGGCACGTTCTCGGACGGTCTCCTTCAGCACCCGAAAGTCTTTGACCGGCTTTACATCAACATGGTGAAGGCGGGCGAAGCGGGCGGCGTGCTCGGCACCGTGCTCGACCGCTTGGCGAAGTTCATGGAGAAAGCCGAAAAAATCAAAGGCAAGGTCAAGGCCGCGATGATCTACCCGCTGATTATTGCCGTCGTCGCCAGCCTTATCGTGTTGTTGCTGATGATATTTGTTATTCCGAAGTTCCAGGAGATCTTCGACGGTCTGCTCAAGGGCGTCCCGTTGCCGTTATTGACCCAAATTGTCATCGGCGTCGCTAATTTCATTAAGCATAACATTCTTATTTCCATCGGGTTGTTGATTGCGGTGTTCGTCGGCTACAAGATGATTTCCAAGACCAAGAAGGGGAAATCGGCTATCGATTGGTTCCAGATCAACGTGCCCGCCTTCGGTCCGCTTTTCCTCAAAGCGTCGATTGGTCGTTTCACCCGCACATTGGGCACCCTTCTATCCTCCGGCGTGCCTATTTTGCAGGCGCTTATCATCACCCGTGATACCTCGGGCAATGTTCATGTCGCGACCGCGCTCAACAAGGTCCATGATCGTGTCAAGGAAGGCGAGGGCATCGGCAAGCCCCTTGAGTCGACCAAGATTTTCCCGACGATGGTTACCTCGATGGTGGAAGTCGGCGAGGAGACGGGTGCCCTTCCCGAGATGCTTACTCGCATCGCCGACACCTACGACGAAGAAGTCGACAATGCCGTCACCTCTATCACCTCGATCATCGAGCCTATCATGATCGTGATGATGGCAGTGGTGGTCGGAACCATTGTCATCGCGCTCTTCCTTCCGCTTGTAAAAATCATTCAACAGCTCTCGGGCGGTTAACCCACGCTCGAACTGGACTTGGGATCAAGTTTTCAGACTTCCGGGTCTTTGTGGTAGGCGAGCTGTATCTTGAGCGTGGACGACTAAACGGCCTAGGCGCGCTGTTGCGGGAGTTCCGCTGAATGCGGTCCACCTGAGGACTGAGCCGTCGAGTGAGTGGGCGGATCGGGGAGGGTGGTCGCGTTCCGAGTCTGCTCACGATTTTAAGATGAGCAGCGAGCGAGGAGACGCTTGTCCCAGGCGAACTGCACCGGCGTAAAAACCGCGCTTGAGCCGCAGTTTTCGCTCGACCTCCGCCCGGTTCGACATCCGTTTCCGCGTGCGCGCATCCTAGAAAAACGGAAGGAACCGGATGAAAGCCCCGGGGCGGGAAAAAACACGAACGCCGTTCGGGCCGCTCTCTTGGTGGTTAAGCATGGATTGGCGGATTGTGGGCTCGGGCGGGGTTGCCAGCGGAGCGGAGTTCTCCGAGGTTCGCGATTTATGACTCTGACGCTTGTTGTTTTGGCCGCCGGCATGGGGTCCCGCTATGGCGGGTTGAAGCAGATCGACCCGATGGGGCCGGCGGGAGAGACGGTGCTCGACTACACGGTCCACGACGCCGTGAGGGCGGGCTTCGGGCGGGTGCTATTCATCATTCGCCGTGATTTTGCGGACGCGTTCAAGGCCTCGGTGGGCGGGCGCTTCGAGGGAAAGATCCAAGTCGACTACGCTTATCAGCAGATCGACATGTTGCCGGACGGTTTCACGGTGCCGGAGGGTCGAGAGAAACCCTGGGGCACGGGGCATGCGGTGTGGTGCGCGAGGGAGTCGCTCAACGGCCCCTTCGCGGTCGTGAACGCCGACGATTTTTATGGAGCGAACTCGTTGCGGGCGCTGGCGGAGTTTCTGCGCGGGGAGACCGTAGGCCAGGCCGCCGGTCCGGCCCCCCGACCAGCGGTCGGGCTCGCAGCGACGGCGGACGCGGGCGCGGCGCCGGTTTATGCGATGGTGGGATTTCCGCTCGGGAACACGCTTTCGGAGAACGGCGCGGTTTCGCGCGGCGTGTGCTCGGTGGGCGGCGACGGCTTTTTGAGAAACATCGAGGAGCACACGGGCATCCTCGCAAGCGAGGTCGGCGCTGGAAAACGTTATACGCCGGAGACGCCGGTCTCGATGAATTGCTGGGGTTTTGACGCGGCTGCTTTCCTCCCCCAGCTCGACGCTGCGTGGCGGGACTTCGTGGTCGCGCGCGGCAAGGAGCCGAAGGCGGAATTTTATCTGCCGGCGGCGGTGAACGGCCTCGTGCAAAGCGGCGCGGCGCGAGTGCGGGTGCTGCCGACGGTGGACAACTGGTTCGGGGTGACCTACCGGGAGGACAAGCCTCGCGTGCAGGCGGCATTGGCGGCGCTCGTGGCGCGGGGCGCCTATCCGTCGCCGTTGTAAAGGACCCGGCAGGTGCGAGCTGAAACGCGAGCGTGGGCAGAACCACCGATACGTTTCACCACCTCGGCATTCCGTCCGTGGGCGTTGGGACGGGCCCGTTGATTTGCGCGCGCCATACGAGTGAGGTTCCTGGCCGCCTGAGAGGCCCCTCGGTCTATTTGATTACACAATAGGCTTAAAATTAGAACCCTACGGTTTTTGTTTGATGTGCTACATTTTTGTAGCAAATGCTGTCGGCCATGGGACTCCAAGTAAATGTGCGACTCGACGAAGCCGACTGGGAGCGAATCGTCGAAGCCATGCCGGGACTGAGCAACGGCGAGCGGATGACGCGGCTCGTGCGTCAGCAGCTCACTTTGCTCGAATCGCGGCACGACCTTGCGCGTGCATTGCAGTTGGTGGAGGCCGCGCTTGATCCGACCTTGCAGGCGCTCCGCCGCCAGCGTTTGCAAGGGCAGGGGTCCGAGGTCGCCGAGGAGCTCGCGCAAAGCGTGATCGAGATGGCCGCCCTGCTTCTGGCGCAAAGCGAGAACCTCACGTCGGCGCCCGAGAAGCATCTTCCCGAGCTCGAAGCCAAGCTCGCCCGCCGTTGGAGCCGCAGCGCTCGTCAGCTGTTGCGCACCGCCGCGCTCGATCCGGCGCAGATCCGCCATCAGGCCCAGACGCGGCCGGACCTGCAGGGCGTGCTCGCCGAGGCCGTCAAACTCTCCGGCGGCATGGGCGCCGCCAGTCCCGCGTCGCCAGTCGGCGCGACCGCCGCCTCCCCCTTTTCGACTGAAACCATCACCCCCAACCGAGGATAACGTCATGGAAAACCGACTACGCGACCGCATCGCCCGCGTGCTTACCAGCACCGCACACACCCTTGTCGACAAAATCGAGGGGCTGAACGAGGAGGGCATCCTGGAGGCCGCGATTCGCGAAGTGGATGGCGCCGTCGACGAGGTGCATGTCGCCCAGGGCGAATCGCTCGCCCGCAAGCACCACGTCACGAAGGCCATCGAGCGGCTCACGCAGGAGCGCAACCGCTTGGAGGACGAGGCCGAGACCGCGCTGCGCGCCGGTCGCGAGGATCTTGCCGTCGCCGGCCTCGCCCGCATCGACGACATCGAGCGCCAGCTGCCCGAGCTCGAGAGCCAGATGCTCGACCACAAAGCCGAGGCCGAGCGTCTCGGACAGTCGCTGGAGAGCCTCAAGGCCCGCCGCGCGCAGATGGCGGACGACCTTCTTTCGCTCCGTCGCACCCGCGCGCAGACGCCTTCCGTCGGCGGAGCCACGCCGGGCGCGGCCGCCCAGCGCAAGGCGAACCGCGCCGAGACGGCCTTCAACGACCGCTACGCCAAGGCCACCGGCACCGATCGCTCGACCCTTCACGCGAAGGAGGCGGAGCAGGCCAGGCTCCGCGATCTCGGAGCCGTCGCGCGCGACAACCGCGTGCAGGTTCGCCTCGAGCAGCTCAAGGCCCGGCTCAATCCGTCCAGCCCGTCCGTCGAGCCTTCCAACAACTGAAGTCACGGCATCCTCTTCTACTAATTAAGCCGGGGCGGAAACTTCGCCTCGGCTTTTGACCGGCTTCGCGCCACTTCATCCGCTTCATGAGCTTCGTCGAATTGCTGACCCACGCTCAAGTCTGGCCCTTTAGCGTCGTTTTTCTCCTGTTCCTGCTCATCTCCCTGCTGGAGATAATCATGGTCTTCACCGGGGCGGGGACCGAGCTCGGCCTCGACCTGAGCGCCGACATCGATCTGCCGGACGCGACGGGGCATTGGAGCGTGCTGGACTGGCTTGGCCTGGGACGCGTGCCCTACCTCGTGTCGGTCGCGGGTTTCCTGCTCTTTGTCGGAGTGGCGGGAATCACGGTTCAATCCTTGTTGCTCCAAACCATCGGGTTCGCGCTCTTCTGGCCGCTCGTCATGGGAGGCTGCGTGTTCGTCGCGCTGCCCTTGCTGCGGCTGCTGAACTTCGGCCTCGGACGCATCTGGCCCAAGGACGTCGAGACCAGCGCGGTCAGCACCGAGTCCTTCATCGGCCACGAGGCCGAGCTCGTGCAAGGCGCCATCGGCCCCGACGAGGCCGGGCAAATCAAGTTTCGCGACGCGGGCGGCACGACGCACCACGCGATGGCCTACTCCGATCGCGACGGCGAACGCTACCAAGCGGGCGAGATCCTGCTCATCGTCGGCCGACGTGGCGCGTTCTACACCGTGATCACGCATCCCAATCCCTCGCGCGCGCCGAATCGCTGAGCGGCTCGCGCGGCCGATCAACCCTCCGTTTTCCGACCCCTTTTCGATTTCCGTCCATGCCTGATCTATCACTCCCCCTCGTCCTCGGCGCCGTCGGCGTCTTCATCTTCGTGGTGCTCCTCGGAGCCCTCCTGGCCAAGCTCTACCGCAAGGCGAACCCCGAGCGCGCCCTCATGCGCACCGGTTTCGGCGGCGGCAAGGTCATCACCGACGGCGGCACCATCGTCCTGCCCTTTCTCCAGCAGATCACCGAGGTGAACCTGCAAACGCTCCGCCTCGAGGTGCAGCGTCGCAACCAGGACGCGCTCATCACCCGCGACCGCCTGCGCGTGGACGTGCGCGCCGAGTTCTACGTGCGCGTGGCCAAGACCGTGGAGAGCATCATGGTCGCCGCCCAGACCCTCGGTCACCGCACCTTCCGCCCCGACGAGCTGACCGGCCAGCTCCAGGGCAAGTTCGTGGACGCCCTTCGCGCCGTCGCCGCCACGCTCAGCATGGACGAGCTGCACGAGAAACGCGTCGAGTTCGTCATGCAGGTGCAGAAGGCCGTGACCGAGGATCTCAGCCGCAACGGCCTCGAGCTCGAGTCCGTGTCGCTCACCGAGCTCGACCAGACTTCGCGCGAGTTTTTCAAGGACTCCAACGCCTTCGACGCGCAGGGTCTCGCCAAGCTCACCGAGATCACCGAGAGCAAGCGCAAGGAGCGCAACGACACCGAGCAGAACACCCGCCTCGCCATCGAGCAGAAGAACCTCGAGGTCGAGCGCCAGTCCCTGACCGTGCGCCAGATCGAGGCCCAGGCCCAGTTCGAGCAGGAGCAGGCCATCCAGATGGCCAAGGCCGCGCAGGAAGCGCGTATCGCCCGCGAGCGCGCCGAGCGCGAGCGGGAGGGCAAGGAGGCGCAGATCATCGCCGAGCAGGCGGTGAAGGAGGCCAACATCAACGCCGACAAGGCCGTCACCGCGCGCGACATTCAGCGCAAGCGCGAGATCGACATCGCCAACCAGGAGGCGCGCATCGCCGTCGCCAAGAAGTCGGAGGAGCTCTCCAAGGCCGACGCCGAGGCCGCCGCCGCGCGGGCCGTGATGGTGAAGGCCGAGGAAGAGGTGAAGACCGTGCAGGAAGTCGCCGCCGCCGAGCGCGCGAAGGAGATCGTCGTCATCAAGGCCCGCGAACAGGCCGAGCAGGACGCGGTGAAGGTCGTCGTCGCCGCCGAGGCCGAGCGCAAGGCCGCCGAGGACCGCGCCACCGCGCTCCGCACCCAGGCACAGGCCGAAGCCGACCGCGTGCGCATCGTCGCCGAGGCCGACGCGAAGCGTTTCGAAGTCGAGGCCGCGGGTCTCCAGGCGATCAACGAGGCGAAGAACCTCCTCGGCGAGGCGATCATGGCCTTCGAGGTCCGCAAGGACCTCGTCGCGAAGCTCGAGCAGGTCATCGCCGCCGCGATGAAGCCGGCCGAGAAGATCGATTCGATCCGCATGCTCCACATCCACGGCATGCCCGGCTCGAACGGCGTCGCGGGCGGCGGAGGCGGCGCCGGTCTCGACGGCGGCGGCGCGGGCAACGGCGGCGCGGGCCTGCCCAATCAGCTCGTGAACGCCTTGCTTCAATACCGCCTCCAGGTGCCCGTCGTGGAAAAGATGATCAGCGAACTCGGCCTCGATCTGGGCAAGGGCGGACTGATCCCCGATCTCACCCGAGGCTCCGGCGGCGGTTCGGGATCGGGCTTGAGCGACATCGCCAAGAACTGATCCTCGCCTGCTCGTGCAACCCTTCGGCCCCGTCTCCTCCGCGACGGGGCTTTCTTGTTTTCCTTTCCCCGGATAATCCACTCCGCCATGGCCGCCATTCCTCCTCCGGTTCCCTCGTCGCCGTCGTTCGGCTCGTCCTTGCTGCCCTCCGATTGGGCGGTTCCCTCGATCTTCCGGCGTCGCCTGGGCAATCGCGCCGGGCGGCAGCGTGCGATGGTTGCCGACGGGCACCTGCTCCTTGTGCTCCACGCCGTGCCCGAGGCCGGCGGTTACGGGCGCAAGGCGGCCTTTTTCTGGCGCGACCCGCAAGGGAGGTGGAAATCCACGTTCAGCGTCGAGGGGCTGCGGAGTTTACAACGCCTCGTGGAGGGCTACGCGCAGACGGCGCAGCAACTCGAGGAACGACTCGAAAAGGAGGACGACACGGCCGCGACCTTGCACGAGATCGTGAGCCGCTGCGTGCCGGTCGGCCGCGCGACGCGCAATCTGCATCACGCGCTGCAAGAGGCGCGGCAGGCGGTGGACGATCCGGAGCTGATCAACCTGCGCGATCTAGCCGGAGAGGCGGAGCGGACGATCGAGCTTGTGCGCGAGGACGCGCGGGTCGGCCTCGAGTTTCTGCTCGCGCGGAAGAGCGAGGAACAGGCGGAGCAGGCCGGGCGTATCGCGCGGACGGGGCACCGGCTCAATCTGCTCGCGGCGGTGTTTCTGCCCGTGACCGCCATCGGCGGCTTGTTCGGGATGAATCTCCACAACGGCTTCGAGGGGGCCGGTCCGGTCTTGTTTTGGCTGGTGACGCTCGCGGCGGGCGTCGCGGGCGGTCTGCTTCTGGCCTGGACGCGGCGCGAGTGACGGGGGCGTGACGAGCGGGCTTTGCGTTTGCCCGATGTTTGCCCGAGGCGCAGCGTTCGCGGGATGAAACGGCTCCCGTTCGCTCTCGCCCTTCTCGCTGTCGCTTCGCCGATTTTGGCCGCTCCGCCGCAGGCGGGCAACGTGATCCTCGTCCATCCGGACGGATCGTCGCTCGCGGCCTGGAACGCCTTTCGCATCGCGACGGTCGGACCCGACGGCCGGACCAACTGGGATCGTCTGCCGGGGGTCGCGTTGTATCGCTCGCATTTCGCCGACGGGCTCTCGCCGACCTCGCACGGCGGCGGCACCGTGCATGCCTGGGGCGTGAAGGTCGTCGCCGATTCCTACGGCATGGATGGCGACAAACCCATCGTGGCGCGTTCCGGCGCGGACGCGCCTTTGCTTGTCGAGGCCAAGCGGGCCGGTCTCGCGGTCGGCATCGTGCAAACCGGCCAGATCGCCGAGCCGGGCACGGGCGTGTTTCTCGCCAGCAGCCTGAAGCGCGCGGACTACGCCGGCATCGCCGCGAAGATCGTCGCGAGCGACGCGGACGTGATTCTCGCCGCCGGCGAACGGTATCTTCTGCCCAAGGGCGCGCAGGGCCGGCATGGAGCCGGCGATCGCGTGGACGGACGGGACCTCGTGGCCGAGGCCCGCGCGGCCGGCTACGCCGTGGTTTTCACGCGCGAGGAGCTCGCGGCCGCCGCGGCCGACGCGGGCGTGAAGAAACTGCTCGGCGTCTTCGCCGAGAACGCGACCTACAACGCGGCGCCCGAGGAGATTTTGGCCGAGAAAGGGCTCGCGCCCTACGCGTCCGAGGCGCCGACCGCGGCGGAGATGACGGACGCGGCTTTGCGCGTGCTGGAGCGCACGGGCAAGCGTTTCGCGCTCGTCGTCGAGGAGGAGGGCACGGACGACTTCGCCAACGCGCAGAACGCCTCCGGATTGTTCGAGGCGTTCCGTCGAGCCGACGCGGCCATCGGCGTGGCGCGGGAATTCGTCGCGAAGCATCCGGAGACCTTGCTGCTGACCGCGGCGGACAGCGACGCGAGCGGGCTTCAGATCGTCGGCCTCGGACGGAAGAACGAGACGCCGGGGGAGCCACGGGTTCCGACCACGACAAAGCTTGGCAACCCCATGGACGGCGTGGCCGGGCAGGGGACCGGAGCCTTCCTTAGCGGTCCGGACCGGGCGGGGCGGCGCTTTTGGTTCGGGGTGACGTTTTCGTCGAAGGAAGACATGGTCGGCGGGGTCGTCGTGCGCGCGGAGGGTGTTAATCTCGAACGTCTGCCCGTGAACTTGGACAACACCGAGCTCTACGTCGCGATGTGGGAGACGCTGTTCGGCAAGGAACTCTCGCCGCAGGGTGATTGAGCCGAGCCGTGTCTTGGAAGTAAACCAACCCGTCGCGGGCGCCCGCAGGGTGGCGTGGAACCGTGCCGTGCCGGCCGCGGGTTTCTGGAAAAGTCGCCGCTCCGGCGCGGCGGGCCTGTTGGTCGCGCCCTTGTTGCCTTAATAAGCGGTCGCAAGCCGGTTGTAACGCCCCCGCCTCGTTTCCGGAGGGTTTCGGTTGCGCGCGACGCCGCCCGGGGATGAAGGTTTTCGTTTATGCAGTTGGACATCCCCGCCGGAGACTTCGCCGGCTACATCTTCGACCTCGACGGAACACTCATCGACACCATGCCGGTGCATTACCGTTCCTGGGAGTCGGCCTTCCGGCACGAGGGGTTGGCCGGCCCGCTCGACGAAGACTATTTTTATGCGCTCGGAGGGGTGCCCTCGATCCAGGTGGCCGAGCTGCTCGCGGCGAAGCACGGTCTGCGGATCGGCAGCGCGGAAGGCGTTTCGGACCGCAAGGAGCGGATCTATCTCGAACAGCTGCACGAGATTTCGCCGATCGATCCGGTCGTCGCCTTCGCGCGAAACATCTCCCGAAGCCATCCCGTCGCGATCGCCACCGGCGGCACGCCCGACATCGCGTTGCCCGCCTTGAAGGCGGCGGGGCTCGATTCGCTCTTCTCGGTGGTGGTGACGCCGCACGACGTCGCCCCCGGGCGGGGCAAACCGTATCCGGACATGTTTCTCGAAGCGGCCCGGCGGATCGGCGTGGCGGCGGAAAAGTGTCTCGTGTTCGAGGACGCGGAGCCCGGAGTGCTGGCGGCCCGCGCCGCCGGCATGCAGGTCGTGCGCGTGGCGAGCCGTCGTTAGGCGAAGACATCGCCCCGCGCTCGCATCGCGCGAAGTTTCGCTCAAGCTGACCGATCCTTTCCTAATGGCCGACTTTCTCGACGAGGTTCCGAAGACCGAGCGCAAGCGCTGCGACCGCGCTTTTCTTGTGGGCATCCAGACCCACGAAATGGCTCCGGGCGAAGCCGCCGAGCTGCTCAACGAGCTCGAGGAGCTGGTGCAGAACCTCCGCATCGAGGTCGTTCACAAGGAGCTGGTCAACCTGCGTCAGCCGACGCCCGCCACGCTGGTCGGCAGCGGCAAGACCGAGGAGATCATCGAGGCGGCGAAGGCCGTCGACGCCGACCTCATCGTGATCGACGAGTCGCTTTCGCCCGCGCAGCAGCGCAATTGGGAAAAGTTGTCCGGCCTGGCGGTGATCGACCGCGAGGAGGTGATCCTCGACATCTTCGCCGACCGGGCCAGCACGCGCGAGGCCGTGCTCCAGGTGGCCTTGGCGCGCATGCAGTATTCTTTGCCCCGACTGACCCGCGCATGGACGCACTTGTCGCGTCAACGCGGAGGCGGCGGAGGCGGCGGCGCGATGGGCGGCGAAGGCGAGACCCAGCTCGAGCAGGACCGCCGCCTGGTGAACGACCGCATCGTGAAGCTGAAGCGCGAGCTCGGCGAGGTGCGCAAGCAGCGCGGCGTGCAGCGGCACAAACGCCAGCGCGTGCCCGTGCCCACCGCCGCCATCGTCGGCTACACCAACGCGGGCAAGTCCTCGCTGCTCAACTCGCTCACCGGCGCCGCCGTGCTGGCCGAGGACAAACTCTTCGCGACGCTCGATCCGACCACGCGCCAGCTCCTCCTGCGCGGCAATCAAAAGCTCCTCGTGACCGACACGGTGGGCTTCATCCGCCGCCTGCCGCACGGGCTGGTCGAGGCGTTCAAGGCCACGCTCGAGGAGGCCATCGTGGCGGACTTTCTCATCCACGTGCTCGACGTCACGGCGCCGAATGTCGCGGCGCACCACGCGACCACGCTCGGCGTCCTGGGCGAGCTCGGCGCGGATTCGAAGCGCATGCTCACGGTTTTCAACAAGGTCGACGCGGCCGACGAGGCGCAGCTGATGCGGGCGCGTTCGCTCGCCCCGGACGCCATCTTCATCAGCGCCAAGACGGGCGAGGGCCTGGCGGGGCTGGAGGACCAGTGTCTGGAGCTGATCGCGGACGCCTTCGGACAAATGAAATTGCTCATCCCGCACGCCCGTTACGACCTGATCGCGCGCGCCCATCAGATCGGCCACGTGCAGCAGGAGGAGCAGCGCGACGACGGGGTGTTTTTGCAGGTGCGTCTCCCCCCCAACCAGCAGGCGGCTTTTCAGGGTTTCGAGTCGGCGGGCTGAGGAAGATTCGCGATTTTCCCCGCATATCAGGCCTTGACCGACGCGGTTGGTCCGGCACGTTTCCCGGTCCCTTCCTTGCCTGATGGTGTAATGGCAGCACAGGTGACTTTGACTCACCTAGTCATGGTTCGAATCCATGTCGGGCAGCCAAGGAGGGCATGGATCATCGATTTGCGCGCCAAGGTCTTGGGCGGCGGCCGGGGTGGCGGTAACGCGAATTTGCGGGCTTTGATCGTTCGACTTTGGCGGCTCAACGAAAGCGCTCCGCGCTAATACCGCCGAGGGCGGGCGATGTTGTCGAAATCGCGGGCGAGAAGTTTCAAGGCTTCCCGCATTTCGGGCCCGCGCATAGCGGGGCCGTGTCCGGCGACGACGAGGTCCGGTTCGAGGGCGGCGAGGCGCCGAACCGATTCCCGGGCGGCGTCCCAGTCGGGCGTATAATACTGCGGCGGTCCGTGCATCTCGGGTTTTTGCAGGAGCACGGCGTAGGCGGATTCTTGCCGCGTGGTGATGAGCGCGTCGCCGGCGATGAGCGTGCGGTCGGCTTCTCGCCAGAGCGACACGTGACCCGGCGTGTGGCCGGGCGTGGGGATGCAGCGCCAGCCCGGCATGAAGGGCACCTCGTTGTTTTCGGAGAGCAACGCGAGGCCGCGCGACACGTCGATCGGCTTGCGCGGAAACAGGCCGGAGGCGCGCGCCATGAGCCCGCCGCCGACGTCGGGGCGCGGCGGCGGGTAGGCGCGACTTCCGTTGAGGAACGGGTGTTCGAGGCGGTGGGCGTAGATCGGCGTCTCCCATTCCGCGGCGAGTTCCGCGAGGGCGCCGACGTGATCGAAGTGGCCGTGGGTGAGCACGATGGCGGCGGGCGGCGTGTGTTCGCCGAAGCGCTCGGCGGCGGCCTTGAAAATAGACTCGGCGGAGCCCGGGATGCCCGCGTCGATCAGCACCCAGCCGCGTTCGCCGGGACGGCCGTGGAAGACGACGTTGACGAGCAGGGTCTTTTTGTAGGCGAGGTCCGGCGCGATCTCGTCGCTGCGACCGAGGTCGCCCAGATCGAGCGCCACGCTGGAGGATTGAAGAGGAATTTGTTCGGCCATGCCATGGAGACAGACCGGACGCGCGCGGCGTTCCTGCCGGATACTCCGGAGCGGGTGTCCGAAGATTTCCCGGGCCGGTCTCCTTTGAGATTCGCCAGCCCGCCCCGTGGCTCAGAACCGCAGGCAGACGGGCTTGGGTGTCGCGAGGGTGGAGCCCGTGGGCGTGAGCATCCCGCTCGTGCGATCCACGGAAAAAACCGCCACTTGGTTCGCCCCTTGCCCGGCGACGAGCAGCCAGCGGGCGTCGGGACTGAGCGTGAAATGGCGGGGTTTCGCCGGAGTCGGCACGTGGGCGCGAAGCGTGAGCCGGCCGCTTGCGGCGTCGCGGGCGAAAACCGCGAGGGTGTCGACGCCGCGCACCGAGGCGTAGACGCTGTGCCCGGCGGGATGCACCGCGATCTCCGCGGCCTTGGACGGCGCGGTCGGTTCGGCGGAAAGCGCGGCCACCGTCTCCACGAGCGTGAGCATGGCCGCCTTCTCATCGTGGGCGGCGACCGAGATCGTGTTGTTCAACTCGTTCACGATGTAGACGTGGCGCCCGTCGGGAGAAAAGCACGCGTGTCGCGGGCCCGAGCCGCGAGGCAGATCGAGCCACGCTTGCGGCGGATTGGGCGCGAGGGCGAGCGAGGCGGGATCGCACGCGTAGAGATAAACGCGGTCCGCGCCGAGGTCGGGAACAAGGAGCAAGCGCCCGCTCGGCGCCCACGTGACACCGTGCGCGTGCGGCGCGTCCTGCCGGTCCGGCACGGATTTCGAGGCGTGGCAGTGCGCGAAGAACGCGACCTTCGCCCCGAGGCGTCCGTCGGGCTCCACCCGGTGGACGATCACGCTGCCGCCCGAATAGTTGGCGACGGCGACGAGGCGGCCGTCGGGCGACAGGGCGACGTCGCACGGGCCGGCGCCTCCCGTGGGGCGGGCGTTCAACGCGCCAAGATGGAAGGCCGGGTCGACGGAGAACGCGTGCAGCGAGCCTTCTTCGCCCTCGGCGACGGCGTAGAGGAAGCGTCCGTCGCCGGAGCGGGCGAGAAAGGACGCCTTGGCAAGCGGAGCCACGGCGCGGTCGCCGCTCAGCGCGCCCGTGGCGGGGTCGAAATCGGCCGCGTGGACGGAATCGCTGTAGTTGCCGAGAAAAACCGGGATCGTTCGGGGGGCGGACATGGCGGAGATCGGGAGCAGGGCCAATGGCCCGGCGGCCAACACGGTGCGGGCGAGGGTGGCGAAGACGGTCTGCATGAAGCCCTTCGTCAGCGTCCCGTCTGGAAGGTTGCATGTCGGCGGACGGATTTTCAGCGTGGCCGGTTCCATGGCCCTTTTCAGTCTTCTCGATCTCTCGCACGCCTTCGGTGGCGCGCCCGTCCTCGACCACGTGAATTTCCAGGTGGATCCGGGAGAGCGCGTGTGCCTCGTCGGGCGCAACGGCGCGGGCAAGTCGACGCTGATGAAGCTCATCGCGGGCGACATGAAGCCCGACAGCGGCCAGGTTTTCCGCCAGCCCGGCGCGCATTTCGCCCGGCTCGTGCAGGAGGTGCCGCAGGATCTCGCCGGTTCCGTGCACGACGTGGTCGCGAGCGGCGTGCGCCGCGACGCCGGCGGACACGAGGAGGATTGGGAGATCGACGTGCGCGTGGAGGATCTGATCGCGCGCCTGCAACTCGACCCGCATGCGGAAGTCTCGACGCTCTCCGGAGGCCTGAAGCGCCGCGTGCTCCTCGGCCGCGCCATCGCGAGCAAGCCCGACATGCTCCTCCTCGACGAGCCGACCAACCACCTCGACATCGAGAGCATCCTCTGGCTCGAGGAATTTTTGCTCAGCGAGAAGATCGCGCTCTTCTTCGTCACGCACGACCGCGCGTTCCTGCAAAAACTCGCCACGCGCATCGTCGAGCTGGACCGCGGCGTGCTCACCAACTGGGCCTGCCCCTACGACGTGTTTCTCGTGCGCCGCGCCGAGCGTCTCGAGGCCGAGGAGCGCCAGCGCGCGGCCGCCGACAAAAAGCTCGCGCAGGAGGAGGAGTGGATCCGCCGCGGCGTGAAGGCCCAGCGCAAGCGCGCGGGGGCCCGGATCGAGGCGCTCTACGCGCTGCGGGCCGAGCGCAAGGCCCGCCGGGAGCGCGCGGGCAACGCGAACATCAGGATCTCCTCCGCCGAGGAGTCGGGGGTGAAGGTGATCGACGCGGAAAACCTGTCCTTCGCCTATCCGGGCGCGGCGCCGATAGTGCGCGATTTTTCCACCATCATCACCCGCGGCGACAAGATCGGCCTCATCGGGCCGAACGGCGCGGGCAAGACCACCTTTCTCAAACTCCTCCTCGGGCAACTCCAGCCCACGGGCGGCGTGCTCAAGCACGGCACGAAACTGGAGGTCGTCTACTTCGACCAGCTCCGCGCGCAGATCGACGACGAGAAGACCGTGGCCGACAACGTCTCCGACGGGAACTCGCATGTCACCGTGCAAGGCCGCTCGCGCCACATCATCAGCTACCTCCAGGATTTTCTCTTCGACGCGACCCGCTCGCGCACTCCCGCCCGCGTGCTCTCCGGCGGCGAGCGCAACCGGCTGCTCCTCGCGCGCCTCTTCACGAAGCCCGCGAACGTGCTCGTGCTCGACGAGCCGACCAACGACCTCGACGCCGAGACGCTCGACCTGCTCGAAAACCTTCTCGTCGAGTTCGAGGGCACGGTGCTCGTGGTCAGCCACGACCGCAAGTTCCTCGACGAGGTCGTGACCGGGACTTTCGTCTTTGACGGCCGCGGCGGCATCGAGGAGTTCATCGGCGGCTACAGCGACTGGGTGGCGGAGAAGGCCAAGCAGGCCAAGGCCCCGGTCGCCGCGCCGAAGGCCAACGCCCGGGCCATCGCCACGCCGGCCTCCGCGCCCGCGCCGGCCGAGAAGAAGTCCTCCGGCCGCAAGCTGACGAACAAGGAGCAGCGCGAGCTGGCCGAGCTGCCCGCCCGTATCGAGAAGTTGGAGACGGAGCAGACCGGGCTCGCGGCGAAGCTGGGCGACCCGAAGTTTTTCAAGTCCGACGCGGCCACGGTCCGCGCCGCCGAGGCCCGCCTGCGCGAGATCGAGGCCGAGCACGCCACTGCCTTCGCCCGCTGGGAGGAGTTGGAGGCCGCCAACGCGGGCTAATTCCACTTTGGTGATATGTGCCGGAGCACGCCCGGCCGGGATGATTCCGGTGTGGCCACGCCCGTCCCCGGGCGTGGGTTCGGATCACGCCCGGGGACGGGCGTGGCTACAATTCTCCAGATGTCGGGCGAACGATCACCGGGGCCTCAACTTGCCAAAGTAGAGCCAAGGCGCTTTGCGACGGGGTCGCCGCCGGGTTCGACCGTCGGCGTGCGGCGGGCCCGGCGGTCCGGTCCCGCCTTTCGGGGCGTGGCGGAGTTTCCGGGTTTGTTCCGGCCTCGCGGTTCGCTGTGATTTGTGGCGGAGGTATTCATCCATGGGGCTCGTCGATCATCATGTGCATCTGTATCCGGCGGAGTTGAACCGGGACCCCGCGGGATGGGCGGCGGCCAAGGGCGAGAAAAAATGGGCGGAGATGTGCGCGCGGAAACGGCGCGACGGGTCGCCGGTCCAGGAGTTTCCCGACGTGGCCGAGCTGCTGCGCGCGATGGACGGGGCGGGCGTGGCGCGCGTGGTTTTGCTGGGCTGGTATTGGGAAAATGCGGAGACGTGCGAATGGCACAACCGGGCGATGGGCGCCTGGGTGATGTCGCACCCGGATCGTCTGGCGGCATATGCGACGATTCATCCGGGTGCGACGGCGGCGGAGGCGAAGGCGGAGCTGAGACGGGCGCGCGACGAAGGGTTGAGCGGGCTGGGGGAGTTGTCGCCGCACAGCGTGGGCGTGAGCATCGAGAGCGAAGGAATGCGCGCGGCGCTGGAGCTCGCCCAGGATTGGCGGTGGCGGGTCAACCTGCATGTCACTGAGCCGCGCGCGAAGCCTTACCCCGGCATGGTGTTGACGCCGGAAAGCGATTTCAGGGCCTTGGCGAAAGCGTGGCCTCGAGTCGAATTTGTGCTGGCGCACTGGGCGGGCGGATTTGACGTGCGCGATCTTGGGAACGTGTTCGTGGACACGGCGGCGGCGCCGCTGATCTACGGGGAAAAATCCTGGGCGATGCGCGGGGTGAGCGTGCGAGCGGACCAGGTGTTGTTCGGGTCGGATTATCCTTTGCGACTGCGGGCGGGGCAGCCGGCGGCGGAGGGGTGGGCGGCCTTTGTGGAAGAAGCGAGACGGAGCGGAATCGTTTAGCGTCGCGCCGGGGTCGGTTTCAGGGAGCCGCGCTCGCGGCGATGACGATTACGTGGTCAGAACATCGCCGACGTTTCGGGGCGAAAGCGGAACACGGCGATACCATACGTGGACGACACGCCGGGAGGTGATTTTCATTTGAAATTCTCTAGAGACGCGGCGGGGCGAAGCCGGCGCCATGGTCGGTGGCGTAGAGGAGGTTGTCCTTGGCCCGGTAGAGAACGGTGAGTCCGCCGGTCGGAGCGCGCAGGATTTCAAAATCCGTTGGAGCGGAGACGGGGAACCAAGCGGGCGAAGAGGCGTTGATGGCGAGGTCGGCGGATTCGACGCGTCGGAGACCAAAGGTGTCTGGCGCGCGCAGGGCGGCGAGGAGTTCGGGTCCCGGATGGACGGCGACGAACCAACGCCAGGAGCCGACCGCGGCCGAGGCATCGGCCGACTCGATGCGTTCGGCGTGGACGACCTTGTCGGCAGGGGTGGGATGTCGCCAGAAGGCGCGGCGGAAAACGTCCTCGGGCGAAAAGGCTGCGTGCGTCGGGCCGGGCACGGACGCCGGCCGGGCGGGAGCCGCGACCTCGTTCTCCGCGAACGGGGCGGCGGGCGGGCGGGCGGGCGGCCCGGGTCGCAGGGCGAGGCCGAGCGTCACGAGGAGGCCCACGAGAAAGGGCGAGATCAGGAGCAGGGCCGGGCGCATGTCAGTTGCCGGAGTGCGAGTAGGTGCGGAGGAAGAGCTGGATGTCGGTCACGCTGCGGACGAAGCGGTCGAGGCCGTCCTGCTCTTGGTTGAGGAGGGTGTAGGCGGGGATCACGAGTTTCCACTGGCTGTTCCAGACGCTGCGGCCGACGAGGCGGCGGTTGGTGAACTCGCCGGGCAGGGTGCTGTAGAAGTAGGCGGGATCGTTGACCGGGCGGAAGGCCTGGTGCTTGCGGGTGATCCAGAGTTTTTCGTTCAGCGTGCCTTCGGGGGTGAAGAACTGGGTGGAGGAAAAGTCGCTCTGGCCGAGGTTGAAGGGCAGCGGAATGGCCTGGTCCTTGACGCTCCAGGAGCGGACCTCGGCGGTGTCGCCGAGGGGCGGGGCCAGCATGCTGTCGATGCCGACGGGGATGAGATAGACGTAGGGGGTGGCGCCGAGGGCGTCGGGGTTCGAGCTGGCGGGGCCGCCGGCGGAGGGCGTGCCGATGGCGTAGGGGTCCATGCCGATGTAGCCCTTCAGCACGATGCCGGAGGCGGCGATCTTGGTGGCGAAGTTGGACGCGGTGTAGGCGTGGTCGCCGGCGGCGAGGGGCAGGCCGAAGAAGTTGAGCCCGTGGCCGATGGTGGTGGTGAAGGGGATGACGATGCCGGGGACGGCGGAGCCGTCGGATTTGCGGATGTTGCGCGCATACTCGGCGACGTCGGGGTCGTTGAGCACGTTGCTCATGATGTGCTGCTCGAGGATCTGCTTCCACGCCTTGTCGTCCTCGGTGGTGGCCTGGTCGGTGCGGATGCGGAAGAGTTCCTGGCGGAGCGAGAACAGGGTGCCGTAGGTATCCGGATTATTGATACCGAGTCGGGACTCGACGACGGACCAGTCGGACTGGAGGCGGGCGAGCAGGCCGGCGAGGCCGGAGTCGCCGGTGGTGCCGGTGGTGGCGATGGGCTGGCCGAGCCTGAA